>JANMWK010000188.1:0-10313 GCA_031393975.1 Hyphomicrobiales bacterium
TGGCACGGGTGGGCTCGAAGACCGTATGCCCGTGTTATGGACGGCAGGCGTGAACACCGGCCGCCTGACGCGCGAAGAATTTGTGGCCGTCACCTCCACCAACATCGCGCGTATTTTAAATATGTATCCGCGCAAAGGTGCTGTGATGGTGGGCAGTGATGCGGATATTGTGGTGTGGGATCCCGCCGCCACCAAGAAGATCACGGTTTCCAAACAAATCAGCCGCATTGATTATAATGTGTTCGAAGGTTTCGAATGCAAAGGTGCGCCGAAGACGGTGATCTCACGTGGCAAGGTGGCCTGGGAGCAGGGCGACATGCGGGCCAAGGCAGGCGACGGCGATTTCGTGCCGCGTAAACCCAACGCCCCCGTGCATCAGGCGAATGCGATTTGGAAGGGTGTGATCCAGCCGAAGGGGGTTAGTAGGATGGATGTTACGCCTTGAGATCAGTTGCGCAGGATGGTGCTGACATGATTGAAACTTCAACAGGTCCGTGGATCACAGATTGGATTGGCTCTCTAAGCAATCTAGTGTCCGCAGTATTTGTTGGATTCGGTTTGGCGGTTGCTTGGTATCAGCTTGGTTCTTGGCGAGAGCAAGCTAGAACCCAAAAAAGAGTGGATTTAGCCGCAAACATTCTATCAACGTCATTTGAAATTCTGGATGTTCTGTCTTCTGCAAGAAATCCACTTTCCTCAGTACCAAGGGAAAAAGCCTCAGATCCTCGATACATTTATCAAAGGCGCATGCAATTCATTCAAGATCATGCCGAACTGTTCATCACGTTAAGAAAGGCTCAGATTCAAACAAGAATTTTTGTTTTTGACAAAAAGATAGATACTGCGATTCAAACGATGTTTGATGTAAGGAATGATTTGTGGAATGCCGCAGACATGCTTGTGGAATATGCTGACGAAAAACCAAACACAAACGGAGAGCGTTGTATGCTGATGGAAGCCAGATCAGTGTTGTTTGGCCAGCCATCTGGCGACAAGACTCGGAAAAAGCTTGATGATTCCATGAAAATTCTAGAAGTGCTTCTTGGAGAAATTGTACGACAACATAAGTGAGTTTTGTAAGAACTCCCTCACCCTGAGGTGCCTGCTTCTTTGCGGGCCTCGAAGGGTTGGTTGATGGGGTGAGAATGCTTCGAGGCTCGCGAAGGCTCGCACCTCAGCATGAGGGAAAGTGGAGATTGAGTATTAGAAAATGATCAGACACGTCGTCCTCCTAAAACTTCGTAATGCGGCTCAAGCCCCGCAAATCTTCTCCGCCCTCAAAGCCCTGCAATCGCAAATCCCCGGCATTATCGACATTCGCTGTGGTTCAGATTGCAGCCCTGAAGGGTTGCAGCGTGGGTTCACTCACGCCTTTACGGTGGATTTTGTTGATGCAGCGGCGCGGGATGCTTATTTACCGCATCCGGCCCACCAAAAAGTGGGCTCCATGATTGTGGCGGCATGTGAAGGCGGCATTGAGGGTGTTTTGGTTTTGGACTGGGAGATTTAATTCCAAACTTGACTTTTATCTACATTGGTATATACTATGTATATAAAGGAAGTCAAGAATGTCTATATACATCAAAGACCCAACCACAGATGAAAATGTGCGTAAGCTGGCGGCATTGCGCGGTCAGACATTAACTGAGGCCATTAACTGCGCTGTCGAAAACGAACTGCGCAAGGAGCGCCGCAAAGATTTGCCAGCGCGTTTAAATGCCTTGGCTGAACGGCTTGCCCAATATCCAGATACGGGCCTTAAAGCCGACAAGGCATTTTATGATGAAATGTCTGGTGATCTTTAGTGTTTGTTGATGCATCAGCACTTGTCGCAATTGTTACATTTGAACCTGAGAAAGAGCGTTTAGAACTTTCACTTAAGAATTCAGCTGAAGTCAGCACCTCTGCTCTCACGCTGTATGAAGCAGCATTGGCTATAACGCGCAAAAAAGAAATTTCGATAGAGGCGGCGGTTGCTTTCGTTGATGAGTTTGTTCGTGAATCCGGTGCAGTCATCATACCCATCGACGCAGATATCGGCCGCGAAGCAATTCTCGCTTTTGATCGCTTTGGCAAAGGTCGTCACCGCGCGGCGCTGACTATGGGTGATTGTTTTTCTTATGCTTGCGCCAAGGTTCATCACGTTTCGCTGCTTTGCAAGGGCGATGATTTTGTGCATACCGACATGCGCATCGCGTGAGCCTGTCTGATTTGTAATAGTGCAAAAATTCCACTCAATCATGTTACCTTCATGCAAGACCAAGACATTCTCGTGCGACTTGTGGTTGCCCTTTTATGTGGCGGGATCATTGGTGGGGTGCCTGACTGGATTTGGTCGCCTCATGGTGGGCGCTGAACCAACTGCGCTGGTGATTATTGGCAATAGTATTTTTCATTACGTTGAACATCGCATTGAAGCGGTGCGCAAGCTGCCCGAAGATATTGATGACACTGAACCCAAACGCATGAAGGATTGAACCCATGACCGTTCTCAGCATTGCCGTGAAGCTGCTGCGGCCCACGCAAATTGCGGTGGGCATGCGTTTAGTCAAAATGAAACGCAAGGGTTTGCGCGAGCGTGAACGCAAGCCGCAGGAATTGGTGGATTTTATTCTGGCAAACCGCTTGCGTGTTGTACTGGGGCCAAACGACCAAATCCATATTATTGATCATCATCATCTGGGTTTTGCCTTGATGAAGGAAGGTTTCAAAACAGCACCTGTGGTGGTCGAGGCTGACCTCTCAAAACTAGCGCTACCGGAATTCTGGGGATTCCGGACGATCTGATGGATATGGAGGATGATCCTTATCGCAGATTGTCTGGCGTGGTGCGCCAAGAGGGCGGGTTCGTTAAGACACTTACACCCTATATGGAATTTGTCTGGGCAGATTACTTCCGGCCTTTGATCAAACTTAAATCTTTAAACGCGGATTTCAATCGATCCGTAAATATGGCGATGGCGTTTGCCGCAGCACCTGAGGCCGCAACTTTACCTGACTATAAAACACTAAGACAAGTTGATTGCTTTGTTTGGCTTATTGGGGTTAATTTCTGCCCATGAACATCGGCATTAACCCGCACCCCTTTTATAATCCGCTATGGCGGCGCATTGCTATTGTTGCGTGTGTGGCCGTTTGGTTTGGTTTAGAGATTTTTAGCTGGCATGATGGCATGTGGACCACCATTGCGGGGGCTACTTTAGTTTATTGTATTTGGCAATTTCTGTTTGCCTATCCGCAAGTTGAAAAGAAATAATCACGAGGGACACTCATGGAATATCGTAATCTCGGATCGTCGGGACTTAAAGTTTCACTGCACACGCTGGGCACGATGAATTTCTCGGGTGAAGGATTTTTTGATATTCCTGGCGGTCTGGATATTAAAGCTGCGTCGCGTCTTGTTGATATGGCTGTTGATCATGGTGTCAATTTTTTTGACACGTCGAATGCTTACACCAAAGGCCGATCCGAAGAGGCGCTGGGTGAAATTTTGAAAAGCCGCTCCAACCAGTTATTGGTGGGCACCAAAGTGCGGTTTGGCATGGGAGCGGGGCCGAATGAACAGGGGCTTTCGCGCTTTCATATCATTCAGCAGTGCGAAGCCAGTTTGAAGCGGCTGCAGCGCGACCATATTGACGTTTATTTCATGCATGAATGGGATGGGCAGACGCCTGTGGATGAAACCATGGCAGCCCTTGATACGCTCGTTCGCCATGGAAAAGTACGTTACATCGGCTGCTCCAATTTTTCCGGCTGGCACATCATGAAGTGCATGATGAGTTCGGAACGCAATCGGTTCCACAAATTTGTCGTGCAGCAAATTCACTACACCATTCAAGCCCGTGAGGCAGAATATGAGTTGCTGCCCATTGCTGTTGACCAAGGGGTTGGTGTTCAGGTGTGGAGCCCCATTGCGGGCGGACTGCTTTCCGGAAAGTTCCGGCGCAATTCATCGCCTGAAGTTTCGCGTCATTTGTCGGGCTGGACTGAGCCGCCGATCCGCGACCAGGAACGGCTTTATAAAATCATTGATGCTTTGGTTGCGGTGGGTGAAGGGCGCGGTGTTTCGGCGGCGCAAGTTGCACTGGCATGGACGGCAGGCAGGCCCGGTGTGGCGTCGCTCGTTATCGGGGCGCGCAATGAGGCGCAGTTGAAAGACAATCTTGCTTCGGCTTCGCTGGTGCTGGCGGCTGAGGAGCGGAAGATTCTTGATGATGTGAGCAAAATTCCACTGCCCTATCCCTATTGGCACCAGCATAATTCGGTTTCCGATCGTTTGGGCCCGGCCGATTTGGCATTGCATGATGGCAACGAGGCTTGAACGGAAAATCACTTCTTGATTTTCAAGGTTGTCCAAAAGCGTTCAATGATCTTTTTTTCATCGGCGTTTGCATCGTTGTTGAAACGTGAAATTGCGACTACCCCGCCCACACCCTGATCAGCCGCCAGCACTTCAATTGCAACATCGTCTTTTTCTGATTTGAGCGAGGCCTTGAGGCCCTTCAAAACTGTGCCATCGCTCAAAGTGCGGGAGAATTCGGCTTTCTCCAATTTGGCTAAAGGATCGGCGGAGCCTTCAGCAAATTGCGTGAGCATGAAATCAGCCAGCTTGCCCGGATTGTTTTTGTCATGGTGTCTTTCCGATTTGCGCCCTTGACGCATTGCCAGCAATAGCCGACAAATTAGGGCTTGTAACCTAATGTTTGCACCGGAGAATCAACCTTGAATTCGAAAACCAATCTGACCATCAACCCCCAAAGATTGTGGGATAGCCTGATGGAAACGGCGCAATTTGGGGCAACACCTAAGGGTGGCATCAAGCGGCTCACGGTTTCTGATGAAGACAGGAAGGTGCGTGACTGGTTCAAAGCCGAGTGTGAGAAGCTGGGCTGCACTGTTCAGGTGGATGAGGTGGGAAACATGTTTGCCACCCGTGCTGGCAAGAAGGATATTTTACCCATTGCCATGGGGTCTCATCTGGATACGCAGCCTACGGGCGGCAAGTTTGATGGTGTGCTGGGCGTGCTGGGGGCACTGGAGGCTTTGCGCAGTCTGGTGGACATGGGATATGACACCAACGCGCCAATCATGATAGTGAATTGGACCAATGAGGAGGGCTCGCGCTTTGCGCCTGCCATGCTCTGTTCTGGTGTTTATGCAGGCGTGTTCTCGCCAGAGTTTGCCTATGCGCGTGAAGACCGCGCGGGGGTAAAATTGGGTGATGAGCTTTCGCGCATTGGCTACAAAGGAGAACACAAGGCGGGCGCGATTAAATTTGAATCGATGTTCGAGTTACATATTGAGCAGGGACCAATTTTGGAAGCTGAAGAAAAGATGATCGGTGTGGTGACCGGTGTGCAAGGCATGCGGTGGTATGAGGTGATGGTGACGGGTCAGGAAAGCCATACTGGAGCTACACCTATGAAGCTTCGCAAAAACGCCTTGCTGGCTTCCGCGCGGATGATTGAAGCGATTGATCAGGTGGGCATGAGCCATTTGCCGGGGGTTGCTTCGGTGGGGTTGATTGAGAACCGTCCCAACAGCCGCAATGTGGTGCCAGGGGAAGTGTTCTTCACGGTTGATCTTCGCCATCCTGATGAGATGCTGCTGGATAAAATGGAAGTAGCCTTTCGTGAAGCGCTGCCAAAAATTGCCGAGCAGTCACACGTAACATTTGAAGAAAAATGTATTTGGAAATCGCCTGCTGTGAAGTTTGCGCCAGCGCTCATAGAGTGTGTGCGCCAAGGCGCAAAGCAAGCCGGATATTCTTCCCGCGAGATGGCTTCGGGGGCGGGCCATGATGCGGCTTATATTTCACGAGTAGCTCCCACCACGATGATTTTTGTTCCTTGTTTGGGTGGCATTTCACACAATGAAGCGGAGTCGACCACGCTGGATGAATGTGGGGCGGGCGCCCAAGTGTTGCTGAATGCGGTGCTGGCCCATGATGCAACGTTCGCATGAAAAATGATCTTGCGGCGCGGGCGCGGGATATTGCGCTGACATTCACGTCTTGGCCATCGGTGACGGGATCTAATGACGAAGCGCAATTTGCGTTGCGTCTTGCGGATTATATTGAAGGGTTTGGTCGCACGTGGATTGAACCTATTTTGGGTGATGCGGCGGGGCGCAGCAATGTTTTTGCTTTGAAACGGGGGCGTACCAATAAGACGGTGGTTCTCAGCGGACATTTTGATGTGGTGCCGATTGATGGCTACAATTCGCTCCAAACTCTGGCCTTTGAAGCAGAAAAACTTTTGCCCGAAATTATTGCGAAACTTAAAGCCAGTGGCGAGAATGATTTGGCGCTCGCCGATTTTGAAAGTGGAGAATTTTTGCCGGGGCGCGGGTTGCTTGATATGAAGGCTGGTCTAGCAGCGGGCTTTGCTGCGATGGAAGCTTATCATGGTGATGCAACACTTTTGTTTATTGCGGTGTCTGACGAAGAGGACCGTTCAGCAGGTGCAAGAGCTGCAGCGCCGCGTTTGAAAGAGCTTGCGGCAGAGCATGATCTCGACATTAAACTGTTGATCAATCTTGATGCTATTTCCGATCAAGGCGATGGCTCCAAAGCCCGTGTGGCCACCATGGGGTCTATCGGCAAGCAACTGGTCACAGCTTACGTCGTGGGCAAAGAGGCCCATGCGGGCTATCCTCAAGATGGGTCGAATGCCGCTTATCTGGCAGCCGAACTGATCATCGAATTTGAATTGTCGCCTGAACTTTCAGAAACAACTGGTGATGAAGTGGCAGCTCCTCCCACATGTTTGCAGGCCAAGGATTTGAAGCAGGGTTACAATGTGACCACGCCCGCGGCCTGCTGGATCTATTGGAACACCATGCAACATCGGCGTTCAGCCGCTGAGGTGTTTTCGATTTCCAGTGAGCACGCAACACGCGCGATGAAGCGGGCTCAGGCGCGGGTGAAATGCACCGTGCGTGTGATGTGTTACGCTGATGTGGCGAAGTCAGTGAAGTTAGAAGTGATTGCGAGCAAGGCCAATGAAATTGCGCTACTCACGCATCTGGATTTTCCCGAGCGCTCGAAACTGCTCACGGAATTCGTGTGGGCGCAATCTGGTTTGGTGGGGCCTGCTGTGATTTTGGGATTTGGCTCCATTCCCTATCCATCGGTTTCACTGGCTGATGGTGCGCTTGAAAAACAGATCACTGCCGCTTTAATCCCATTCGACATTGGAACGCTCAAATATTTTGCGGGCATTTCAGACATGAGTTTTTTTGGTGAGGCTTCTGGCGACATGTCTGTTGTGGCAACGAACACGCCTATTTGGGGTTCAAGCTTTGCGATGGCGAACGCCGCCGGTTATCCTTGCATCAATATCGGGCCTTGGGGCCGGGACTATCATCACTGGCTGGAGCGGCTGCATGCACCCTATGCGTTTGAGGTTTTGCCCCGCGCCTTGCTTGCAGTGATTGAAGCAGTGGTTTAGACAGCGCTGATTAACATGGAGACTGAAATGACAATTCAACGTATTGGCGTCGGCAAGCGCATGAGCGAAGCTGTTGTGCATGGCGGCAAGGTTTACACGTCGGGCTTTGTTGCCGAAAAAATGGCAGGCAAGTCGGTGAAAGAACAGACCGCTGAAATTCTCTCGTTGATTGACGCAGCGCTGAAGCAAGCGGGCACGGACAAGAACAAAATTTTGAAAGCCAACATCTGGCTCACAGATATAGCAAACTTTGCCCCCATGAATGAAGCATGGGATGCGTGGGTGCCCCAAGGTCACACCCCAGCCCGTGCCACTGTTGAGGCAAAGCTGGCCGCACCTGAATTTGACGTTGAAATCATGGTCGAAGCTGCAATCTAGGCTTGCCACAATTTCGCCTTAAACTCCTCTATGTTGCACTGCAATATAACGGGGTTTGTAATTTATGAAACGTATTTTGATTTCTGCGTTGGCCGCTTTAATGCTGGCCGCACCTGCTCAGGCTTTGAACTCAGGTTGGGCTTCCTTCTATAAATCGGGTCGGTTGACCGCCAATGGTGAACATTTCAAGCCCATGGGTTTGACAGCCGCACACCGCAAGCTTCCCTTTGGAACTAAGTTGCGCGTGACCAACCTGAAAACCGGAAAATCCGTTTTAGTGCGGGTTAACGACCGCGGACCTTTTATACGGGGACGTATTTTGGATTTGAGCTTGGGTGCCGCTAATGTTATTGGACTCACGCATTCGGGCGTTGGGAAGATTTCATTTGTGGTTGTTAACTAAGGCCGCATTAGCGCCGCCGCAGTTTAATCACAATGACGACGTGACCTCGCCTGAATTTCATGGGAATGAATAACCTGTCGAACAACGGGGAGATCCCATGAAAAAATTTCTCATTGCCGGTTTGGTTACCGCCACTGCTGCGGTTGGCTTAATTTCTCAAGCCAGTGCAGCAAGTCGTTATTGCTTTGAAAATCCAGATGATCAGCGTTGCTACCAAGATTATGGCAATGGCTATCAACCCCCCGGACCGACTCCTCCAGTCTATGATGGCGGCAATGGTTATCCTCCTCCCGCGCCGCCGCGCCGGCATTATCGCCAACCAAACTATCCGGTCTTTAATGACAATCCTTATGGTTATGGTTCTGATCAAGGAGCGGTTTTCAGTTTTCAATTTGGTAATTCTGGAAACAGCTGCTCAGACATCGGTGACTCTTTGCGCCAGACAGGTTTTCGCCACGTTCAAGCCTATGATTGTGCGGGGCGCGACTATGGCTTTACCGCATTGCGTGACGGTCAGCGTCTGCGCATTCGCGTAAAGAGTGCGACAGGGCGCATTTTTGCTATCAGCCCTTATTGAATACGGGTCGTGTGGCGGGTGATTTAAACCATCCGCCACACTGACTTTCATAGGCTAAGCCAGCACGGAAGACCGTTTCATCATCAAAGCTGCGGCCGACAATTTGAATGCCGGTCGGCACCTTATTCCCAGCGTGGCCAGAGGGTGCCGCCAGCACGGGCAAATTCTGCAGCATATTAAATTGATGTGTCATTACCCAGCCATATTCAGGATCAGCCTTTTTGCCGTTGACCGTGAATGATTGATCCCAGGGGTCGTGGCTCGCTTTAACCGCAGGCCCATTGAGTGTTGGGCAAATCAGCACCTCATATTTTTCCAAAATGGGTCCCAAGGTTTGATACATTTGATGGGCGCGCGCCCAAGGCTTATGAACATCATCCATGTTCGTACCATGCTTTATGGCCTCGGCGGTTTTCAAGGCATAGTCAGTCATCAAATGGGCTTTATCTTTTTGATGCCAAATTGTTTGGCGACCAAAATTCATGGTACTAAACCAATGCATACAGTCGCGATCGACCTCCTCGGTCCAGCCGAGATCAACTTCCTCAACAATTGCACCTGCGTTTCTAAACACATCGAGCGCGTTGAGCGTATTTTTACGCACTTCAGGATCAACATTCACATAACCAAAATCAATGGAATAGGCGATTTTCATCCCTTTGATTGATGCTGGCTCAGTTGGCAATTTAATCCGTGTACGGAGTGAATCGTGGTCGTGGGCGTGTGCACCTGATGTGATGTTCTGCATCAGAGCGGCATCTGCCACAGTTCTGGTCATTGGACCGCAATGATTGAAGCGATCAAAATTAGATGGTGGGCCATCGGGGTTTCGACCGTGCGGGGGCTTGAACCCGACAACACCGCAGACCGAAGCCGGAATGCGGATGGAGCCGCCAATGTCCGTTCCGGTTGCAAGCGTTGTGAAGCCTGCCGCAAGGGCTGCGCCAGAACCACCTGATGAGCCGCCCGGGCCATATTCTAAATTCCAAGGATTATGCGTCACACCCCAAGCCCGGGAATGACACGCACCCGAGAGACAGAATTCTGGTGTCGTGGTGCGTGCGATAATATTAGCCCCTGCAATTTCCAATCGCTCGATCATGGGATCAGAACGATCTTCTGGTTTGGCATCTTTGAAAATCAGTGACCCATGCGTGGTGCGCTTTCCATTCACCCTTTGGGCATCTTTTACGACCAAGGGAAGCCCTGCGAGAGCAGCGATTTTGGAGTCTTTCGCATATAAGGCTTCGGCTTTTTGGGCTGTCAATCGGGCTTCGTCAAAATATTGCTCGGCAAAGCAATTGATGCTGGAGTTCAGTCTTGTGGAACGCTTAACAATGGCATCCAATAATTCGACGGGTGAAAGTTTGCGCGATTTAAAGAGTCTTAGAGCCTCGGTAGCAGGCAAATAACATAGTTCTTCGTCAGTCATGGACAGGGCTCTTGAGTTGGCTATAGTCGCACATGATCAGCAATGGAGAGAATTGTAAATGGCCGGACGGTT
>JANMWK010000191.1:0-14355 GCA_031393975.1 Hyphomicrobiales bacterium
TGGTTGCGTGTTACAATCCTCATTACCTAATTTTGACCAATCGCAGGGCGAGTTGCTTTTGGGCAAGGTCGGCGGGACATACACCCCTTTCATTCTGGACAAAGACAAGTGGAAACGTGACGGCGAAGACATGAAATTTGTGGCAAACGGCAAGCATTATGTGGTGAAAGATAAGACTAAATCTGATGTAGCGCTGTTCATTCCAGTTTCGAAAGAATGGTGGCTTGTGCAATTTCGAGAAGTTGGCAAGGAGTCTGGATATGTGTTCGCTAATGTTCAACCCGATGCGATTTATATTCATCCGCTTGCTTGTGATAATGTGATCAAAAGTGACATTCATTTCATTTAAAGGCGATGATTGTTTTTTGATGCCCCACACCAAACTGAGCGATTTCAAAGCGCTGATTCCTGCAGCGGGGCATCGTGTGATGAAATTAGTCTTGAAGAAATAATCGCGGCTGCATAATTGCATAGTGAACCGGAGGAGTGTGTCACTATGAATATTGCGCGTCGATCGTTGTTGTCTGCTGCGTCTTTGTTTGGCAACGGGATGCCAACTGTTGTGTTGGCAAAAACTCTTAAATTCAATAATTTACAAGATGAAATTGATAAAGCGATTGAAGCGGGCGGTCTGGTGCAATTGCCCGCTGGCCCTATCTCAACGGCAGGTTTGCGCATTTCTGGTCCGGTTCATTTGCAAGGTGTGAGAGGCAAGACACAGTTAATTTCTCTTGAAGGGGGACCAGTCCTCACGCTTAGCGACGCGAGCCATGTGACACTCACAGGAATAGATTTCTTTGGCAAAGATGTTCCGTCTACGGATGAATTATCGCGGAGCGCTGTCGTTATAGCAGCGGGTTGCAACCAATTAAAGATCGAAAATTGTGGTTTCAAAAATTCTCCATTTAGCGGTCTAAAACTGGAGACGTGTTCGGGTCGGATCACTGGGAATGAGTTTAATAATCTTGGAGTTTCTGCGTTGTTTGCCAATAACTCTCTAGGTCTTGAAATTTCTGGCAATGAAGTTTCAGATATCGGCAATAATGGTATTCAAGTTTGGCGCGATAAGTCTGGCCCAGATGGCTCGCTCATTCTAGGTAATCGTGTTTCTAACATTAAAGCCAATGCCGGTGGTGATGGGCAAAATGGAAATGCGATCAATGTTTATGTCGCGGGCAATGTGATAATTGCCAATAATCGGGTGAGCGATGCCGCCTTCTCTGGAATACGGGTTGTATCAGCGGGCAACACGCAAGTGATCGGAAACTCCATTTCTCGAGCTGGTGAGACAGCGCTTTATGTTGAGTTTTCATTTGATGGTGCAGTTGTCGCCAATAATATTATTGAAGATATCGCCTTTGGCATATCCGTTACAAATTTTGATGTGGGCGGAAGATTAGCTTTGGTCACAGGAAATATTATTCGCAATGCCAAGCGCGGCACCACTATCAATGCTCGCGTTGGGCATGGCATTCATGCCGAAGCGGATACGCTGGTGAGCAACAATGTAATCGAGGATATCGAATCCTTCGCCATCAATTTGGGTTGGGGCACCTATGCCCGAAACCTTACAGCCCAAGGCAATATTATCCGCAATTGTGCAAAGGGCATTACCTATTCAGCAACCGAAGGTGCAGGGAAAGTTTTGATTTCAGGCAATATGATTCAAAATGCTTCTTTGGCCGCTATTCAAGGTATGGATGGTGAAACGGCCGCGACGGAGGATTTGATGCTTCAAGGTTCAGTAGTTTCAGCCAATGCGACGCTCAGCAATAATATTGTTACACGCTAGCGTGGATCTCTCCCACTTGGATCTTGCGCCAATTGGTCATGGTGTCGTGCTGGAAAGATTTTAGCTTTTCGATCTCATGTTCTGTCCACACATCAAGTTTGAGCATGAGGCCCGCTGCCGCCACTTCGACGGCGCGAGCCGCGCCATCATCACACTTTATGGCAAAGCCTAATCCGGCATGAGGAATGCTCCCGCAATATACCCCTTCTGCGCCATACTTTAAAAAAAGGCGCGGGATGGCTTCCATGACTTTTGTATCAAAACGGGTTGTGCCTGCAATCATAAACGGATGATTGCGGGCGGCCGAAATTATGCGTTGGCCTGCTGCTGACACAGGCAAACGGGCAAAGCCCATGGCCACATTTTTCAGCGACATGGCCCAGGTGGGAACCGAGCAGCCATCAACACCCATCGGTGCTGTGGATAGATCTACATCGCAGATTTTCTCAATGGTTTTGGCAATGGCGCGCTGCACGGCGTGATCTGGCTTTACATAGCCTTTAATATCCACACCCAAGTGCTTGGCTAAAGCCAGCATGCCGGCGTGTTTTCCTGAGCAATTATTGTGGACTTGCGCTGCCACCTGGCCGTCACGCACCAACTGAAAGCTAGCTGCACGCGACGTGGGCCATTGCGCACCGCATTCGTAACAGATCTCATCCACGCCGATTTTTGTGAGGATCGAGCGGGCCACAAGCACATGCTCTGGTTGGCCATCATGGGAGGCGCAACACAGGGCGATTTCCTCATCATACAAACCGAAATGATTGGCCGCACCGCTTTCAATCACTGGCAGGCATTGGAAAGCCTTAATGGCCGAACGTGGGTAGGTTAGTTTTTCGAAATCGCCGCCGCTGAGCACGGTTTTTCCCTGTGCATCTGTAACGACGAAGGCGCCGGTGTGGCGGCTTTCCACTATGGGGCCGCGAGTGATTTCAGCGATAATCGGGTTCGTCATCTGTTGTTTACCTATCACGTGCAAATTTTACAGCTGCGACAAACGAATCATTGTCTTGGCGCAATCAAGCCCAATGTAGCGCGTTCAAACCGTATTTGTGGACCCTGGTCATGATTCCCAGAGCAATCGCTTTGCAACATATAGACGATGAACCTCCCGGATTATGCGGTGAGTTTTTGACCAACCGCGGTGCGGTGCTTGACGTTATTCATCTGCATAGGGGCGAGGAAACTCCATCTCGCGCGCCTTACGATTTTATGCTGGTGATGGGGGGTGCGATGGATGTGTGGGATGAAACCCAGCACCCGTGGTTGGTGGATGAGAAAGTAGCGATCCGCGGATCGGCTTTCAATTGTAATCGGCCCTTTTTTGGCGTGTGTTTGGGAATGTAGCTCTTGGCCGAAGCTTTGGGAGGCAAAGTGCGGCTGGCGCGGGCTGCAGAAGTGGGAATTGGGCGGGGTGATCTGTGCGGTGCGCATCCTCTGGCCAATGGCCTGCCACAGCATTTTCGCATGAATATATTTCGTGGCTAGAAGACTCGCTTGGCTCTGGCGCTTATTAGCGCGTTTGTGTCGAGGCCCTGCCGCTGATGGGCAAAATGCGGGCGGTGAGCGAGGCTATGTTTATGAATTTGGTGGACGGCAAAGCTTTGCGAGTGGCCGCTTGATTCTCCATATTGCAATGTGAAGAAACTGGTTTCGACGAAGCGAATTCGGGAAGACTTGTGCGCCTAAACATGCTCAATTGCTTTCATGATGACATATGATCTTTTTATAATTGGGGGTGGCGTAAATGGTTGCGCCATCGCGCGGGATGCGGCCGGGCGTGGGCTTTCGGTTTACTTAGCCGAGCAGAATGATTTGGCGTCGGGCACCTCTTCGGCCTCGACCAAACTGATCCATGGTGGGCTTCGCTATTTGGAACATTATAAGTTTCGCTTGGTGCGCGAAGCTTTGATTGAGCGTGAAGTGTTGCTGAATTCGGCACCCCATATTATTTGGCCTTTGCGATTCATTTTGCCACACCATGCGGGATTGCGCCCTAGGTGGCTGATCCGATTGGGCCTTTTCATGTATGATCATTTAGGCGGGCGCAAAATTTTGCCACCCACGCGCAGTGTGGATTTTCGGATCGATATCACCGGCCAAGCGCTGAAAGAAGAGTTTACCGACGGCTTTGAATATTCTGATTGCTGGGTTGAGGACGCACGACTTGTTGCCTTAATGGCACGGGACGCCGCTGCAAGGAATGCTGTGATCCGTACACGGACGAAAGTGACTTCGGCGCGTCGCGCCAGCGCTGGTTGGGACATTGATATTTTGGCAGACACTGGCACCGCTGAAACAGTTCGTGCAAAGGTTCTAGTGAATGCTGCGGGCCCTTGGGTGGGCGAAGTTTTGGCCAAGGTGGTAGGCCAAAATGATCCTGATAAAATCCGCATGGTCAAAGGCAGTCACTTGGTGGTCGACCGACTTTACGATCATGACCGCTGTTATATATTTCAAAACGGTGATGGCCGCATTTGCTTTGCTATTCCTTATGAGACTAATTTCACGTTGATCGGCACCACGGATGAGGATCATCAAGGGGAACCCGGCAAGCCGGAAATTACGCCCGCTGAAACTGATTATTTGCTGGCCTCTGTGAGTGAATATTTAAGGCGGCCGGTGACCCGCCAAATGGTGCGCTGGTCTTATTCCGGCATTAGGCCGCTTTATGATGATGGTGCAAGTTCGGCACAGGAGGCGACGCGCGATTATGTTTTGAAAGTTGAGCAACCTGAAGGGCAACCGCCAATGCTGTCGATTTTTGGGGGGAAGATCACCACATCACGCAAGCTTGCTGAACATGCTTTAGAAAAACTGCAGCCCTTTTTCCCGAAATTTAAAGCACCGTGGACAGCGGGTGCCAGTTTGCCTGGTGGGATGGCTTATGCGGGTGTGGCAAAATACATTGCGGACCAGCAGAAGGCCTACTCCTTCCTGAAGCCACAGAACGTGCTGCGGCTATTCCGCGCTTACGGCACGGACATGCAGGAGATTTTGAAAGGCGCTCGGTTTGCCTCTGATCTTGGCAAAAGTTTTGGCCCGCTCAGCGAATGTGAGGTTGAATATTTGCGCAAAAATGAATGGGTGCAGACAGCTGATGATATTTTATGGCGACGCTCGAAACTGGGTTTGCATATGAAGCCAGAGGAGGTTCAAGCATTGCGTTTACATATGGGGGAAGGCGTCGTGGCAGCAAAACCTAGAAAGAAAAAATAATGGCTGATTTTATTCTGGCAATTGATCAAGGCACCACATCCACCCGGGCCATCGTGTTTGATAAAAAGCTGAACCTGAAGGCCAGTGCCCAGAAAGAATTCAAGCAGTTTTATCCCGCGTCTGGTTGGGTTGAACATGATGCTGAGGAAATTTGGAAAAGCGTTTTATTCACGGTGCAAGCTGCGATCAAGAAGGCGCGCATTAGAGCTGCTGACATCAAATCAATCGGCATCACTAATCAGCGCGAAACTACGATTATTTGGGACCGCATAACCGGAAAACCCATTCACAAAGCTATTGTGTGGCAAGATCGACGCACTGCAAATATTTGCAAAGGTTTAAAGGCTAAGGGGCTAGAAACTTTGGTCACACAGAAGACGGGGCTATTGCTCGATCCTTATTTTTCTGGAACTAAAGTGGCATGGTTGCTTGATAATATTAAGGGTGCACGGACTCGCGCTGTGCAAGGCGAGCTTTGTTTCGGAACGATTGATTCATTTCTCATCTGGCGTCTTACAGGTGGAAAACTGCACGCCACCGATGCCACGAATGCCTGCCGCACGTTACTTTACAATATTCATCGTGGTGATTGGGATGAAGAACTGCTTGCGGCCCTCAATGTGCCTCGTGCGGTGTTGCCAGTGATCAAGGATTGTGCTGCAGATTTTGGCGTGACTGATAAAAAATTATTTGGTGCAGCCATTCCGATTGGCGGTGTGGCGGGGGACCAACATGCAGCGGTCATTGGCCAAGCCTGTTTCCAACCCGGCATGATGAAATCAACCTATGGCACAGGCTGCTTTGCAATTATGAATACAGGTGGCGTGCCGGTGATTTCGCACAATCGCCTGCTCACCACTTTGGCCTATCAATTCAATGGCAAGCGCACTTATGCTTTGGAAGGGGCCATCTTCATCGCCGGTGCTGCGGTGCAATGGTTGCGCGATGGGATAAAGGTTGTGAAATCTGCAAGTGAGACGGGGGCGCTCGCCAAGGCTGCCGATCCCAAACAACAAGTCTATCTTGTTCCTGCTTTTGTGGGCTTAGGTGCGCCCTATTGGAATGGTGACGCACGCGGTGCCTTGTTTGGCCTCACACGGGGCACGACCAATAAGGAGTTGGCAAAGGCCGCATTGGAGGCCGTTTGTTATCAAACCCGCGATCTTTTGGAAGCGATGAAAAAAGATTGGGGTCATGCAAGCCAGACCGTTCTGCGCATCGATGGCGGCATGACAGCTTCGGATTGGACCATGCAGAATTTGGCGGATATTTTAGATGCGCCGGTTGATCGCCCAAAGATTTTAGAAACCACGGCTTTGGGCGCCGCTTATCTCGCTGGTTTGCAGGCGGGTTTGCTGCCTTCGCCCGATAAATTCGCCAAGCGTTGGAAGCGCGACAAGCGTTTTGCACCCAAGATGATGGCGGCAGAGCGCGATCTTAAATATGCCGGTTGGAAAGATGCGGTTAGAAAGCTGCTCAGTTGACCAAAGTTTGCATGTGAGGCCAAATTTCAAGGCTGCCACGATAAACCATATCGAGCGAGACATAGACTATGATGGCGAGACCCACATAGGCGATCCAGCGGTTCTTGTTCAAAAGCTTCGCAATGAATGTGGCGGCCAAACCCATTAAGGCAATGGATAAGATCAAACCGAAAATCAGCACCGTGGGATGCTCACGCGCAGCGCCTGCCACTGCTAAAACATTATCAAGTGACATTGAAATATCTGCCACTACAATTTGCCAAGCGGCTTGGGTGAAGGATTTTTTGGAGCCATGAGAAATCGATCCATCATGATCAAGGTCTTCGCCTGTCATCGATTCAAGTGCGTCATTATTGGCGTGACCCGCGCGCAACTCGCGCCACATTTTCCAGCACACCCAGAGCAATAAAAATCCGCCGACCAAGACCAAGCCCACATATTGGAGAAGTTGGACCGCGACAGTAGCAAATAGAATGCGCAACACGGTTGCCGCACCAATGCCCACCAGAATAGCTTTGTTGCGCAGCTCTTTGGGCAGGCCCGCCGCCGCCATGCCAATGACGATCGCGTTGTCTCCGGCCAAAACCAAATCAATCATAACGACTTTAAAAAATGCGATAAGAGCGGTGGGTTCAAAGAGATTTTCGAGCAAGCGAGGGCGAACCTTTCATATTAAATTATTGTAATGGACATAGGAATTACGACCTTCAATGACAAGCTATTTTTTTAGCAGTGCCAACACTTCATCACGGTAAGGCATAGAAGGTGCCGTGCCTGCTCTGGTGACGGAAATGCCTGCTGTGGCACTGCCAAAATGGGCTGCTTGCACGGGGTTCTCGCCTCTTGCCAAAGCTGCGGCAAAACCACCGTTAAAGGCATCACCCGCACCTGTGGTGTCCACCACCTTGCCTGCGCTGTAGACTGGGATGTGGATAGATTGGGTGCGGCTGTGGAGAAGTGAACCTTGACCACCCAATGTAATGATCACTGCGCCTACGCCCTTGTTCAAAAAAACATCGGCCGCTTTGCGGGCACTTTCAATATCTGTAACCGTGACACCCGTCAGCGTTGATGCCTCAGATTCATTGGGTGTCACATAGTCACAGAATTTGTAGATTGCGTCATCAAGAACGGCGGCTGGAGCTGGATTAAAAATCGTGATGGTGCCTGCATCTTTTGCAATTTCCAAACCGCGCCTAGCGGAGGGAATGGGTTGTTCCAACTGCGTCATAAAAATTTTAGCATTGCGGATCACATCACTTGCTGCCTCAATATCGGCTACGGCAATAGTTCCTGCTGCTCCCGCCACCACGATGATAGCGTTGCTGCCGGTTTTTTCCTCAAGAAAAATGTAAGCAGCCCCCGTCGAATTATTGGGGTCTTGTGGCGCGTGCGCGGTGATGCCCTCCTTGGCATACATGGCCAGAGCCGCATCGCCAAAATTATCCTTGCCCAGTTTAGTAATAAACGTGACCGCCGCCCCGGCCCGCGCGGCGGCGACTGATTGATTGGAGCCCTTTCCGCCCGGACCCATTGAAAATGCCGAACCCAAAATGGTTTCCCCCATCGCAGGTTGACGCGCTGCGCGAAAGGCCAAATCCGCCACGTAAATTCCAAGAATGGCTACGCCCGATTTTGTCATGCTATTCAATCCAGTTTTGCATCAGGCGGCATCACACCCATTTTGAAAACAAAACATCCATAGAATCGGCGTTCGGCTGACTGAATGACGCAATAGGCTTTCTTGGCGCGTTCATAAAAAGCAAAGCGTTCGATGGTGCCCAGCTTAAATTTATCACCTTCGGCTTTATCAATTTCAGCTTGCACGTCCTTGTGCACGTCGAGAAGTTTTTCTGGCTCCCCCATCACCTCCATACGCAAGGCAGGATAGTCAACAAATGTATCGAGCGGAAATTGCGACAGCACAGCCCGCGTTACGCGTGCGCAATCGCCGTCTATGCGCAAGAGTTTGCCATAAGTGGTTTCACGCGCAACAGAATCGGCTGGAAAATTGGTGTCACAAATGATAAGTTCATCGCCGTGCCCCATGGACCGTAAGGCATGAAGCACATCAGCATTGAGCAAGGGGTCAAGATGTTTGAGCATGGGATTCTCCGTTGTTGATGAACACTATCAAATATTCGGTCCCAGACGCAATGCTTGACCAAAACTTCGAGTTCAGATCAAAGTCATTTTGATCACACATCCCCTCAGCTAGGAATTATAATGTCACGTTTTCAAACCCCCACTCATGGCCTTTCGGCTGATCTGGCCAAACGCGCTGAGAAATTGGGACGACTCATTGGCGTGGGACTCATTGGCTCTGGGGAGATGGGCACAGATATCGTCACCCAATGCGGGCAGATGCAGGGCATTACGGTTTCTGCGATTGCGGAGACCAATGTGGCGAAAGCCAGAACTGCTTATGCGATTGGCGGACGCGATCAGGCAAGCTTCTATACTAGCAACAAGCAATCTGATTTTGATGCCGCCCTTGAGGCTGGGAAATCGGTCGCAACCGAGGATGCTCAACTCGTATGCTCCAGTGAGCACATCGATGTGATTGTGGACGCCACCGGCAGGCCAGCAGTGGGGGCTGAAATTGGCCTCGTGGCGATGAACCTTCGAGCTGTATGGAGCTGATCAATTTTGTCACCGCTTTGGGCTATCCTATTGTGGCGGCGGGTAAGGGCAAAAATAATCCGCTGAATATTTCAGCCACGCCCGATGAGTATCAAGAGGAAGCTACGCGCCGCAATATGAACGTGCGCATGTTGGTGGAGTTCGTCGATGGATCTAAAACCATGGTGGAAATGGCGGCCATCTCAAACACCACTGGTTTCGTGCCTGATGTCGCTGGAATGCACGGCCCTGCAGCTACCCTCACCGAACTTGAACATGTGCTGTGCCTCAAGCAAGATGGTGGAATTCTTTCGCGTAAAGGTGTTGTCGATTTCGGCGTGGGCAAAGGGGTGGCGCCGGGTGTGTTTGTGATCGCGGAAATGGCGCATCCGCGCGTGCGTGAACGCATGAATGATTTGAAATTGGGCGCTGGCCCATATTATCGCTTCTTCCGACCTTATCATCTTACATCGCTGGAAGTGCCGCTGTCCTGCGCCCGCGCCGTGCTTTATGGCGTTGCAGACATGCAGCCTTTGGATGTGCCGACATCAGAAGTGTATGCTGTGGCCAAAAAAGAATTGAGTGTGGGCGAACGCTTGGATTCAATCGGCGAATATACATATCGCGCGTGGATTATGACAGTGGGTGATGCTGTGAAAGCGCACGCGGTTCCCTGCGGATTGATTGAAAATGGTAAAGTTACCAAACCAATTAAAAAAGGCGAATTGCTGACACACGATAATATTGCGATTGATACGAGTGCAAAAATTGTAGCACTGCGCAAATTGCAGGATGATGCGCTGCGTGTGTAATGAGGCCCCTTATTTCTCCTGCTGTGCCGAAAAAAGAGTTTAACTTACTTCGCCTTTTTTGCCCGCTCGATGCCTTCCAAAATCATTTGCTCGGCTTCAATGGCATTGCCCCAGCCTAAAACTTTTACCCATTTGCCGGGTTCCAAATCCTTATAATGCTGAAAGAAATGTTCAATTTGTTGGATGGTGATGTCTGGCAGATCACGATAATTATGCACGTTTTCATAGCGGCGCGTGAGGCGTGGCACTGGCACGGCAATGATTTTTTCGTCGCCGCCCGCTTCATCCTGCATCTTTAAAACACCCACCGGGCGGCAGGCCACCACGGCACCGGGAACGATGCCGCGCTGGTTGGCGATGAGCACATCCACTGGGTCACCATCACCGGAAAGGGTGTGCGGAATGAAGCCATAATTTCCGGGGTAGCGCATTGACGTATATAAAAAGCGATCAACCACCAGGGTGCCAGCTTCTTTATCCATCTCATATTTAATGGGCTCGCCGCCCACCGGCACTTCCACAATGACGTTGATTTCCTTTGGTGGATTTCTGCCTATAGAAATGGCTTCAATACGCATTTTTGTTTCCTCTTAAGCGCGGTCTAATCTTACAACTGCGACGTTTCCCAGTGCTGCCATCGCCGTTGCTACTATGCCTTTGTGATCCAAGCCCGCTTTGGCATACATCACTTCGGGTTTGGCTTGCTCGGTGAATTCATCGGGCAAGGTAAGCGACCTGATTTTCAAGCCCTGATCGAGCAGATTATTACTGGCCATGAAGTGCAAGACTTGCGCGCCAAATCCGCCTGCTGCGCCTTCTTCCACAATGATTAGAATTTCGTGGTTTTCGGCGAGGCGACGAATTAATGTTTGGTCCAGTGGTTTGGCAAAGCGAGCGTCGGCCACTGTGGTGGAAAGGCCTGACGCATCGAGTTCTTGCGCGGCCGACACGCAATCCGCAAGGCGTGTACCGAACGACAAGAGTGCAATCTTGGTGCCTTCTTTAATAATGCGGCCACGACCAATTTCGAGGAATGAACCACGCTCTGGTAAATCTATGCCCACACCATCACCACGTGGATAGCGGAATGAGATGGGGCCTTCATCATATTCAGCGGCGGTTCGCACCATGTGTTTGAGTTCGGCTTCGTCGCTTGCGGCCATCACCACAAAACCTGGCAATGATGCGAGGAAACCCACATCAAATGCACCGCAATGCGTTGGGCCATCTGCACCCACATAACCAGCGCGATCAATAGGAAAGCGCACGGGAAGCTTTTGAATGGCGACATCGTGGACGATCTGGTCATAGGCGCGTTGCAGGAATGTGGAGTAAATTGCTGCAAATGGTTTCAGACCTTCGGTGGCGAGACCGGCACAGAAGGTTACGGCGTGCTGTTCAGCAATGCCCGCATCAAATAGGCGCTTCGGGAAAACTTCACCAAAGAGATCAAGCCCCGTTCCTGAAGGCATAGCCGCAGTGACGGCGACAATGCGATCATCGAGCTTGGCTTCTTCGATAAGGCTTTGGCCAAAAACTTTTGTGTAAGACGGTGCATTCGATGGCGCTTTGGCTTGCGCGCCGGTGATGACATTGAATTTATTCACGCCATGATATTTATCTGCGGCGGCTTCAGCAGGGGGATAGCCCTTGCCTTTTTTGGTGACCACGTGAATGAGCACCGGCCCCTTGGCGTTATCGCGCACGTTGCGCAGCACAGGCACCAGATGATTAAAGTCATGCCCATCTATCGGGCCAATGTGATAGAAGCCCAGTTCCTCAAACATGGTGCCGCCAGTCACAAACCCACGGGCATGGCCAATGGCGCGCTTGATAGACTTATCGGCTCTGCTGCCCAAATAAGCTGTAAGGCGTTTTGCGAGGCCGCTTAGATCGGCATAGGTTTTGCCCGTGGCAAGCCTTGCGAGATAAGCACTCATGGCACCAGAAGGTGGTGCAATTGACATATCATTATCGTTAAGGACGACGATCATGCGGGTGCCCAAAGCGCCTGCATTATTCAGCGCTTCAAAGGCCATGCCAGCCGACATGGCACCATCGCCAATGACCGAGATGACATTTCGCGTTTCATGTTTTAGGTCACGGGCCACGGCCATGCCGAGGCCAGCGGAAATTGATGTTGATGAATGGGCCGCGCCGAAGGGATCATATTCACTTTCAGCCCGCCTCGTGAAGCCAGAAATGCCGCCTTCCTGGCGGAGCGTGGAAAAGCGTTCACGCCTGCCTGTAAGCAATTTATGCGGATAGGCTTGATGACCAACATCCCAAATCAGGCGATCCTCTGGTGTGTTGAACACATAGTGGAGTGCAATAGTAAGTTCGACCACACCGAGACCTGCCCCCAAATGGCCACCAGTTTTTGAGACTGACGTGATCATATCGGACCGCAATTCAGCTGCGAGCGGGGTCAAATCCTCAAACTTTAACCCTCGCAAATCGCCTGGCGCGGTAATCCTATCGAGCAAAGGTGTTGAAGTGGATTCAGTCAAAATAGAACTCCGGAACTAGACCGCACATAGCATTACACTGCGGTCCCACGGTTTGAAAGCTAGTTTTACAGCTATCGCGTTTCGAATTCTTCTTGCATGAGCTCAAGCTCTAGCCAGTGTTCTTCAGCCTTTTCCAATTCAGCCGCAGCAGCAGCATGGCGCAGGCTGGTCTTTTCGAAGATTTTGGGATCGCGGGTGAAAAGTGTGGCATCTGCCAACACTGTTTCGAGCTTATGCAATTCGGTCTTCAGCGTTTCTATTTTTGCTGGTAAATTATCCAATGCGTATTTTTCTTTAAAATTGAGCTTACGTTTGGGTTGAATCACAATGGGTGCCGCCACTGTTTCATTGCGCTCACGGATTTCTTCTTTTATCTTTCGCGCATCCACCCCGGCGCCGCGCTGGGCTAACATATCCGTGTAGCCACCCGCATATTCTTGCCACTTGCCATCCCCCTCATACATTAAGATGGACGTGGCGACGCGATCAAGGAAATCACGGTCATGGCTGACCAGTAAAATAGTGCCTTTGTAATCGGCTAACATTTCCTGAAGCAGGTCGAGGGTTTCTAAATCAAGATCATTGGTGGGTTCGTCAAGAATCAAGAAATTTGAAGACTTAGCGAGTTCGCGTGCGAGAATGAGACGGGCGCGTTCACCGCCGGAGAGAACCGAGACGGGTGTGCGGGCTTGTTCAGGCTTGAACAGAAAGTCACGCATATAACCGACCACATGCTTGGTCTCGCCATTGATGGTGACGGTTTGGCCACGCCCTGCAGTGATAACATCAGCCAACAGCATAGCAGGGTCGAGACTTGCACGGCTTTGATCAAGGGCCACAATTTGCAGATTGGTGCCTAGTTTTATGCTGCCAGAGTCTGGTTCCATTAATCCGGTGATCAATTTAATTAGCGTGGTCTTGCCCGCGCCGTTGGGGCCAACGATGCCTAACCTGTCGCCGCGCAATAACAGCAAGTCTAAGCCCGAGACAATTTCACGCTCGCCAAATGACTTCGACATTTTTTTAGCTTCGGCCACCAGCTTCCCAGAAAGGTCGCCGCTTGAAGCAGAGAGTTTCACATTGCCCTGGCTGCCCACATATTCACGGCGCTCGCCGCGCAATGTAGAGAGCAGACCAACACGCCGCACATTGCGCTTGCGCCTTGCTGTCACGCCGTAGCGCATCCAATGCTCTTCAGTGGCAATGCGGGCTGCGAGTTTATGCTGCTCGATTTCTTCCTCTTCCAGAACCTGATCGCGCCATTCTTCAAAAAATGAAAAGCCGCGGTTCATGCGTTTTGCCGAACCGCGATCGAGCCAGATGGTGCGGTTCGAGAGCGCTTCCAGAAATCTGCGGTCATGGCTGATGAGGATGAAGGCAGACCGCAAGGACTTGAGTTCAGCTTCCAGCCATTCGATGGCTGGCAGATCCAAATGGTTGGTGGGTTCGTCCAGTAACAAGATATCAGGTTCCGGTGCCAACGTCCGTGCTATAGCGGCACGCCGTGATTCACCACCCGATAGATTGGCGGGATTTTCTTCACCAGTCAGTCCCAGCTCATTTAAATAATGGCGACAACGATAAGGATTATCGGTTGGGCCGAGACCCGCCTCCACATAATCCAGTACAGTGTTGTAACCCGCGAAATCAGGCTCTTGTGGCAAATAGCGAATGGTGGTGCCGGGCTGCACCCAGCGCGTGCCATCATCCATTTCCACAAGTCCCGCAGCAATTTTGAGCAATGTTGATTTGCCCGAACCGTTACGCCCCACAAGGCACATGCGATCATCATTATGCAGCATGAGTTCAGCGCCATCGAGCACGGGTTTGCCACCGAAAGTAAGGTGAACTTTTTGCAAATTTAAAAGAAGATTAGCCATGTTGGTCGGATCACTAGCCTAGGCTGCCGCAAC
>JANMWK010000208.1:0-23534 GCA_031393975.1 Hyphomicrobiales bacterium
GTGGCCGGAAAATGCGCCTCCCGCGCCAAGAGAATATCTTCAGCGCAACGGGTGAGATCAGTGTTATTTTTTTCGGTGAGAGTTGGAACAGGGAATGTGTTCCAGCCGAGTGTATTAGAGTAAGAAAAATCTGTCCGCATACGGACGCAGACAGTTCCAATCCAAACCCAATGAAGACGTGAAGCAACGAGTGCCATATTCCAAAGTGGTGCATCGTACATGGCAAAATTTCTATCGCCGATAATGATACCACCTTTTGCCAAAGCAACAGGCAGAAAATCTCTGTTTTCTGAACTTACTCTTGGAACCACGAGAGCGTATTGGTTACTCCTATGACGAATTTCGCCAAACTTATGAGGCGTCGAAGCCGCCAGCTTAGTTTGTTCTTTACTACTTGCCGACCGCATAGCGACAACATTTGAGATTCTATTGGCAATAAAATCATATTGCTTTGCTAGCCCTAGCTCCTCATCTTTTATCCACAGACAGTACCGTAGCTTTCCATTGATCAACTCTTCAGAGCCAATATAGGGTCGAACAAAATGGCTGAATGCATCAGGAGATTCATTCATTAGCTGCCTTGCATCCAATGGGTCTAACAATAACCCACCTCCATCTATTGCACTATCACCTCGATCCATTGGTGCAACCATAGTAATGGGATTAGAGGATTTTACTAAAGTGATATCCGGGCCTGTGACGAGGTAAGCGTTTATATTTTCCGACTCTTTAACAAGATTACCACCGTCATCCGCTATTGAAAATAATTGACGCATTTTTTCTGCATGATTTGAAATGCCTACGATCACAACGGTTACTCCAGCATTATGGCTGGCTAGGTTTGCCCACGTGAAGCTAGTGTGCGCGAAAGCGATCTCATGTTCTGTCTTGAAGATAAGCGGCCAAAGGATTGGCACCTGCTGCCCTTGGCAGATAGAATTGGTGGACACGAATGCGGAAACGGCGTTTGTATGCGTGCCGTAATCCGCTGCTTTCATGAACCAGCCTGCTACATAATC
Organism: Hyphomicrobiales bacterium; assembly: GCA_031393975.1. GTDB lineage: Bacteria > Pseudomonadota > Alphaproteobacteria > Rhizobiales > Aestuariivirgaceae > Aestuariivirga. Next base: position 1,020 of record JANMWK010000208.1, read on the forward strand.
GAGGGATTTCCACGTTTTGGTGCGGTGATCAAAAATGGCTTTCAAATCAGATTTTTGTTCCTCTGATTGCCACGTGGAGCCGAGATAAGGTGGGTTGCCGCAAATGTATGTCTCACCACCTTCATTCTCAAAATCAATTTGAGCTTGGTCCAGCGGTGTGCTGAACAAATCATCACCATGCAGCTTCACGCCCGTGCCAGTGGGTGGACAGATGCTGAGCCAATCTAGCCGCAGGGCATTGCCGCAGGTTATCCAGTTTTGTGCATCCAACGGCAGAAATTCTGCCAGCGCTTCCTTCTGGCCGCGATAAAGAATGTCGCATTGATATTCGGCAATGATCAACGCTAGGCGCGCAACTTCAGCCGGAAAATCGCGCAATTTAATGCCCCTAAAATTGGTGAGAGGAATTTCAGAGCGCGAATGTTCTTCGCCGCGCCGCTTGTTAATTTCCGCTTCAATGGCTCGTATTTCCTTATAGGCAATCACCAGAAAATTGCCGGAACCACAGGCAGGGTCAAACACCCTGATTTTTGCCATACGCTTGCGCAGGTTCAGCAACATGCGCGCATTACTCCCCGCCTCATTCAACTTGGCGTGCAGGTCGTCCAGAAAAAGCGGGTTCAACACTTTCAGAATATTGGGCACGGATGTGTAATGCATGCCCAATGCGCCGCGTTCTTCATCTTCCGCCACGGCTTGAATCATCGAGCCGAAAATATCGGGGTTGATTTTTTTCCAATCCAGCTTGCCCACATGCAACAAATAGGAGCGGGCAATTTTGCTGAAGCGCGGCACTTCGGTGCTGCCTGAAAACAAGCCGCCATTCACATAAGGAAACGCATCCGCCCAGCGCGGCAATTTGGAAGTGGCGCGGTTTTCAATTTTTGTGTTCATAGCGCGGAACACTTCGCTCATCACCTCATGGGTGTTTGATGAATCCTTGGCACTCATCTGATCGATGGTGGCGGTGAACAAATTATCGCCATTAAAAATGTCGGTGTCTTCAGCAAAGAAGCAGAAAATCAGTCGCGCCATAAAATGGTTCATGTCTGGCCGGCGTTGGGCCGTTCCCCAATCAGCGTTATCTTTCAGCAGTTCCACATAGAGGCGGTTCAAACGACCCGTTGCTTTAATATCGAATGAGCTTTCGCGGATTTGCTTAACAGTGGTAATGCCCGCCAGCGGCAGGAAGAAGCCAAAATGATTTGCAATATCAGCATAGAGGCAAACTATGGGTGGTTCATCGGCGACGGTTAAATCTTCCGCTTCAATGGTTTCACCATCTGTTGCCAAAATGAACTTGGCTTTTTGCTTGGTGGTGGCCGGGCTGCTTTTCAGCTTTTCAAAGGTTGCGTGAACATCGCCCGCCGCACACACGCCTAAGTGAATGTTGTTATATTGAAGAATGCCGCCTTCAATATCAGATTTATTGCTGGCGCCCGATTGCAGCCGTTTCAACGTGGTGGATTTATTGCCGAAAGCTTCCAGAAAAGCATAAGGGAATGTGGCGGCATCAAACGGTTGTTCCGCTAAATTGGATATTGCCTCTTCAATTTCAACCGCGTTCAAAATGCTTCCTATATAGCGAAAAATCTTTCTTTAAAGTGTGTTATCTCATCTTTATTGGAGTGTTTAAAGACCAATATCCGGTAACGCTTGGATAGACCTAAAATAAATCAAAACTTATCAGCTTAACTCCAGCGAATTTCTATATTTGAACCTGGCCAGTGAGATGCTCAAAATCTTGTTCCTTGTTGCCAAAGTCAATCTGTAGCAATGCTCATGGTACGCAGTTGGGTGTGTCTGAACCGCCAGTCGAAGATTGGCTATTCCTATTTTTGTGAGCGGGTTATCACGTTGTTGGTAACCGATATGATTATACCGCCATCACCGTAGTACGTGCAAACTTGGAAGCGATAAGAGAGTAGCGGAGAATTAACAAAATTGTAGTTTTCAGCGCTGTTAAATACGCGAAACTGTTGAAGAATTTGCAACGTACTAACAAATAACCAGTACAGAGGTTCAGAGAATATATGCTAAGAGAAAGTAATTTCACCTATGATTGAATCGTATCTAGTCCAGAGGTTCACGCGCGATTTCTCAAATTACTTAGGCTTATAATGCAATATTTTAATCAGAGATTATTTCCGAGACAGTAAATTGGCGGAGAAGGGGGGATTCGAACCCCCGATACGCTTGCACGTATGCCGCATTTCGAGTGCGGTGCGATCGACCACTCTGCCACCTCTCCGCTGAAGGGTATTAGACCTTGGTCGAGGCCGTGCTTAGCCCAGCGCCCGCTTTCTGCCAAGCCCCTTTCACAGCCAGCAAACTGATGTTAGAAGCGCCGCAATTGGCCTTAGGGCAAGTTTAATATGCGGAGTTATTATGGGTTATAAAGTTGCAGTCGTCGGTGCCACTGGCAATGTGGGCCGTGAAATGTTGAACATTCTGTCCGAACGGGAATTTCCTGTCGATGAATGTTTCGCCATCGCTTCACGCCGTTCGATTGGCATGGAAGTGAGTTTTGGCGACAAAATTCTGAAGTGCAAAGACCTTGAACAATTTGACTTCTCGAAAGTTGATTTTGTTTTAATGTCAGCCGGTTCTGAAATTTCAAAAATCTGGTCGCCCAAAATTGGGGCACTGGGGCCCATCGTGATCGATAATTCATCGTGCTGGCGTTATGATCTAGAAGTGCCGCTGATTGTTCCAGAAGTGAATGCCCATGTTCTCGAAGAATATATGAAGCGCAAGACCAAGCGTAATATTATTGCCAATCCAAATTGTTCCACTGCACAGTTAGTTGTAGCGTTGAAGCCGCTTCATGATGTTGCTAAAATCAAGCGCGTAGTGGTTGCCACTTATCAGTCGGTTTCTGGCGCTGGTAAAGAAGGCATGGACGAACTTTGGATTCAAACCAAAGGCATTTTTGTGAATGACAGCCCCACCCCTCGGAAATTTACCAAGCAGATTGCCTTTAACGTGATCCCGCAGATCGATCTGTTCCTGGATTCCGGTGACACCAAAGAAGAATGGAAAATGGTGGTTGAGACTAAGAAAATTCTTGATCCCAAGATTAAAGTCACTGCCACGTGCGTGCGCGTACCTGTGTTTGTCGGCCATTCAGAAGCTGTGAACATCGAATTTGAATCACCGATTACTGCCGATGAAGCACGTGACATTCTGCGGGAAGCACCGGGCTGCATGGTGATCGATAAGCGTGAAGACGGCGGCTACATTACACCCGTTGAATGCGCTGGTGATTACGCCACGTTCATCAGCCGCATTCGCGAAGATTCAACTATTGAGAATGGTTTAAACCTGTGGGTGGTGTCAGACAACCTTCGCAAAGGAGCCGCACTCAACACGGTGCAAATTGCTGAATGCATCATCAATCGCGGATTGCTTAAAAAAGCGCCCTGATCGCTTTTGATTGAATTGATTTCTTGCCGTCGTCACTCATGTGACGGCGACATTTTCATTTATCCTACAATATATTTAAAAATCTGCGTTGCGCTGCACATCAAAGCGCTTTGGGCATTTGACAACTCTCCTCTTCTGTAGATAAGTCTTGATCAAACGGTTAAAAAATAATCGGTGAATGGGACGTAAAACTCTAGTGCTCAGCGATGCAATTCAGCAAAGAACTGGTGATCACTTTTCAGTGCACAACGCACGCATGGTCTTTGCGGGCAACACCGTTCTGCATAATGTGAGCTTGAATTTCAGGCGCGGTGAAGTTCACGCCATCATCGGTGAGAATGGCGCTGGTAAATCCACATTGATGAAAATACTGGGTGGCTATCTCATAGCCACTCAAAGCCAGCTTACTTTGGCGGGTTCAGGAGTCCAATTTTCTTCCCCAAAAGAGGCTGAAAAGGCGGGCATTGTTTTGGTGCATCAAGAAATCCTGTTAGCGCCGCATTTAACTGTGGCGCAAAATATTTTTTTAGGCCGTGAGTTGCGTCGGGGCGTATTGGTGGATGACGCAAAGATGAATGCCGAAACAACTGTGGCGCTTGCAGAGTTAGGCTGCATGGCCAGCCCCACAGAGCGGGTAGAAAACTTGTCAATTGCCAATCGCCAGCTGGTGCAAATAGCAAGTGCGCTTTCGGGCAAACATCACTTTGTAATTTTTGATGAGCCCACCGCAACCTTAACTCCAGTGGAAAGTGAAGCGCTTTTCAACGTGATTACCCGCCTCAAGCAACAAGGCTGTGGGGTTATTTATATCTCGCACAAGTTAGACGAAGTAAAACGCATCTCAGACCGGGTGAGCATTCTGCGGGATGGAAAATTGATTGGTACGCATAGCACCGCTGATTTGACACCTATGCAAATGGCCAACCAGATGGTGGGTCGCGAAATGGGCGAACTCTATCCAGAAAAACCCGAGCGGCCTGACAGCGCACCTGCTTTGCAAGTCGAAGATTTCTCGGTTCCTGGATTTGTGCGTCACGCCAGCTTCTCTGTCGCGAAAAGTGAGATCTTAGGATTTGCAGGCTTGATTGGGGCAGGTCGTACCGAATTGTTTGAGGGCATATTGGGCCTGCGCATGGGCAAGGGGCGCGTCCTTAAAAATGGGGAAGTGGTGGAATTCAAATCGCCCCGTCAAGCCATGGATGCTGGCATTGCCTATGTGACCGAGGATCGCAAAGGCAAAGGTTTGTTATTGGCGTCTCCGCTGACTCATAATCTCACATTGGCCACGGCTGAGAGTTTTACAGCAGGATTATTAATGGACACGGGCCGAGAGGCGAAGGCTTTGGACACTGCATTTGAAGAATTTGACATTCGCGCCAAGTCCCGAAAAATGAATGCTGGCCAACTTTCTGGAGGCAACCAGCAAAAATTGTTGCTCGCGAAAATGATGTTGCTGAACCCCGATGTAGTAGTGGTTGATGAGCCGACACGCGGTGTGGATATTGGTGCAAAAAAGCAGATTTATGAATTTATATCAAGCCTCGCCAAAGCTGGGAAAGCAGTGGTGGTGATCTCCTCTGAAATGCCAGAGCTTATTGGGCTTTGCCATCGCATCATTGTCATGCGTAACGGAGCCATTGCCGGTGAAGTGACGGGTAACAACATCACTGAAAATCAAATCGTGATGCTGGCAACAGGCACACTTAAGGACGCCGCTTGATGCCAAGTTTCGACTTAAAAAACATTGATATTCGCGGAGCGGCGCCCTTCATTGCGCTGATCGCTCTCGTCTTGCTGGGCAGTTTCGTACACCCCAATTTTTTAACATTCGATAATCTTATTCAGAACGTGGCCACGCGCACGTCGTTCATTGCAATCATTGCCATTGGGGCTACTTTTGTAATGTCGGCGGGCGGGCTTGACCTTTCAGTAGGCTCAATGGCGGCATTCACTGCGGGTGTTATGTTGCTGTTTTTGAAATCACAAGAGGCAAATGCGGGCATGGGCACCATTGCCTTGGCCATCGGTTTAGCCATCGCGGTGGGGGCGCTATGTGGGCTGGCGAATGGATTGATCATTACGGTTGGAAATATTGAACCGTTCATCGTCACATTAGGCACCATGGTGATCTTGCGTTCGCTGTTCACCTATCTCGCCAATGGTGGATCAATCTCAATCAGCCCCGCACTGAAAGATATATATGCACCCGTTTATAAGGGGACGTTGCTAGGCCTCCCTATTCCTCTGTTAGTCGTGGTGGCAGTGGCTGCACTCGGAGCTGTCATTCTGTATCGCACGCCGTTCGGACGGCATGTTGTGGCCGTCGGGTCGAATGAGGATGTGGCGCGATACTCAGGGATATCCACCAATCGCATCAAATTGTGGAGCTATATCATTCAAGGCCTGTGCGTGGGTATGGCCATAACACTTTATGTGCCGCGTTTGGGTTCAGCCAATTCCGCCACAGGATTATATTGGGAGCTTCAGGCTATCACCGCCGTTGTGGTGGGTGGCACATTGCTGCGTGGCGGTGCGGGCCGCATCTGGGGCACTGTGGCTGGAGCATTTTTTCTCGAAATTATCGGCAACATTTTAACGCTTTCCAATGTGAATGTTTATCTGATTGGTGCTGTGCAGGGCGCCATCATTATCATTGCCATGTTGGTGCAACGCGGTTTGAGGCGCACATAAGCGCCTGTTCAAAGCGGCAAGGCCAAACCGCACTTTCATTTGGCTGATGTTTAGGAATGGGAGTTAAAAATGAAAAGACGTCAATTTGGATTTGCTGCCGCAGCTGCTATGGCCGTGGCCGCTACCGGAGCTAAAGCTGAAGAAACGGTTCTCACTGTTGCTGTATCAATTCCTGCTGCCGATCATGGCTGGACAGGTGGTGTGGTCTATCACGCTGAGCGCATCGCTAAGGCCTTGGAAGCCACTCACAAAGGCCTGAAAATCATAGTGAAGACTTCACCGGACGGTGCATCACAAGCTTCAGCTTTGGAAGATCTTACAACGCAAGGCATCAACGCACTCGTAGTGCTTCCGCATAACTCTGATGAACTCACAGGACCGCTGAAGGCAGTGAAAGCCAAAGGTGTATTTATCACAGTGGTTGACCGCGCTCTTTCTGACCCCAGCATCAATGACATATATGTGGCCGGCAACAATCCAGCTTTAGGAAAGGTCGCTGGTGACTATATGAAAGGTGCCCTAGGCAAAGCCGATGTGGTGATTATTCGCGGCATGCCCATCGTGATTGATGAAGAACGCCAGAAAGGTTTTGCTGACGCCATCGCCGGCAGCGAAATTAAGGTGCTTGATAGCCAGTTCGGCAATTGGTCGCGTGATGACGCCTTTAAAGTGATGCAGGATTACTTGACTAAATATCCGAAGATTGACGCCGTGTGGTGCCAAGATGACGATATGGCTGTTGGTGTTTTGGAAGCCATCAAAAATGCAAACCGGAAAGATGTGAAGCTGGTGGTTGGCGGCGCTGGGATGAAGGAAATGGTGAAGAAGGTTTCTGATGGCGATGCCATGATGCCAATCAATGTGCTTTATCCACCCGCCATGGTGGGCACCGCCATTGAGCTTACCGTTGCTGGGCTAATGGATAAAGTGCCCGTGCGCGGTCGTTATATTTTGGATGCCACCTTGGTTACCAAGGAAAATGCTGCGGAATTCTACTTCCCAGATTCACCATTCTAATTTTCCATACAAGAGAAAGGGCGGGATTTAACCTCGCCCTTTTTTTATAATTCCTGACGACTGCCAATCTCGACAACGCGGTCGGCTGGCAAGTGGAAATATCGGCTGGCATCATCGGCATTTTTTGACAGCGTTACAAACAGCAGGCTTTGCCAAGCTGAAAAATCGCTGGATTTTGCGCGTTGTAAGGAGCGGCGTGACAGAAAATAGGTAGTTTGAAGTTCCTCGAAGTTCAATCCTCCGCATTTTGTGCGCCTGAGAGCTTTTGGAATATCGGTGGAATCGAGATAGCCAAATTTGGCATTCACATTCCAAAACCCGTCACCTAATTTGGTGAGTAATATTTGTTTGCTCTCTTCAATATAAGGCACATCGGCTACATCCAAATTCAAAATGAAGTTGTTTTGATGCAACACTTTGAAATGCCTCAAACTGTGCAACAATGCCGTGGGCACGTTATCCTTTTGCGATGTGAAATAGACGGCGGTGCCTTTGACGCGGTGAATTGACGACGACTTCTCCAACGATGCAACAAAGGACTTCAATGGAATGGCAGATTTTTTAATAGCGTTCCTGATTTGCTGAACACCTTTGCGCCAAGTCCACATGACAGCCAAAATTGCAGCCCCTATCGAGAGTGGAACCCAGCCGCCATCAGCCACTTTCAAACTGTTGGCCCCTAAGAATGCAATGTCGATGGCCAGCAATGGCAGCATCACCGCATAGGTAAGGGGGTAAGACCATTTCCACCGGTTGCGCACTACAAACATCGCGAGAATAGTGGTGACAACCATGGTGCCCGACACAGCAATGCCATAGGCAGAGGCTAAGCTTGATGATGATTTAAACGCCAAGACAAGAAGGATGACGCCAAACATGACGATCCAATTCACCTGCGGCATATAGATTTGGCCAGAGGTTGAAGCGCTGGTGAACAGCACTTGCATACGCGGCAACAAGCCCAACTGAATCGCCTGACGGGTGAGCGAGAAGGCTCCGGTGATCACAGCTTGGCTGGCGATGATGGTGGCAGCCGTTGCCAATATCACGACGGGGAGTAAGGCCCATTGTGGCATCATGAGGAAAAATGGATTTTCAAGTGCTGCGGGGTTGTTCAAAAGCAATGCGCCTTGGCCCAAATAATTGAGGAGCAAGGCCGGCAACACAACGATAAACCATGCATAGCGGATAGGGTTTTTACCGAAGTGGCCAAGATCAGCGTAAAGCGCTTCGCCACCTGTCACAACCAAGAACACCGCACCCGCCGTAAGCAAGCCGAGCCTGCCATGGGCCATCATAAAATAGAAACCGTAAAGTGGATTGGCGGATTGTAAAATGGCTGGATAGCTGAGGATATGGGTGAAGCCCGACACCGCCAAGACGCCAAACCACACAAGCGTGATGGGGCCAAAGAGCTGGGCTACTTTTGCGGTGCCAGAAGATTGAGCTGCAAAAAGAATGACGATAATGACCACCGTGATCGGCAAGATATAGGGGTCAAACGTGTGGGTGACCAAACTGAGGCCCTCGACCGCCGATAGCACTGAAATAGCGGGTGTGATCATCGCATCGCCATAAAATAACGCGGCACCAATCATGCCAAGCACCGGAATAATCAAAAAGAATTTGCCGCGCCCGCGTTGCGCCAAGGCCATGAGAGAAAGAATGCCGCCCTCGCCGCGATTATCGGCGTTGAGCATGATGAGCACATATTTAACAGAAACCACGAGAATCAACGCCCAGATTGTCAAAGATAAAATGCCAAACACGATTGGCTGGGTGAGGGTGCCATGCTCGCCCATAGCGGCTTTGATGGCTTCGCGAAACGCGTATATGGGGCTGGTGCCGATATCGCCGTAAACCACGCCGATCGACCCTAAGGCCAAAACTATAAAACTGCTCGGCCGTGCAAGGCCGTGTCCTTGAATTGCCGCGGAGTCTTCATCCCCGCTGGCGGTTTGAGTAGTGGTCATATGACTTCTCCCAATTATGCTGCAGTGCAGCAAAGAGAGGTGATATGCGCCTTATTTGGGCAGGGCATGTATGCATTCGGTGCATTGCTGGTGTGAGAGTTTGGAATGCTTGCTAATAAATAAAAGGCCGAACGCTTTCGCATCCGGCCTCTATTTACCTCAGTCGCAAGACTGTTACTTGGGTAGCAATACGGCGTTGATCACATGAATCACGCCGTTGGATTGGCGCACATTGGCCGTGGTCACTTGGGCTTTGCCGCCCTTTTCATCGGTGACATAAACCTTGCCGCGAGATGTTGTGAAGGTAACTTTGCAACCACCCACTGTGGTCACGGTGTGGGAACCACCATCGGCCTTCACCATAGACATCACATCCTTGGCCATCACTCTGCCTGCAATCACGTGGCAGGTGAGAATCTTCACCAAAGTGGCTTTGTTTTCAGGCTTCAACAATGTTTCAACTGTGCCAGCTGGCAATGCGGCGAAGGCTGCATTGGTCGGTGCCAGAACAGTGAAGGGGCCAGGGCCTGACAATGTATCAACTAAGCCTGCTGCTTTTACGGCGGCAACAAGCGTTGTGTTGATGGGTGAATTTACAGCGTTTTGAATGATGTTCTTATTCGGGAACATCGCAGCTCCACCCACTGTTGGGTTTTTAGCGAATGCCGCGCCAGAGGCGAGAGCAAGGGACACAAGTGCTGTTACGATAATTTTCTTAGACATAATGTTTTTCCTTAAGTTGAGGGGGTTGATGGATTTGAATTACATTTTTGGCAAAAGAACTTTGTCGATCACGTGGATCACGCCATTCGATTGTGCCACATCGGCAATCGTCACATTGGCAACTCCGCCAGCTTCATCGGTCACGGTTACTTTGTCGCCGTCTACCTTCAATGTCAGCTCACAACCGCCAACAGTCTTTACCTTGTGCATTCCGCCATCAGATTTCACCATGGCCATCACATCAGCGGCCATCGCCTTGGCACCGATCACATGGCAGGTCAGAATCTTCACAAGCTTGTCTTTGTTTTCTGGCTTCAATAATGTTTCAACGGTGCCTGCGGGCAGTGCAGCAAAGGCTTCATTGGTTGGCGCGAATACTGTGAAGGGACCAGCGCTCTTCAATGTGTCCACCAAACCAGCTGCTGCAACTGCAGCCACCAAAGTTGTGTGATCCTTAGAGTTCATGGCGTTTTCAACAATGTTCTTGGTTGGGAACATTTCTGATCCGCCCACCATAGGGTTGCCAGCAAATGACGCTGTTGAGATGAGGCCCAGTAAAAGCGATGCAATAAGTGTCTTGCGCATAGTCGTCTCCCGATTGGAATTTATGATCTTGCTCAATTGCGCGATCTAAACATCTAACGGGAGGATTAGGCTTACGGTTCAGAGTGGATCAATCACAAAGGGTTGGCATGATTTCACGAAAACGTGAGGTCTAGATTTCGCTATATTTCCCGATACCGATCACAGGACCCACGTGTCCTTTTTGCAAAATCGCAATACAACTGTGAGAATCCGCCGATAGAATGCCTTTGCGTGGCAAAGTGATGGATGATGCCGCGCCATTCCATGTGGCGACATTGGAAAGTTTGCGCACCACGTTGTGATAAGTGACGCTGGAACCGCTATTTTCGCCGCGTTCAATTTTAACACTGACCGCTGAAGCAATCGACATCACCCAGAGTGTGGCATTCCCCGCATCGCCATTCGGCATATCAATTTTAATATCACTATTCGTAGCGCTCATATCCAGCACAAGGGAATGCTGAGCATTGGCGATTGCATTTTCAATCGCGCCTTGATTGCTGCCCACCACATGAGCCGATCCATTGATCACCATCTGCGGCGTGTAAACGTCATTGTCACCCCGCACATGGGCGTAATCCATTTGGCGTTTGGTATGGGCGGGGCTGGCCAGCGTATCGCGCCAACCAAGATAATCCCAGTAATCCACATTGAGCGACACCACCATCACACCGGGACGACCTGCGAGCGCGCCCGCCAATCGATCTGCCGGAGGGCATGAAGAACAGCCTTGACTGGTGAAGAGCTCGACCAGAACCGGCGCAGTGGCTGCTGATGCTTCAGTTGTGATGAAAGGTGCAGCAAAGCTAACAGCGGCGAGACCCAGAGCTTTGCGCCGCGTAAATGTAAGTTTGTTTTCCATGCCCATAATATGAGCAAGAATTAAAACACCTACAAATCACGCTTGGGTGATGGAATGGGGCAGGTTTGGTTTCTGGTTGTGTTCATCAAACCGATGGTCCAGCAAACAGGACAGCCGCGCATGATGACGAGCGAGACAATGCCCAGCGCTACAGCTGCAATCAGCGAGATTATCGATGGCTGGGCCAAAAGCTTTCCCGCAGCATAATAGGCGCTGATGCCAATCAAACCGCGCACGATATGTTCTGGCAAAGTTGGGCTCGTAAACATATCTCTAACCGCCATTGTTTCTAACCTCTGAATTCATCATCGTTCAGCCTAAAGTAAAATGATTTATAAATTTGTGATTTGAATAGAAAAATAAGTATAAAAATTTAAACACCGAGAGCTATTTCGAGAGATATTTTCGCAATAGCATTCTTGCGCGATGTAAGCGGCTCTTCACCGATTCACCGATTCACCGCTGAGCGTGAGGGACAATCCGCTTTCACCAATGGTCATTTCCTGCAGGTCGCGTAGAACTATTATTTCGCGATAGTGGGGCGACAGTGAACTGATTGCCGCCGCCACATCAATGGGCTAATCCGCCGTGGGAACAGTCGCCCACCTGAGATCATTGTCATAATTTTCAAGCGCCAGAGCCTTATGAAATGCTGAGTTGAGCAAGCCAAGGCACGCATGGCGCACCACCGTGAAAAGCCACGCCGATAAAGACCCAGCTGCCGGTAGAGTATTATTTTGAAATTCAATGCCTTGGATCGGCCGGCATGACCATAGACTCAAGCGTCAATGGCACCTCATCGCACTTCCAACAAGACGGTAAATCGCGCTCCCGGTCCGCCGTCGTCCGGAACGCCGAAACTTAAATCGCCATTAAGACTTGAGACAAGCGAGGCTACCACTTTCATGCCGAGGCCGCGGGTTGCGGCCGGATCGAAATCCGCCGACAATCCATGGCCGTCGTCGGTAACGGAGAGCGTCTTTTTGCCGGACGGGTCGGCGGCGAGCGAAACCGTGACCTTGTGGGCACTATGTTTGACGGCGTTGGTCACGAGTTCTGTGACGATCAAGCCGAGAGGCACCACATATTTGGTCTGCAATTGCATGTCGTTACCCTCCACAACGACATTGCCGCTGTCTATCAGGGCGGAGAGTTCGTTGCAAATGCGCCGCAGATACTCGTGGCAATTCATCGTTCCGCCGCTATCGCTCAGATAAAGATGCTCGTGCGCCCGACCGATCGCTGATACCCGGTTAGCGGCTTGCAAAAGTTGTTCCGAAGTCTCCTTCACAACGTTTCGACTTTGCAAGATGAGGAGCGAAGTAACGAGCTGAAGGCTGTTCTTCACCCGGTGATCGACCTCATTCGCCATCATTTCTCTTTCGGCAATGGCTTTTTGGAGTTCGGTAACGGTGGAACGGGCCGACAGCCGAAGCTCCATCTGATCTATGACAATGGAGGCCAGATCGGTCAGTTGGGCAATCTGGGTTTCGTTCGCCTCGTGAGGCTCTCGGTCGATGACGCATAAGGTGCCCAGGTTGAAACCGTCACGGGTACGAAGCGGCGCGCCCGCGTAAAACCGAAGTCCAAGATCCCCGACGACCAGTGGATTGGCCAGCGTCCGGACATCGGTCTTGGCGTCGGTCACAATCCAGGCGTTATTTTGAATGATGGCAGAGGCGCAAAGCCCGGTGTCACGGTCAATTTCCTGAACGTCCAGACCGTGATGGGACTTGAACCATATGCGGTCGTAATCGACGAGGCTGATAACGGAAATCGGGACGGAAAAGATGCTGGCCGCTATGGCGGTAATCCGGTCGAACGCCCCATCAGGTGGCGAGTCGAGAATATCATATTTGCGCAGCGCCGCAACGCGTTGCGTCTCTGCATCGGAAGTTGGAACTACTGTAGAAAATAGTGTCACTTAAAACTTTCATTGAAAAGCTTCGAAATTCTATTTTATTACACCTATAACAGTGTGAGTCGACCATCAACAAACGATGAATAAAAGTCAAATTTTAAACTGAGACGCCACCCAGCTGCCCCTAACATTGCAATCCGGCGATAGAGCAGCCATAACGCTTCCTGCTCAGCATCATCAACATCGCTTGAGGTGCGGCATCGCGCGCGTGCAAAACGACGGACATCGGGCTGCACGTTGGTCAACAAGCCCACCACTGCTTGGTGGTGGCCCGTCATTGCGGCCTGCACCATTGCTTGATCAGTCCGTGCCATGATTATTTGCCTTCGTTCGCGGTTTTCATCCGTCTGCCAGTCATGGCACACAGGGGGCAAAAGCCAAATACGCCCGTAAGACCAATGGCAATGCAACTTGCGATCAAAGCATAGCTTAACATGCCCGGGGGCATCGATAATGCGGCATAGACCATAAGCACTACACTTGCGATAATGCGGAGGCCCTGCTCCCAAGTATAAATATCTTTCCGATAGAACATCACACGCTCTCCTGTTGCGTTGCGGGAAATGCGCCATGTAAACATAAGAGGCTTGAAGCCCACAAAACGGTTTGCGGGCTTGCAAAAATATTTTGATTTAGAATTGAACGATGGGTTTGAAGCCACCAAAGAACATGCGTTTGCCATCAAAAGGCATGTTCTTGGGATCGAAATTCTTCATGAACGGATCCTGCATGATCTTCTTCCAGCACGCATTGCGATGTGCCTTGGATTTAAAAACCAAATAAGCGCAACCCACAGTCTCATCGGACTTGAGCTTAACGGATTTCTGAAATGAGGTAACTTTACCTTCTTTCACATCTTCAGCAATGGCCTCAACATAAGCCAAAGCCCCAGCGCGCTTCCAAGCTGCTGCGGATTTTTTGACGAGCGATTTGTAGGCTTTTAGATTTGCGGTTGAAATTGGAATTACCATGAAATCGAAATACATTGTTGAGTCTCCTGTTAGAGTGTTAAACTATTAACATTGTTACCAACCTGATTGCTATGCCTTAAACTGGCTGCACACCGTCATAAGCTTCGACAATGGCAAGGTCCATTGTGCTTTTGCCTCTGCGTTTTTCGATGGCTATAGCGTATTCCGGTGAATGGTAGCAGGCGAGCGCTGTCGCATAGTCTTTGAACTCGATGATGACATGGCGTGATCGCAGGCTACCTTCAGGCAATTCCGCAGCACCACTGCGAACCAAGAAACGCGCTCCATATTTGCGGAATGCCTCCGCATTTGCTGCTTGATATTCTTTGTATCCCTCGGGGTCGCTCACATCGACATGGGCAATCCAATATCCTTTGGCCATGGTTTTCATCCTTCATCTAGGTGGTGACCTACCCCGCCTCTGCCAAGTTTCTCAACACGAACTGCAAGATCCCACCATTGTTGTAATAGTCAATCTCGTCAAGCGTATCGATGCGGCACAACACTTCGACGGATGTCTTTGAACCATCAGTGCGAGTAATCTCTACAGTCATCATAGCACGAGGCTTCAGACCTTGGGCGATGCCGCTTATGGCGATGGTTTCATCGCCACTGAGGTTCAAAGTTTGCCAGCTGTCACCGGATTTGAACTGCAGGGGAACCACGCCCATGCCCACCAAATTTGACCTGTGTATGCGTTCGAAACTTTGCGCTACGACGGCGCGCACACCTAACAGCGTTGTGCCTTTGGCCGCCCAATCGCGCGATGAGCCATTGCCATATTCTACGCCTGCGAAGACCACCAAGGGAACGCCTTCAGTTTGATATTTCATCGCGGCATCATAGATGCTCATTTCCGCGCCATCCGGCTGGTGCAGTGTGAGGCCACCTTCTTTGACCGCGCCATCAGTACCCTTGACCATATGGTTTTTAATGCGGATGTTGCCGAAGGTTCCGCGCATCATCACTTCATGGTTGCCACGGCGCGTGCCGAATTGGTTGAAATCCGCAAAGGCCACGCCATTGGCGATGAGATATTTGCCAGCGGGTGAAGCCGCTTTGATTGAACCCGCAGGTGAGATGTGATCAGTGGTGATTTTATCGCCGAACAAGCCGAGAATTTTTGCGCCCTTAATATCGGTGATAGCTTTAGGTTCCGCTTTCATGCCCACAAAATAGGGTGGGTTTTGAACATAGGTGCTCTTGTTGTTCCACGCGTATGTTTCACCTTGGGTAGTATTAACAGCACGCCAATTCTTGTCGCCCTTGAACACATCGGCGTAACGCGATTTAAACATTTTCGCGTTCACGTTTTTGTTAATATAGCTTTGAATTTCTTTGTTCGATGGCCAGATGTCTTTCAGAAAAACCGGATTGCCTTTTTTGTCCATGCCGAGAGGTTCTATGGTGAGATCAATCTGAGTAGAGCCAGCCAGCGCATAGGCCACCACCAGTGGCGGCGAGGCAAGATAAGCCGCTTGCACGTCTGGCGAAACACGGCCTTCAAAATTGCGGTTGCCGGAAATCACAGCCGAGGCCACGATGCCGTGTTCGTTAATGGCTTTGGAAATTGCTGGATCAAGCGGGCCGGAATTGCCGATGCAGGTGGTGCAGCCATAACCCACCAAATAGAAGCCGAGCTTGTCGAGTTCTTTTTGTAAGCCGGCCTTAGCCATATATTCGGACACCACTTGAGAGCCTGGCGCAAATGAAGTTTTCACCCAAGGCTTGGATTGCAGACCGAGGGCAGCCGCTTTTTTGGCGAGAAGCCCAGCGCCGATGAGCACTGAAGGATTAGAGGTGTTGGTGCAAGAGGTGATCGCAGCAATCACCACATCACCATGACCAATATCAAAGTTTTTGCCTTCGACCTTAACGCGCTTTGCTTGCTCGCCAGCTTTGTTGAAGCCTGCTTTATCCTTTGGTGCATCCAATGCGGCGCTGAAGCCGGATTTGATTTCACCCAGCGGGGTGAATTTTTCCGGGCGGTTCGGCCCCGCCATGGCGGGCATGACAGTTGCAAGATCAAGCGCCAAAGTATCCGTGAACACGGGTTCATCCTTGGTGAGGAACAAGCCTTGCGCCTTTGAATATTTTTCAACCAAAGCCACCTGAGATTTTTTACGGCCAGAGAGCGTGAGGTAGTCCAACGTTACTTTATCAACTGGGAAGAAGCCGCATGTTGCGCCATATTCTGGGGCCATGTTGGCGATGGTGGCGCGGTCTGCCAATGTGAGCGCGGAAAGGCCGGGGCCGAAGAATTCTACAAACTTTCCAACCACGCTTTTTTTGCGCAGCATCTGTGTGACCAGCAATACGAGATCCGTTGCTGTGACACCTTCTTTAAGTTTACCGGTGAATTTAAAACCGATTACTTCCGGCAACAGCATGGATTGCGGCTGGCCCAGCATGGCAGCCTCCGCTTCAATACCACCAACACCCCACCCCAAAACGCCAAGACCATTCACCATCGTCGTGTGTGAGTCAGTGCCAACGAGTGTATCGGGATAAGCGACAGTGATCTTCTTGCCTTTGAATTTCTCTTCGCGCGTCCAAACTGTTTGCGAGAGATATTCCAAATTCACCTGGTGGCAAATGCCAGTGCCGGGCGGCACCACGCGGAAGTTTTTAAACGCACCCTGCCCCCATTTCAGAAACTTATAGCGCTCTTCATTCTGCTCATATTCGCGCTTCACATTGGCGGCCAGTGCTTTGCTGTTGCCAAAACTATCGACCACAACCGAATGGTCGATCACCAGATCAACGGGCACCAACGGATTAATTTTTTGGGCATCACCTTTGAGCTGCTGCATACCATCGCGCATGGCGGCCAAATCAACCACGGCTGGAACGCCGGTGAAATCCTGCATCAACACGCGGGCTGGGCGAAAGCCCACTTCCTTGTCTTCCTTGCCCTTGTTAGAAAGCCACGCGACGAAGCCTTGAATATCAGCCTTGGTCACCGTTCTATTATCTTCATTGCGCAACAAGTTTTCGAGGAGAACTTTCATCGAAGCTGGAAGTGCGGAAATGCCTTTCAGCCCATTTTTCTCCGCCGCCTTCAGACTGAAATAAGTATAAGTCTTGGAGCCAACTTTAAGAGTTTTGCGGGATTTGAAGCTATCAAGTGACATGTTAATCCTCGTGTGCTGAATTGGAGGAATCTATAATCTTTATTGCAGCGCGACACAAACAGAGACTTGTTATTTTGCGCTCAAAACTTTTTCTTCATAAGCAATTGTCTCTTCGATCAATGTGCGCCAGAGTTTTTCGATGGTTTGCGGCGGCACTTGGGTGTGCTTGGAATTTTTCAACGCGTTCTGCACCACTTGCTCGATGCGATCTGGCAAGGCTGCTGCAATACCCTTGGCGCGTTTCACCTCAATCACGCGATCAGCAATCTCAAACCGCTTTTGAATAAGAGCAACCAGCTCCGCATCAACAGCGTCAATCTCATCGCGCAGTTCTGCAAGAGGGTTCAAACCCGCCTCTCCACCATCATCTTTTTGATTTCCGAAATCGCTTTTGCTGGGCTTAGGCCTTTCGGGCAGGCTTTGGCGCAGTTCATAATGGTGTGGCAGCGATAGAGGCGGAATGGGTCTTCTAGATTATCGAGGCGGTCGCCTGTGGCTTCATCGCGGCTGTCGATGAGCCAGCGGTAAGCCTGCAACAAAACGGCGGGACCTAAGTAGCGGTCGCCATTCCACCAGTAGCTTGGGCAAGACGTGGAGCAGCAGGCACAGAGGATGCATTCATAGAGGCCATCCAACAAGGCGCGTTCGGATTCAGATTGTTTCCATTCGGCTTGCGGGGTGGGTGTGGTGGTTTTGAGCCACGGTTCGATTGAGCGGTGCTGGGCATAAAAATGCGTCATATCCGGCACGAGGTCTTTGACAACGGACATATGCGGCAGCGGATAAATTTTCACCGCTCCCTTCACATCATCGCAAGATTTCAGACAGGCCAGCGTGTTGGTGCCGTCAATGTTCATAGCACAGGAGCCACAGATACCTTCGCGGCACGACCGACGAAACGTGAGCGTTGGGTCTTGCTCATTTTTAATTTTGATCAGTGCATCCAGCACCATGGGGCCGCATTGGTCCATGTCCAACGTGTAAGTATCAACATGCGGATTCTGGCCATCATCGGGGTTCCAACGATAAATCTTAAACTCCCGCAGATTCTTGGCCGCAGGAATGGGCCAGTTTTTTCCGGAGGTAAGTTTGGAGTTTTGCGGCAGTGCAAATTCAACCATTTTAGTAAACCCGCGCCTTTGGCTTGATGTATTCGATGTCTTTGCTCAAGGTGAAATCATGCACAGGCCTTGATCCCAGCGTTACTTTGCGTTTGGCGTTATCGGCCCAAGCCAAGCTGTGCTTCATCCAGTTTTTATCGTCGCGCTTGGGGAAATCTTCTCTGGCATGGGCGCCACGGCTTTCTTTTCGGGCTTCGGCGCTGGCCACGGTTACTGCAGATTGCAAGATGAGGTTTTCATACTCTAAGGTTTCGATTAGATCGCTGTTCCAAACCAGTGAACGATCTGTCACTTTAATGTCTGCCGTAGCGTTCCAGATGTCGCCGATTTTAGCAACACCTTGCGCCAAGGTTTCGCCCGTTCGGAAGACCGCGGCATCATCTTGCATGGTGCGCTGCATACGGGCCCGGAGTTGCGCTGTGGGGGTTTCGCCATTGGCGTTCCGGTAGTGATCTAATCTTGCCACGGCCTCTTCGCCCATGCTTTTTTTGATATCGGCGTGGGGGGAATTTGGTTTCACTTTTTCGACGCAGCGTAGAGCGGCGGCGCGACCGAAAACCACTAGGTCAATCAATGAATTCGAACCTAAGCGATTTGCGCCATGCACCGAAACACAAGCCGCTTCGCCAACAGCCATGAGGCCGGACACAGTTTTTTCAGGGTTGCGTTTGTCGCCAGCTAAGGCCTCACCATGATAATTGGTTGGAATGCCGCCCATGTTATAATGCACGGTTGGCAGGATCGGAATTGGTTCTTTGGTGACATCCACACCAGCGAAAATTTGGGCGCTCTCAGAAATGCCGGGTAAGCGTTCATGCAACACCGCGGGGTCCAAATGTTCGAGATGGAGATGGATGTGATCTTTCAGCGGGCCCACGCCGCGGCCTTCTCTGATTTCGATTGTCATGGAACGCGAAACCACGTCACGCGATGCAAGGTCTTTGGCGGATGGGGCATAGCGTTCCATGAAGCGCTCGCCCGCCGAGTTGGTTAAGTAACCGCCTTCACCGCGTGCGCCTTCAGTGATGAGGCAGCCTGCGCCATAAATTCCGGTGGGATGAAATTGCACAAATTCCATATCTTGGAGTGGAAGCCCGGCGCGCAGCACCATGGCGTTGCCATCACCTGTGCAGGTGTGGGCTGAGGTGGCGGAGAAATAAGCGCGACCATAACCGCCAGTGGCCAGAATTGTTTGGTGGGCGCGGAAGCGGTGGATGGAACCGTCTTCTATGCACATGGCCATGATGCCCCGGCACTCGCCATTTTCCATGATCAAATCGAGGGCGAAATATTCGATAAAGAATGCCGTATCATGGCGCAAAGATTGGCCATAAAGCGTGTGCAGCATCGCATGGCCAGTGCGGTCAGCCGCTGCACAGGTGCGCTGCACAGGCGGGCCTTCGCCCATGTTCATCATGTGGCCGCCGAAAGAGCGCTGATAAATTTTACCTTCCTCAGTGCGGCTGAAAGGCATTCCGAAATGTTCAAGCTCATAAACCGCAGTTGGCGCATTGCGCACCAGATATTCAATGGCGTCTTGGTCGCCCAACCAATCCGCACCCTTTACGGTGTCATACATATGCCACTGCCAACTATCAGCACCCATATTAGCCAAAGATGCGGCAATGCCACCTTGGGCTGCCACAGTGTGCGAGCGCGTGGGGAACACTTTACTGATGCAGGCGGTTTTTAATCCCGCTTGCGATGCACCAAGGGCCGCCCGCAGGCCAGAGCCACCAGCGCCAACGACGATTACATCAAAGGAATGATCAGTGATTGGATAGGCGGTCATCTACAGTCCAAAGCTCATTTTCAAAATGGAATAAAGTGCTAGAGCACCCAGAATGAATGTCGCGAAATTGATGACCAATAGAGTGGCCAGTTTGCGGCCCTCACTGTGCACATAATCTTCAATGACAACTTGCAAGCCGAGGCGCATGTGCCAGAGGATTGAGATTATCGCTAGGGAAAGCGCCACAGCGCAGAATGGGTTTTTAATCGACGTAACAACTGCTGCACGCGGTGCACCAAGATGGGCGAGAATGAAATAAATCAGAAAAATCACCAAAGGCAGATTGGCAATCGCTGTTACGCGCTGCATCCAGAAATGTGTCGTGCCAGATTTGGCTGAGCCTAAGCCGCGCACTTTACCGAGGTCGCTCATGACCGCACTCCATATGCAATAATACATAAAAGCAGTGTGAGCAGTATAGAACCAACGATATTGGCGCGCACCAGCCATTCAACTTTGTTCAGATCATAGCCGCGTCCAGTATCCCAGATAAAATGGCGCAAGCCCCCGAGCATGTGGTGCATCAAAGCCCACGTAAACCCAAACAGCACCAAGCGGCCTAACCAATGAGCAAAAATGCTATTCACGAAATTAAAATAATCATCGGAGGTCGAAGCCGCGGCGAACCACGACACCAATAAAATCATGCCTATTGATAAGGCAACGCCGGTGATGCGATGGAAAATCGACATGGCCGTCGACAGCATGGGGCGGTAGATTTGCAGATGCGGCGATAGTGGCCGCTTGGAAGCATTAGTTTGCGACATAATTGACCTTATAAACGAAGCGGCCTTTTAGCTGCTGCGCTGCAACAAAGCAAACGGCCTTCATTCCATATCAGATCACTATAACTTTCGTGCCAAGCTTGGTTTGGTCGAAAAGTTCAATGACTTCTTTGTTCAACATGCGGATGCAGCCGGATGAGGCGGCGGTGCCAATTGATTCAGGGTGAATAGTTCCGTGAATTCGAAAGCCGGTGTCGCCCGCTTTGTTGAACAGATACATGGCGCGCGGGCCCAATGGATTGATCGGGATGCCGCCCGGCATTCCATTAGCCCATTTGGCATATTCAGGTTTGCGCGTGATCATCTCTGCAGGTGGCGTCCATACCGGATTTTCTCGCTTCATGCCCACCTTGGCCACACCCGCCCAGGAGAAACCTTCCTTGCCCACCGCCACCAAATAACGATTGGCTTTGCCGTTGCTTAAAATTTGATAAAGCGCCCGTTCGCTGGTTTTGATAATTAAGGTGCCGGGTTTTTCCGGCGTAGAAAAATCGATGATCTTATAACCTTCGTAAGTGGGTTTTTTGATCTTAACTGGCTTTGCATGAAATTTAATATTACCAGCAATTTTAAGGCGCTTCTTTACCAAGTCCTTTTGGGTAAGCATGTCAAAAATTGAGCCTGCCTGAGTTTCTACCGGTGCCGCAACTAATCCAACAGCCACCATGCGTAAGAAAGAACGACGCGCAATCATTTCTAAAATTCCCAATCTTGTAAATTAGTAGGTGCACTTAAAATCACATCAAAAGACAAAAGACAAGGTGACAGATTGCCTGTTAATTGAGGACGATAAAATGGTCCGGCCGCTCGTTTGGATTGGGTGTTCCGGGCGGGAAATGCTTGGCCAGCTCATGGCCACAGCGATCCACCGCATGAACCAAGCCTTCGGTTAAATTGCCAGAGCGCAAATGCGGCACCATTTCATCAATGATACTTTGCCAAGTTTGACGGCTGACTTTGCTGGCGATGGCCGTGTCGCCAATAACTTCACAATAATGCTCTAGAAGTGATACAAAGATCAATATTCCAGTGCGCCCGCCTGTGCCATGCGTATTCACTGCGAGGAATTGCGTTGCGGCATTGCGGTGGGCATATTTTCGCATAAGTTTTTTAGGCGTTACCCAATATCTGAAGGGGTGGTGACTGAGCACAATTGCTACGATGATGAACACTAAAAGCTGCGTCATAAACACCCAAAAGAGTGAGACCGCCGTCCACGGAAAAAATCGAGATAAAAGTGGTAATAAGAAGGGCACGGCGAGTGCTGCACCTGTGGCAATGTGGATGGGCACGTGCACATAATCATCACTTTGGTGGGCCGCAATCACCACGATTTCACCGCTGGTGAGAAGCTCAGCTTTTTTGATAGCGAGGGTTACTTTTTGACGGTCGGTGCCAGCGATATAGTGTTTCATATTACCACCCGCCCGATGCACCGCCGCCGCCGGAACTTCCGCCGCCGCCCGACCAGCCTCCACCGCCTGAGAATCCACCGCCACCGCCAAAGCCACCAC
>JANMWK010000027.1:0-9331 GCA_031393975.1 Hyphomicrobiales bacterium
GTTAGTGATCGGTTCGGAAATGAACTTCTTTCCGATGGGACGTTCGCGCGGCATCAACATGATTTTGTTTAAGGCCCTGAGAGAAACCATCGATTGCTGCGAACGCGCCAGAACCATTGCAAAGGACCCAAGGGGAGCCACAGCCCGGCCAGCCAACATCACGCAAGCAATAATCGCACCGGTGGAAATGGAACCAGAATTAAACAGATAGGCACCCACGAGGATGATTCCAACTGTTACCAGTTGCTGAATGAGTGATGAAAGATTGGCGAGTGAGGCATTGAGGCTGCGGACGCGTTCAACCGTGTGAGCAGTCATCCCAACAAGGCCTTCCCATATGCCTTGCAAATGTCCTTCAGCGCGAATCGTCTTAACAGTTTCAAGTGAGGCAATCGTTTCCACCAATAGAGAATGACGTTGAGCGGTCTCCATTGAATTTTTCTCGGCCGCCTTGCGCAACGGATATTGAAAAATGAGTCCCAAGACAAACAAAATGACGGCAGCCACCGCTGGCACCGCAACCATCCATCCGCCAATGGCATAGATGACGAACAAAAAGACCCCAAAAAATACCATGTCTGTCAGTGTTGAAATCGTGGTTGAAGTGAAGAACTCACGGACCGACTCAAACTCTTTTAGGTGGCTGGCAAAACTTCCCGTAGTTGCTGGTTTTCCGATCATCTCAATTGCCAGCACCTGCTCGTAAATGCGACTGGCGAGCAAGACATCGGCGCGATGGCCAGCCGAATCGATCAGCCAACTGCGGAGCATTTTTAAAATAACATCAAAAACTAACGCTGTAGCCATGCCAGCGGCCAAAACCCACAGAGTAGGCAACGCTTTGTTTGGAAGTACACGATCATAAACATTCATCGTGAACAAAGGCGATGCCAAGGCAATGAGGTTGATAAAGATCGCTGATAAAACGACAATCCAATAGGTCGGCCAGAGTTTTCTTACTGCAGACCAGAACCAGTGACCACCTGTTCGTGTTACGATTTCCGTTTCGGCAAAATCTTTAGCTGAATTTCTTCTGGCATAAATGCACACGCCTGAGTAATCTTTAGCAAGGTCCGCGGTGGATATAATGTGATCGGTGTTTGTCAACGGATCTTTGATACGGCATGTCTTGCCTTTTTTTTCAAGTAGGATGCAAGCATCGCCTTCCCCCATAAAAAGGATGGCAGGTAAATAGATTTGAGCAATGCGAGAGAGTTTTCGCTTGAGGATTATGGCACCGTAATCGGCACGATCCAAGACACGCAACATTAAAGCGGGATTTAGTCTACCCTTCTCAAGGGGCAGGCCTGCAAGCAGAGCAGACATGGCAACGGGTCTATCAGTCTGAGAAATAAATTGAGAAAGGCATTGCGCCAAAGGATCATCTTCAGCAACAGTTCCAGCAAGTCCCGATTCAGCTCGTTGAGAATCTGGCGCTAGATGTAATGTGGCACCATTGTCTCCAATTTTCATCGCCTTCAGAACTTCAGACATCCGAACCTTCGTCCCATCATCCCATCCGCCTAGCATATGAATGCAGGACAAAAATCAATTCATTCGATAAATGAATGTCAAGTTTCGATCACCCCTTGGGAGGTGTTGGTTCTTCGCGGACAAAGGCTGATGGGTCTGGCGTGGCCGGTACGTTATAATCGTGACGGGCATAAGGCTTCACTTCAATTGTTGGCATAATTCCAAGAGACTTCAACAAGTCGCCCGTTGAGGCCATCAAACGATAATCCGAAAACTTCACAGCCGAATTTGATGTTGCAATGGCCACTTGGACGGCAAAACGATTATTCTGCGTATCAAGCAAATCCAACAAAGAACGCTCGCCGATTTTGAACTGCTGCAAATAAGTTCCCCGCAGCTGATTTATTGAAGCGAGGTCGCGCAAAAGCTCACGCAAACGCAATGTTTGTTGGATGCGACGATCCCAAGACTGCCTTACGCCTTCATCAACATCATTAGAAATTTTATGAAGGGCTTGATAGGCCTCATCAACATGGCGAATTTGTTCCTGCTTATTCGCCTTGTCGATACCACCATTATAGAGGTTCCAGCGCAGAACAAGATTACCCTGAAGATCAGTTGTCGTGCCGCTCAGCCCGCTCACATTTTGAGCTGCATAGGCCTTGCCCTGAAGGCTCAAATTTGGCGAGAACTTTGATTCAGCACCACGGACAGAAGCGCTTGCTGCATCTACATCGGCCTGTGCAAATTTAATCGATGGATGATGAGAATGTGCTCGTTCCAGCGCCGCTGAAATTGATGCGGGCAATTTGCCTTTCACATTCACTTTTCCACTCAAAGTACCAACTGATTTTCCAACCAGTTTAATAAACGTCGCCTCTGACACTTTGAGGTCTTCCTGAGCTTCAATCAGCTTGGCTTTGGCTGCGTATACGCGCTCTTGAGCTTGTTGACGATCTGCAATGCCAAGAGCACCACCGCCTGTGGCCTTTGAAATATCGCCCAGAATTTTCTGATGATACCCAATATTGTCTTTGGCCAATACAATAACTCGGCTTGCACGTTCCATTTCCAAATATTCATGGATGACGGAAAGAGCTATGAATTCCGAACGTTCAGACACCCGAAACGATGCGCTATCTACGCGTGACGCCTGTCTCGCAATCTCAGAATTTGCTGCATTGCCGTCATAAAGCGTTTGATTGATGGCAAGGCTTACTTCTCGGCGCAGGAACAACGTATCATCTGAACCGGCGGCTCTTGAAGAGGAATTGTTCGCAAGCTCGCCACCGATATCACCTTCTAAATCGACCTTAGGACGTTTCAGGCCTTTGCCCTGCTCAAGCTCAAACTGAACACCCTCACGATTAGCCACGGCCTGACCAATTTCAGGGTTAGAGTGAACCGCGATTTCAACGGCTTCATAAAGTGACATGGCATTGCTCATCGTCGGCAATATTATCAGCGTACACAAAGCTGTAGCAGCACACAACGACGTCGAAAAAAACTTAATCATAACACTATTGCCCTCTATCCGTTTAACGCCCGAACCGAAATCAGCCCAACATCAGCCGATTGCAAGTTACAAAAATTAACCCTTTACGATATCGTTGATACTTCATCACGACTCGAAAATCAACTAGCCACTGAGAATCAAAGTCCACCGCGCAGCTCACTGTTTTTCAATCAAAAATAGAATTGGCGTTATAAGAATAAGGGTATTCTCGGCTAGGAAAACTTCAGATGAGCACTGCGAAAATCGTAATAAAAACATTCAAAAAGCTGAATATTTTAGATAATTTAAGAGCATTTTAGAATGCGCAACTCTGAAGTTCTGACAAACCATAAAAGAGAAATTCAGTGGTGGCGTTACTTTGTGCAACTTTTGCGCGATGTTTCCATCGGTTTTTCTCTGTGGCTTTCTTGAATTGTGGTCTTCCCGTCGCCGATCAAATAATAATTTGGTTAATAAATTACGCCGGACAATTGTCATCGGGGCGAGATCGGCGTGGACTCACAGTTATTAGCTGTCCCCTGCATGAGATTACAATGGCACCATTACTTGCGCATATTTTAGCAATGGTAATTAGTTTGGAGGTGGTTACAATCAACAATCGATCTATCGGTACGCCGACATCATGAAGCATCGTCCTACCAATATCCAAGCATTCTTCCGAACTTCCAGCGACGGAAAAAGGTTTAAAATTTCCAATCCCCAATTTGCCAGTCTCAGTGTCCTTTGCCAAAATCGGAGACACTTGCTGACCAATCAACGCGTTTGATGGACTCGTCTCCGGGCTAGGTCTATCGCTATCAGCCACAGCATCCATATTATTTGCTGGCGTTTCAGGTCCGTTGACAATTTCACCCTCTTGACCGTCAGCTAAATGATATATCGTGGCATCGGCGACGTGGTCGGATTTTGCTTCGGTGATGATCGGAGCTTCTTGCAGAATCGTTGACCGCGATATCGGGACACGCGTTATGTTCAAGCTGACTTTGGGTTGAAACTCGTCAGGGGAATCAAGGCCAACTAAATCGTCGGGGACGCCGGTTTGAACGACCGGTGCCAGAGGTGTTTGTTCCCATAGTTTTGGACGAAAAAAATCCATGTATCGAGATGTCAAGCTGTTATTGGCGGCCACAGCAAGAACGATAGCAAAAACTAGATTTGAAAAACCAATCCAAAATGCAGCCCAACCAAAAGCGCTGAGCCGTGACCGAGGCAATCCATTATTTCGGGTTGCTTTTTTCCAAATCAAAGCGCCGCTCGTTTTATGCTCTTTTGACTCTCACCGAGCAACGCGATGTTATTGTTAATATAGGGGTTGTTCGGGTCAAGGTCATAGGCTTTCATTAGGAAAATACGCGCGCTCTTATAATCGCCGCGCAACATTTTCGAATAACCCGCATTGTTGAGAATCGCAGCATTTGTTGAGGCTAACTGCAAGACTTTCGAATAGGCTGTATCCGCAAGATCAAAGCGGCGCAATTCATCATAAGTGGCGGCCAAACCCAACCAAGCTTCTGGATCATTGGGAGCAAGGTCAACGGCCTTTCGGTAATTAGCTTCCGCATTGCCATAGTCAGCATTTTTGAAACTGACTTTGGCATTGCGAAGATAAATATCGGACGGATAAAATGCAGGATCTTCAAGCGTTGTACCAGACCCTTGCAAAAGCCGATTTTCCGTTGAGGGTTGACACGCCGCCAACAGCAGTAGGAGGCATGACAAAGAAAATGCGTTTCTGACAAAGATCATTCTATTCGATTCCATTTTCACAAAGATGTCTCATATTTTCAGAGCCTGATAAAGTTTGATTGCCACAGGCATCAGGGTGATACCAAGAATGACGGGAAAAATAAACAGCGCAAGAGGAAGAACCAGTTTCACTGGCAGAGCATGGGCCTTTTCTTCCGCGCGGGAAAGGCGCTTTGCGCGCATATCGTCGGCATACACCCTTAATGATTGAACAAGGCTGGTGCCCAGCTCCTCTGATTGTTGGATTAACGTGGCGAAAGAGCGCGCTTCATCAATACCGAGCCGCCATCCAAGGTTTTCCAATGCTTCGCGCGTTGAACGCCCAGCCCGCAATTCGAGCGACATGAAGCCGAGATTGCGCGATAGCGACGGATAGCTTCGGCCCAAGTCCCGCCCAACGCGTTCAATGGCGGAATCAATGCCTATGCCTGCCTCAACGCAAATCACCAAAAGATCCATGAAATCGGGGAAACCTTGGCGATGTTCTTCAATCAACTTGTCTCTGCCCATGCTAACATAAATTCGCGGAACCATGTAGCCGAGTAGCGTCATAACCAAGCTTGCGGCAATCGCATAAACAAATGGATGTTTGGGATAGATCCGGCCATAGGTCGTGGCCGTTAGTACACCAAACAAGATCGCAGATATGATCCGTGCGAGTTGAAACATGACGACGGCAGTGGCACCATAATACCCCGAAGAGTTCATAAAACGGCTAAGTTCACTTTTCCTCGCTTCGTCTGTTGGCATCAATCCGGCCAAGACGCCGCCCCTGGAACGTGACTCTAACAGACTGCTTGGCAGGTTATTCGAATTTACATGTCCATCGGAGGCCGCGACGGTCCTGCGTCGCACGTCGCGCCAACTCACAGTCATGTTGGCGATGGCAAAAATGAAAAGAACCGCGCAAATAAAAACAGTGACTTGAAAAATCAAATCTCCCCGTGATGCCAGCGCTCTCAGTAATTGTTCCATTTCGCCTAACCTAGAACTTAAACCGGATCATTTTATACATAATCAAGTCGCCAATCAGTGACCAGATGCAAAGCCCAACCATACTAATTTTGAATATTGGGTTTTCCCACGCTTCCGTATAATATTTGGGATTGGGTAAATAGATCGCAAAGAAAATTGCGATCGGCAGAATAAACAAAGCATAGGCGGAAAAACGCCCTTCTGCTGAAAGGGAGCGAACTTTCCGCCGCAGCTGAAAACGATCGCGCAGCACTTTAGAAAGGTTGGATAGAACTTCGCCTAAGTTACCGCCGGTTCCAGATTGGATCGAAACGGCAGTGACCAGCAACGACAAATCTGCCACGCCCACGCGTTCTGCAAGATTGATCAGTGCTCTGGGCAATTCAAGCCCATAGGTCATTTCATCAACGGCCATGCCAAATTCTGATCCAACGGGATCAGGCATTTCACGGCCAACAAGACTGAGTGCAGTCGGCACAGGATGGCCGCTGCGCAAACTGCGGACAATGATTTCCAAAGCATCGGGCAACTGGTTCCCGAACGCTACCTGACGGCGCGATCTGATGAAGCGGATAATTTGAAGGGGAAGCAGAAAGCCCAAGATCGCCGCTGCCAATAGTTTAACAGTGATGGGCAATTCCACCAGCACCGTGAGACCCAAATAGATCACCGTGATAGTAGCCACCACAATCATAATTAAGCGGCTCACGGTGAGGGGCAGACCAGATTGCACTAATAATTTTGCAATGCCCCCCATGAACTCAAGATTATTGGAAAAAATACCGCGTTGTTCTTTCAGTTGGATGAGGCCTTGTTCGCCAATCTTGCCTTGATCAATCGCTTTCAGTCGTTTGTTGATGCTGCGTTTGCGCATGATGGGCGATGCAAATGCGAGATAAAGCGCTTCAGCTACAAAGATTACCGCTACTGCAAAGCAGACATAAAAACCAAGTTTGATAAGATCGGTCGTATCCATATTTATAATTGCCTGCTAGGATCAAAATAAGATGTTGGCACGTTAAGTCCTCGCTGCGCGAGTTCGCTCAAAAATTTTGGACGAATACCTGTGGCTTGATAATGCCCAACGATTGATCCGTCTTCTTTAGTTGACACGCGGTTGAAACGAAAAATCTCCTGCATTTGGATAACGTCGCCTTCAATGCCGCTGATTTCGCTAATGCCAATCACGCGACGCTTACCATCACTCAGACGCTGAAGTTGAACCACCAATTTTATTGCAGCCGCCACTTGCGAGCGAATGCTTTGAATGGTCATCGGGTAGCCGGCCATGCCGATCATTTGTTCAAGTCGTGAAATTGCATCGCGCGTTGTATTGGCGTGGATCGTCGTCATGGACCCCTCGTGGCCCGTGTTCATGGCTTGCAGCATATCAAAGGCCTCTTCACCCCGACACTCGCCTACGATGATCCGGTCAGGTCTCATGCGCAAAGCATTCTTTAGAAGTTCGCGTTGGCGAATTTCGCCCTTGCCTTCGATGCTTGGCGGCCGCGTTTCCATACGCGCCACATGAGGTTGTTGCAGCTGCAATTCGGCAGCATCTTCAATGGTGATTAAACGCTCATCCAATGCGATGAATGTTGAAAGCGCATTGAGCATTGTGGTTTTTCCAGAGCCCGTTCCGCCAGACACCAGAATTGTCACACGACCCGCCACAGAAGCCGCCAGAAGTGCTGCCATTTCCTTGGAGATCGAGTTTATCTCTACCAATTTATCCATCGAATAAGGCTTCTTGGAAAATTTGCGGATTGATACCAAAGGCCCATCAACGGCAACCGGCTTGATAGCAACGTTCACGCGCGAACCATCCAGCAACCGGGCATCGCACATAGGCTGGCTTTCATCGACGCGCCTTCCAACCGTGGACACAATCTTGTTGATGATCCGCAAAAGATGGGCTTCATCTTTGAAGCGGGCCGGAGAAAGCTCAATTTGACCAAAACGCTCGATATAAATCTGCTGATGGGTGTTGATCAGAATGTCGCTGATCGTATCATCTTTCAACAGAGGCTCTATGGGGCCAAGCCCAGTCATTTCATTCAGAATATCATCGACAAATCGTTCAAGCTCAGTGGCGTTAAGAATGATCTTCTCATTGGTCACATGCTGGGCCACCAACTCATGAATCTGCGGCCTGATTTCGCGTACCGACATTTTATCAACAACGGAAAGATTGATCTCATCAATCAAACGACGATGAATGCGCAATTTTGCATCAAGTAGGCGCTGTGTGACCGCAAACCCTTCGGGCAATACCACATCTCGTTGGGCCGGAGCAATGCTACCCTCAGTTGGAAGCGGCTCCTTTTTTACCACCTTAACCGCAATTGGGGCGGATGAATTTCTCAATGAGAAGCGACCAAGGGCCATGTTCAGTGTCCTATAATCTTAGCAAGATCGGTGATGATCTTGTTGCGGGCTTTGATCTGCGTTGTGGGAATTCCCCGATCAATGGCTTCACGCACCAGCTTGCTTTCCATCGCCACATAGCCAGCCAGCGAAGGCCCCAGAAGATCTTTGGCCTCGCTTGATGAAAGATGGCCCGCAAAGAAAGATTTCTCATACTTGTTGACAATCACTTTCGGGTTCACATCGCCTGCAAAATGCGCCGCGAGGTCTGTCACCATGCGGCGGGCTGACTTTAATCCCAGCACGGTAAAATCGGTGACGATATAAACATCGCTTGACCCCAGCAGAACGCCATCAGTCCAGCTTTCGCCATGGCGCGGCAAATCCACCACCAGGCTTTGATATTTCTGCGAAGCCAGATCGAGCGTGCGCGTCACAATTTCTTCGCTGAAAGTGAACTGATCGCCAAATTTTCGCTGCGCTGAAAGCACAGCAATACCAGTTGGATGATTGACCGTCATGGTTTCCAACATGTGGCTGTCTAGGCGTGCCGGATCAGCCACCAGTTCATCAATCTGCCAATTGGGTTGCAGATCAAGATAATCGGCGCAAGAACCCTGTTCGAGATCAAGATCAATCAGACAGGTGGTGACGGTGGGGGCAGCGCTGCGGGCCTGAATGATGGCGGCATGAAGGGCAATGGTGCTGGCCCCCACGCCACCACGAGCCCCCATAAACGTCATGCATTTTACTTCTTGGCGACCTGAATCATTCAAGCTGAGAACACGGCCGCACGAGGCAATCAATTCACCGGGGCTTAAAGGTGATTTCACCCAATCCGCGACGCGTAAGCGCATGAACCAGCGCACCAAGGCATCTTCCACATGCGGGGCCAGAACAATCACCGGAATGTCTTGCGGGCGCTGCGTCATGAAGCGATCAAATTCTTTGAGCGAGACCTCGCCCACATTTTCAAGATCATAGACGAACACGCCGATGCCTTTGGGGGCCTTGGCCTCAGTCACGTCAGCGCTGGCGATCAATTGCACCAACACGCCATCGCGCTTGGCGATAAAGTCTTTCAGCTGTGCACCCGTCGCCGCATTCTGCGTG
Organism: Hyphomicrobiales bacterium; assembly: GCA_031393975.1. Taxonomy (GTDB): domain Bacteria; phylum Pseudomonadota; class Alphaproteobacteria; order Rhizobiales; family Aestuariivirgaceae; genus Aestuariivirga. Next base: position 9,191 of record JANMWK010000027.1, read on the forward strand.
ACAAAGCCGATCTGCAGAATGCGCTTATCTTGTTTGGTGGAGCGATTGAAAATTTGCAGCATCTCAGCTTCCCGTCGCGGTGAGATCTTCACCAGTCACTGTTGTGGCAAAACTGGGCATGTCGATGAAATCTGGGAAGGC
>JANMWK010000046.1:0-2310 GCA_031393975.1 Hyphomicrobiales bacterium
TGATTGGTTTGAGTAGATAGTCGAGAACACTCTTTTTCCCCGTTAAAATGTCGACTGACGCGACCATTCCGGGGATGATAGGCAAATTCTCTTGTTCTCTTTTTAACTGGGTCGTTAAAGTTTTAACGGTCACGAGGTAAAAGTTCTCGTGTGTCTGTTCATCGTAAACAGAGTCTGCAGAAATTCGTTCAACTTCTCCTTCAAGACCGCCATAAATCGAAAAATCGTAGGCCGTGATCTTCACCACAGCGGGTTGCCGCGGTCGCACGAAGGCAATGTCAGAAGGCCTTATCTTAGCTTCGATGAACAGTGCGTCTTCTAAAGGCACAATTTCCATTAGCGTTTGGCCGGCCTGAACCACGCCCCCCACCGTATTACTGTTAATCTTATTAAGAATACCATCGACCGGCGATTTGATATCAGCACGGAACACGCGGTCCTTCGCGGCGCGGAGCGTTTCTTGCGTTACTGAGAGTTGCGCTTCAGCTTCTGAAAGATCGGTTCGAGCGTCTTGGCGGAATTTTTCTTCAGGCTGCTTCAGTTCGGCTTGCGCCTCTCTCACGGCCGCTTCAAGTTTTGGCTTAGTTTCATTCTGTGTAGCGATTTGGCCCGTGGTGTCGGCAATATCGCGCTCCAATTTGATGATATCCGTGCGCGGGACAACGCCTTGGACTGATAGCGGCTTCTTTAGGTGCAAATCTTCATTGGCCAGCTTCAGACCATTTTGCAACCGATCAAGTGTAGCTTTAACTTCGCCGAGCTCACGCGTGCGTTGTTCAACCCTTTCTGTGAGAATGGAGGTCTGAGTTTGCAAGCTGCTGCGGCGTGCATGGTAAAGTTCGAGTTCATTTTTAACCAGATATGGCGAACTTGTAATGAGATCGGCTGAGAACACAGGATCCGTGTTGAGATCACCATTGGCTTCATACTGAAGTCTCGTGGTGCGCGCTTCGAAGGTGAGTTTTTTTGCAGTCACCTCGCCAAGGTTTGAGGAAAAACCCGTGTCATCAATGCGTACCAGAACATCGCCCTTGGCAACATGATCGCCGGTCTTAACAAGCAGCTCCTTAACAATGCCGCCTTCCAAGCTCTGCACCAATTGGGTCTTGCTAGAGGGCACAACTCGGCCCTCCCCACGGGTTACTTCATCGAGCTTGGCCCAGTTGGCCCAACCCACAAAACCTGCAATCATGAGACCAATCAATACCACTGCGATAACGGCACCCGCAGGGGAACCTTGGCGCATGGCAGCATCATATTCTGATGCATATTCAAGTTCTCGATTGCGGCGCGACATCAAGCTATGTCCTGAGGGGATTGACTAAGCAATTCTTCACCTTTTAATGTTAACCATAGTTGGCTAAGCTCATATAGAGATGGTGATAAAGCACCAGAATTAGATTGCAAGTGGCAGGCTGGTTTCATGCCATGTTTGCCGAGGCGCAAGGTGGGTAAGCTTTGGTTCAGATGGACACTGAAATCAGATTTATGGAAGCTGCAAAATGGACTGCTTGCTTTGCAGCAACATTCTTGTTGCTCGGTTGCAGCGTTCAAAAGCTTGAAGACATTATTGGACCCGGCCCGGCGACCAACATAAAAGATGTAGTGCAAACGCCACAGGCTGTTCCGTTAACTCTACCGCCCAGCGAACTCTTCGCTAAGGCCGATCCCAAGGCTCCCGACATTGAAGACAAAGCGATTGATCCCACTGTGCCACCAGAGGCTAAGGTAGACATGCCGCAGCTTCTGGCCTTGCAAGAGGATCGAAGCCAATTCACCAGTGCCACACCTTGGCGGGCCATTACCAGTTTAGATGGCATCGATGCAGCAAATTCCGAGGGAACGATTTGTTCTGCGCGAATGGAATCTCATGCTACAAAGCTCAACGTTGGAATGCGATTTATTATGGCGTGCAGTGATGGTCAGGCAGCAGTGCTGCAAGTTTTGACTGTCAGCCCAATGGGTGCATCAGGGCAAATGAAACTGGCGCGCACTACGCAAAACGTGGGCATCACTTATGGGTTCTAGTGCGCGGGTTTTCTTTCGGCATTGAATTACTGAAAGACATAAACTTCCGCACCAATCTTAACGTGATCATAAAGTTCAATTACGTCGGCATTTAACATGCGAATGCAGCCCGAAGACGAAGCGCCACCAATGGATGACGCATCATTGCTGCCATGGATACGGTACAATGTGCCGCCAATATACATGGCCCTTGCACCTAAGGGATTATTGGGGCCACCCATCATCTCGTTTGGGAGCTTATGGCCTTTGGCCGCCTCGCGCGTGATCATTTCTGCTGGCGGA
>JANMWK010000047.1:0-5553 GCA_031393975.1 Hyphomicrobiales bacterium
TCCGCCAGCAGAAATGATCACGCGCGAGGCGGCCAAAGGCCATAAGCTCCCAAACGAGATGATGGGTGGCCCCAATAATCCCTTAGGTGCAAGGGCCATGTATATTGGCGGCACATTGTACCGTATCCATGGCAGCAATGACGCGTCATCCATCGGTGGCGCTTCGTCTTCGGGCTGCATTCGCATGTTGAATGCCGACGTAATTGAGCTTTATGATCACGTTAAGATTGGTGCGGATATTTATGTCTTTCAGTAATTCAATGCCGAAAGAAAACCCGCGCACTAGAACCCATAAGTGATTCCAACGTTTTGCGTGGTGCGCGCCAGTTTCATTTGCCCTGATGCACCCAATGGGCTTACCGTCAAAACTTTTAGCTCTGCTACCTGACCATCACTGCACGCCATAATAAATCGCATTCCAACGTTGAGCTTTGTAGCATGTGATTCCATTCGCGCAGAACAAATCGTCCCCTCGGAATTTACTGCATCGATGCCACCTAAACTGGCAATGGCTCGCCAAGGTGTGGCACCGGTGAATTGGCTTCGATCCTCTTGCAAGGCCAGAAGCATCGGCACGTCTAACTTCGTTTCAGGTGGCGCATTGGGATCAACCGTTTTTTCTTCAAAGTCCGGAGCCTTGGGATCGCCCTTGATAAAGAGTTCGCTGGGTGGCAGTGCCAACGCAGGCGTTTGTAGCGTTTGCACAGCGTCCTTAATATTAGCGGCGGCGGGGCCGGGGCCAGTAATGTCTTCAAGATTGTGAACGCTGCAACCGAGCAACAAGAATGTTGCCGCAAAGCAAGCAGTCCACTTTGCAGCCTCTAAAAATCTGATTTTAGCGTCCATCTGAACCAAAGCCCACTCACCTTGCGCCTCGGCATACATGGCATGAAGTCAGCCTGCCACTTGCAATCTAATTCTGGTGCTTTATCACCATCTCTATACGAGCTTAGCCAATAATGGTTAATGTTAAAAGGTGAAAAATTGCATAGTCAGTCCCCTCAGGACATAGCTTGATGTCGTGCCACAATCGAGAACTTGAATATGCATCAGAATATGATGCGGCCATGCGCCGAGGCTCCCCTGCGGGTGCCGTGATTGCGGTGGTATTGATTGGTCTCATGATTGCAGGGTTTTTGGGCTGGGCCAATTGGGCCAAGCTCGATGAAGTAACCCGTGGTGAAGGCCGGGTTGTGCCCTCTAGCAAGACCCAATTGGTGCAGAGCTTGGAGGGCGGCATTGTTAAAGAGCTGCTAGTCAAAACCGGGGATCATGTTGCCAAGGGCGATGTTCTGGTGCGCATTGATGACACTGGTTTTTCATCAAACCTTGGCGAAGTAACCGCTAAGAAACTCACTTTTGAAGCGCGCACCACGAGACTTCAATATGAGGCCAATGGTGATCTCAACACCGATCCTGAGTTTTCAGCCGATCTCACTACAAGTTCGCCTGATCTGGTTAAAAATGAACTCGAACTTTACCATGCGCGCTGCAGCAGCCTTCAAACCCAAACATCCATTCTCAAGGAGCGGGTTGAACAGCGCACGCGTGAGCTTGGTGAGGTTAAAGCCACGCTTGTTCGATTGCAAAATGGTCTGAAACTGGCCGATGAAGATTTGCGGCTGAAGAAGCCACTATCGGTTCAAGGTATTGTGCCGCGTACCGATGTGATCAAGCTTGAGCGCGATATTGCCGACACAACAGGCCAAATTGCCACCCAGAATGAAACCAGGCCAAAGCTTGAAGCGGCAGTGAGAGAGGCGCAAGCCGAACTGAAGCAGCCTGAAGAAAAATTCCGCCAAGACGCTCGCACCGATCTTTCAGAAGCTGAAGCGCAACTCTCCGTAACGCAAGAAACGCTCCGCGCAGCCAAGGACCGCGTGTTCCGTGCTGATATCAAATCGCCGGTCGATGGTATTCTTAATAAGATTAACAGTAACACGGTTGGGGGCGTGGTTCAGGCCGGCCAAACGCTGATGGAAATTGTGCCTTTAGAAGACGCACTGTTCATCGAAGCTAAGATAAGGCCTTCTGACATTGCCTTTGTGCGACCGCGGCAACCCGCTGTGGTGAAGATCACGGCCTACGATTTTTCGATTTATGGCGGTCTTGAAGGAGAAGTTGAACGAATTTCTGCAGACTCTGTTTACGATGAACAGACACACGAGAACTATTACCTCGTGACCGTTAAAACTTTAACGACCCAGTTAAAAAGAGAACAAGAGAATTTGCCTATCATCCCCGGAATGGTCGCGTCAGTCGACATTTTAACGGGGAAAAAGAGTGTTCTCGACTATCTACTCAAACCAATCAACAAAGCGCGAGCAGAGGCCCTGCGCGAACGGTGAGAGCCGTCGCGTTACATGGTTAAAAAATTCAACATCTCAATTCTTCAAATTTTCACTTGGCGCATTTCTTGGCACCGCTCTGCTGTTGGGCGCGGGCTTGCCAGCCCAAGCTTCAATCCGTGACGAGGCCCGTATACCACAAAAATCCAAGTCGGCTCTGCCGTTTGGTGTATTTGGCTCATTGGAATTTGTAACAAACGCCGAAGCGGGTACCGCCCAATGGCACCGCGTTCAAAAACGCATGGCCTCTGAGCAACATCTTTATGATGCTTGTGATGCGGGCAAAAAGACCTGCCCAGCCTATCTCGCAAAATGGCGCAACAATCTTCTTGATTGGAAAAGTTCAGACAAAGCGTTGCAGCTTGAGCTGGTGAACACTTGGGTGAATTCTACAATTCATTACACCGATGATCAGGTGGTCTTTGGCCGCGCAGATTATTGGGCAAGCCCAGCTGAATCACTCAAAGGCTTTGGCGATTGCGAAGATTATGCCATTGCTAAATATGCCTCATTGAAGGCCCTGGGTTTTAGTGAAGTTCGTTTGCGCATCGTCATTGTCAACGACACCCGCAAGAATTTAGGCCATGCAGTTTTGTCGGTGAACATGAATGATGGCATCTATATACTCGACAATCAGAACCGTTTGCCGGTGCGCCATCAGAAGATTTCTTATTATCAGCCGCTTTATTCGATGAATGCTGGCGGCCATTGGCTCAACATCGCCACCCGCCAGATCAAGAGCCAATACAACAATGCCGCCGTCGCTGAGAACGACCCTGCTCAGAACCCAAAACCTGTGACAGTTGACACAGTGGCTGCTGGGCAAGCAGTCGCTGCCCCCGTGCTTCGCCCAAGCTTCGCCATGGCCGATGTCGAGCCCACCATGAAATCAGGCTCAGCCCTGTCCATATGGGACAGGGTCGAGGATCGCCGATAAAACTAGACCACGACTGTGTGATTGGTATTGGCGTCGTCGTGGTAGAGAATGTTCACGGTTGCTGGAGCTGCTGCTGCAACGCCATTGGTGGTGACGTGAGCAACTGTCACCCAATTGCTGGCCGTTCCGTTCACATCAACTTGAAGTAAACCAGTGGCAGTTTCATGAACATAATTGGTCACGGTGTTGCCAGTGGCCACAGTGAACAGGTGGGTTAAATCAATCGTGTCACCATTAACTCCGCCATTGGTATAATCCGCGATCAAGTCAGGCGCGGAAACCTGCGATAACGCCGTTGGATCAATGAAGAACGTGTCATTGCCAGTGCCACCTGTTAGGGTGTTGTGCCCCGAACCACCTATCAACACATCATTGCCAGCGCCACCATACAATGTATCATTGCCAGCATTACCGAACAGAATGTTGTTGGCGCTGTTACCCGTGATCGTGTCATCGAAGAGCGAACCAAACACATCTGGCTGCGTGGTGGTCACGCCATAAGCGTGTGAGGCTCCTGAAAGATCAGCTGAATGATCCGCCGTAGTTGGAGAAGACGGCAGAAGATACATGCCGATTGTGCTGTGCGTTGTGTCACCATCACCATCAACAACATCCACAGGCAGATTGAGGCTGACAGGCAGGCCGGGTGTGATGCCAACTGCGCCAAAATTACTCAGTTGGAAAACACTGCCTGCAGCCCATGTGACCTGCAATGCGCTGAAATCGGTGGTTCCGAACGTTGCAACCGAGGTGCCGTCAAGAATGCCGCCCACTTCCGCATGGACAATTCCTGCAACCTCCACAAAATCAACGGTGTATGTATGCGTGCCAACGATCACATTGTAAATTTGATTTACATTGTGACCCGACAAGTCAAACTCAGTTGAACCCGTGCTGTCTTTGATGACAACGCCAGTGACTGAGTCGAGCGTCCCTTCATTGGCGACAACACTTGGACCCGCTGAGTTGGTATCCGTAGTAGCATCAACATAGGCATAGAAATCCGCCGTCGATGAGCCATTGTTCAGGCTAAAAGTGACTAACGCTCCATTGATATTATAATGCTGAGTGAACGTTTCATTTTCGTTGGCCAAGACCTCATAGTGTCCGCCGCTGGTGGGCGATCCAACCAACGAGGTGATAAAGTCCAAGCGAACTCCCTCACCGCTGCCAATGGTCGTATTATTGGCACCCAAGGCATTGGCCGTGCCGTTAACTGTTCCGTTACTTGTCACAATACCGCCGCCGCTCACACTCAATGGCGTGACCAGAAGGTCGGTATGCGTTGTGCTGTTCGTAAAACCAACCCAAGCACCATTACCGCCGACAAAATTGTATCCGTTGTTCGCTGTGAATGTAAGCGTTTGCGATCCACCATCAATCGTCCCCTGCATGGCGATCGTGTAAGTATCCAAGCCCGCCCCTGCAACAAGGTTGAGATTGGCAGTGAACACCGAGGTGTCGCCGACATCAAATATTCCATTGGCGTTAGCATCCACAAAGCCTGTAAGCGTATGGCCGGAGTTTGAAAGCGCATAGATAATTGCATGCGTTCCCGACGTCAAACCGCTGTTAAAGCCATTGAGGCTGCTAGAGAAGTGTGTGTCGCCACCATCAGCGCCATAGTTGTTGTCAACATTGCCATCGATTACATCGAGCGAGCCCGTGAAAGTCTTGCCCCCAGTATTGAGCAACAGCGCCAAGTCCGTCGTGATCACAGTTGTTCCATCATCGTAGAAGTTCACCGTCAGCGCACTGCCCGACGTTAGGCTGGCCTTGTCACTATCGCCGTCTGTCACGGTCTGAGTGACATAGACCAACCCACTCAATGCCTTGAAGTCATCAGGTGTTCCCGTAGCACTGTCTTGGCGCAGGGCCTCATATTGAACGACATCAAGTTTGTTGGTGGCATCCAGTGCAAAGGCAAAGGCTACTGCACCAGTTGAATTAAGCTCTCGGCCAACAATCAAATTGCCTTCCGTGAACAGGAATATTTCGTTGCCTGTTGCTGTTGCTTTAAAACCAGAGTCAATCCCGTTGAAGGCCCCACCTGCATTGTTAGTCAATGAATAGGCCACAGAGGCCTTGCCATCAGCACCGCCGATTGATGTATCAGTAGCCACCACTGACGTGGAAGACTGCGCCCACTGAATTGGCGTTCCGACTATGCCCGCAAACAAAAGTGGCACCGCGGTTGACTGGTCGTTTTGTTGAATGCCAGCACTCTCGTCGATCGAAACCGTAGTCGTGCCCAACGTGAACCCGGCC
>JANMWK010000082.1:0-5938 GCA_031393975.1 Hyphomicrobiales bacterium
CGAAATTGAGACGCATGCTGCGCGTATCCCAATTTGGACTTCCAAACAGACACCAAGTGTCATCGACCACCATCAATTTGGAATGATTAAATGGCAGTGGCGCTCGCAAGATTTTGCAACCAGCTTGCAGCAGAGGCCCGACATGAGCATGCATGGCCCAATCCATCGGAGCATGATCACTGGCCGCTGGGATCACAATGCGAACATCTATGCCCCGAACCGCTGATAATTGCAGCGCCACCATTAATATTTCAGTGGGCAAAAAATAGGGTGTGGCTATTTTGATTGACTTCTGCGCGGCAGAAATGGCCGAAAGGAGAACCATCATCAGCTGTTCAGTTTCTTGATCAGGGCCGGATAAAATTATGCGAGATAGTATTGCGCCAAAAGCCTGCGCTTGGGGACTCCACAATGGCAGAGGCAATTCTTCGCCCGTCGCAAACAGCCAATCATCAATAAAATCGGCAGTGATTTGTTTTACCACTGGCCCACTGATTTTGAAATGAGTATCGCGGACTTTAATTTTTTTGCGTCGACGTCCGGTGTTTTCGTCGGAAATGTTTAGACCGCCAATGAACGCTGTCACACCATCAATGACCAGGATTTTTTTGTGCTGCCGCAAATTCAGAAATTGCATGCGCCATGGCAAAACCGAATTCATGAAACGCGCCACGGGAACATTTTGTTTGCGGAACAGATTATAGGTAATTCGCCCACTACCAAAACCATCAATGAGCACACGAACCATAACGCCGCGTTGGTTTGCTCTGGCCAGTGCATCAATGAACTCCTGACCAACCTTATCAGAACGAAATATGTAAGAGGTCAAACCCACAGTTGTTTTAGCGTTATTGATTGCAGCAAGCATCTGCGGATAAGCATCATCGCCATCGTGCAGTGGCAGCGAAATATTCGAAGCGGCCAAAGCCCGGTTGGTCAATGCTCCCACTGTCGCCTTGAGATTGGCAAATGGATCGTCGTTTGCAACGCTGTCGGTAAATCTCGGCTGATGCGATTTGACTGCACGCCGAAGAATTTGAGCGCGCCTCTGAACTCGGTTTATCCCAAAAGTGAAATAAAGAATTGCTCCAATGATCGGCGTAAGCCATGCCAGCCCAATCCAACCAATCGCCGACGTGACGTTACGCTTCCTCAGCAAGACGTGAATGGTCATGGCCGCCGAGATAAAAAAATCCAACACAAGAACGATGATGGTCTGAGCATCCCACATCTTAAGATATCGCTATAATGAGTTGATGCTGGATCATTGGCTTAAACAAAATTGATGAGGTTTTTGTTCCATGCGTTAGGTGCAGCCTTTTTCTAAATGTTAAAAACATCTGACACTAGCTGAATTTCATGTGCGATATTTATCTAATTTAGCGAGTGGTGCTGGTTTTGGGAAGCTTGAGAAAGTGTAAAAGATTTCGCTGATAAGAAGGGGCAAAGCCAACGAACAAATCGACTGCCGGAGAATATGAAATTAATATTTCGATCGCGATGGCTTGCGCGCAACGATGGTCGTCGGCCTAAAGCTACCAAAGCTTACAGCGCCCAGAATCTGATCTTCAACTTTATTGAAAATCATACGGCAATCAACAAAACCGAGACTTTGAAGCGTTTTGAAGTAAAAGTCTCGAAACTCGATGTCGTTGAGCAACAATTGCCCATTTGGCCGCAACACTCTCGCAATCTCAGCCAAAGCCCGAAGACGACCAGACTCGTCGGGAATATTGTGAATAACCCAATGTGATACGACAACATCAAAGGACTGATTTTCGAACGGAAGATGCCTCGCATCCGCAGTTTGTATATCCACTTTGTTTTGGACTTCGGCGATGCTGGCATTGTTGAGCGTTATCGCAGGTGAAATAGAAGATTGATCTTTTGCGTCCCAAACATCGATGCCGATTACACGCCCTGTCGTGAGGCGTTTAGCAGAGGCGATTGTCATCAAACCACGTCCGCACCCCACATCAAGCACCTGTTCATCACCTCGCCATGATACAAGATTGAGTATGTCCTCGCGGCGACGAATTTTTGCGACGAAGCTCCAGTAGAACATGAGACAACCCATCCCTAAGAGATAAACAGAAGCCACAGATAAAAATGTTTTCAAGAGCAGCGCCCAAAGCGCCCCATTTAAGAAAACGAACGCTACAACAGCGAGAACTGTAGCAACACTTCCTCCACCAAAGAAAAATCGGACAAGGCCAGGGGCATCTAGGCCGTAATTGATTTTTTCAGTTGTTGGTAATTTAGCTTCGTTGCGTGTGTTCATTGGGATTAATCCTTGATATAGTCATAATCAGACTAACTTAGTCCTAATAAGACTAATTGGCAAGGAATAATCATGAGTGCTAAATTTGCTGTCCAAAAAGGAAGTCGTGGTTCACAAACAGGACCGCTCACAAAGGCGGATTTGATTGTGCTGAGCTTGTTGGCAGAAAGACCCATGAATGGGTATGAACTCATCGGCGAATATGAGAGGCAAGAGGTTGCCGACTGGGCGTCAGTTTCAAAAGCGCAGGTTTATTACGCCATCCAAAAACTGGAAGGGTTGGCACTGATTGCGTCTTCTTTGCAAGAATCGTCGACAGGAACGCGTGAGCGAACAATATATCGACCGACAAAGACGGGCAGCGCAGAACTGGGCAAATCATTAGTGAACGAAGAGTGGGCCAGAGCACGCGTTGCGCAGCCTTTTTCAACTTGGCTTGGCCTTTCAATTCACATATCGGCAGCGGAAAAGCAGAAAGTATTGCGCGAGAGAGAGAATTTTATAAAAGGCGAAATTACACGTGAACAGGCGAGCCTTGCCTATATCAAAACGTTGAACTCCGCGCGTGCGAAAGTTGGTTATGAAATCGTAAGACTCGTCATCCGTCAATTTGAAGTCGAACTCGAATGGATAGGGGAAATGTTGGGAACGAGGTAAAATGTGGGGTGTATATTCGATGTCAGCCGTGGGTTAGGCTCGCCGCCTCAGTTCCGCTCTCCATAAATCTGGTCAATGGACAATTGCGGAAATTCAAACCAACCCACTCCGCCTATTCTACGCCACCGCTCTATGCAGCGCGCATTGCTTCCACAACCCGTCAAGCGCTGAGACCAGTGCCCCGATGTCTGCATCTGAATGCTGCGGGGTTGGGGTTATGCGCAGGCGCTCGGTGCCTCTGGCGACGGTGGGGTAATTGATCGGTTGGATATAAATGCCGTTGTGATCGAGCAGATAATCGCTGATCCATTTGCATTTTACAGCATCACCGACCATCACAGGAACGATGTGGCTGTCATTTGGCATGAAGGGAATGCCGATACGCGTGAGACCAGCGCGCACGTGTTTGACCCGGTCGCGCAGTTTGGCGCGTTCAAATTCGCATGATTTGAGATGTTGGATCGCAGCTTTAGCGCCTGCCGCCACGGCCGGTGGCAATGCAGACGAGAAAATGAACCCTGAGGCAAAGCTGCGCACGTAATCACACATAACAGCACTTCCAGCGATGTAGCCACCGACCACACCGAAAGCCTTTGCCAAGGTGCCTTCAATTAAATCAATCCGGTGCATTTGGCCTTCGCGTTCGGCGAGGCCACCACCGCGTGGCCCATAAAGCCCAACGCCATGAACTTCATCCAGATAAGTGAACGCGCCATATGTCTCAGCTAAATCGCAAATCTCTTTGATTTTACCAAAATCACCATCCATCGAATAAACCGACTCGAAGGCGATGATCACAGGTTGCTGACCAGCAATGCGCTTCAGGTGGCTTTCCAAATGCGCCATATCATTATGTTTGAACACATGCTTTTCAGCCTTGGAATGTCTGATACCTTCAATCATTGAGGCATGGTTGCCAGCATCTGACAGCACCACACAGTTGGGGAAAGCTTGAGCCAATGTTGAAAGCGTTGTCCAGTTTGACATATAGCCTGAATTAAAAAGCAGGGCGGCTTCCTTGCCGTGCAAATCAGCAAGTTCCGCTTCCAGTTCCACGTGATAATGATTGGTGCCGGATATATTGCGTGTTCCACCAGCCCCTGCCCCGGCCTTATCGATGGCCAGATGCATTGCGGCTAACACCTTAGGGTGTTGGCCCATGCCGAGATAATCATTCGAGCACCAGATGGTTACATCTTGCAATTCGCCATTCACATGACGCTTGGCCTTTGGGAAAGAACCCGCTTGGCGTTCCAAATCCATAAACACCCGGTAACGGCCTTCTTTCTTGAGGGCGTCCAACATCGTGGAAAAATGGTCATCAAAACCAGTCACGCAAGATCTCCAAACAACAGGGCCATCACCACATATACGCTGTGTTTGACTCATTATTCACATTCGAGACGGGCTTATCGACCTTTTGTTGCAAGTGCGAAATAGACAAAACCGCGCAGCCGATAATCGTTTGCTACGCGGTGTTTTAATCATTTATGCTGATTTTACAGCTTTCAAACCAGCAAACATGCCTGCACTCAAGCCGATCACATGAAGTGCTGCAGTCGCAATCACAAATCCAGCGCCATAGCTGAAGCCGGTCGCATTGACGGGCATTTCGGCGCCATGGGCAAACCCATGAAACACGGCAAAGAATCCGCACAAGCCCATCGCCACGCTGAGTGAAGCGTTCCACCGCAGCAGCACTACAGCTGACAAAACGATGACTGAAGCCCAGATGGCAGTTTCAACGTATGGCAAAACAAAACCGCTGAATGCCAGCCCAGCGCCAGCCACCATCATCACCACAAAGCTTGATGGAACTAAATAACGCGCGCGACCGCCCAGCATCGCCGCAAATAAGCCCACAGCCACCATCGCCATAATATGATCAATGCCAGTGAAGGGATGAATAAAGCCATTGAGAAACCCAGAATTGTCGTGTCCGGGATGAGCCTCGGCTAATCCGGCCATGGCCATTAATGCTGCTGCGCTTAAAAATAATTTCTGTTTCATCTGCCACTCCTTTGCTCTTGCCCACTTGCTGTTGCATCAGTGGTGTTTAATTTGATTAGCACGGCGTGATTTTCATGCAAATCATAATCCGTCAGACAAAATCCAAATTGCGACTCACTTCAAATTCTCAAGATACGGAACATAGCCTGGCGTGTTTGGATCCATAAGTGGCTTGGACGGGAGCGTATCTTCATCCACATCTGAGACAAACTGGGTCTTGATTTCGTCGAGCTTAACACCCTTTTCATCAATGGCCCAAACCGTCACATGCAACGGCACATCTTTCTTAATTCCCTTCAGCGCCCTGCTTTCAAGTTTAAAGGTGAGTGTGCTTGGGTTATTTGGAACCTCAACCCTATCAGGGGTTAGCTCACCTGGCACTTCGAACAGCGCAACAAACTTGCCGCCTTCAGCGATTTGTGAAACACGTCGAACCACAACCACCATCGTAGCTTTTGAGTAGCGATAGTTGAAGGTCAGTCCACCGCCCATGAATTGCAGATATTTCTTTGGCTTTTGATTATCGCCGCACCCAACAAGGATAAGAGCAGAAAAAAATAAACATGCGACCAAATTGAAGAGTTTCATTGTGCTTCACTTTCTCTCTCATGACCGATGCCAGCCAAACCTTCAGGCCTAAGGATTAAGCACAAAACAATAATGCTGAACACGGCGACATCACGGTAAGTGGTTCCAAAAACCGTTGACCAACCAACTTCGAAAAACGCCAAAACGCAGGCCCCGATCACCGCCCCGCGTATTGTGCCAAAACCGCCAATGACTGACGCAAACATGGCTTTAAAGCCAATCATTATCCCTATTGAAAAACTCGCGCCACCATAAGAAATTGCCGAAGCCCAACCTGTGACACCAGCCAATGCACCCGCAATTCCAAAACTCTGGTGGGCGATAACTTCTGGATTGATGCCGCAAAGTGCCGTGAGTTTGAGTGACTGCGCGCAAGCCCGCCAATGCAATCCAAACCGCGTG
>JANMWK010000093.1:0-14876 GCA_031393975.1 Hyphomicrobiales bacterium
CGCGTTGGTGTTTCGCGGCCTAAAAAAGTTGTGGTTGATGAATTGGGCCCTGGCGAAATCGGTTTCTTTACAGGCGCCATTAAAGAAGTGGCCGATACGCGGGTTGGCGATACGGTGACTGAAGACAGGAACCCAACCGCCAAGGCTTTGCCGGATTTTAAAGAAGCGCAAAGCGTGGTGTTTGCCGGCTTCTTCCCCGTTGATGCTTCAGAATTTGAAGACTTGCGCGAAGCCATGGGCAAGCTGCGTTTGAATGATGCGAGTTTCTCCTATGAAATGGAAACTTCAGCGGCTTTGGGCTTCGGCTTTCGCTGCGGTTTCTTAGGATTGCTGCATCTCGAAATCGTGCGTGAGCGCATTGAACGCGAGTTTAACGTTGAAATTATTACCACGGCTCCATCCGTGATTTATAAAATCAATCTGCGGGATGGCACGCACGTTGATATGCACAACCCAGCCGACATGCCGGATGTGTCAACAATTTTGACCATGGAAGAGCCATGGATTGAAGCGACAATCTTGGTGCCTGATGAGTATTTAGGTTCGGTGTTGAAGCTGTGCGAGGATCGCCGTGGTAGACAAAAGCAGCTCACCTATGCAGGCAGCCGCGCCATGGTGGTTTATGAATTGCCTCTCAACGAAGTGGTGTTTGATTTTTATGATCGTCTGAAATCAGTCTCCAAGGGCTATGCCTCATTCGACTATAAGATGACGGATTATGCGGCTGCCGATCTGGTTAAGCTTTCAATTCTCGTCAATGAAGAAGCCGTTGATGCGCTTTCCATGGTAGTTCACCGCACGCGGGCTGAACAGCGCGGGCGTGTCATGTGCGAAAAATTGAAAGATTTGATCCCGCGTCACATGTTCAAGATTCCGATCCAAGCATCTATCGGGGGCAAAGTCGTGGCGCGTGAAACCTTGTCTGCAATGCGCAAAGACGTGACCGCCAAGTGCTATGGCGGTGATATTTCGCGCAAACGCAAACTTCTCGACAAGCAGAAAGAAGGCAAAAAGAAAATGCGCCAATTCGGCAAGGTCGAAATTCCGCAGGAAGCGTTTATTGCGGCACTGAAGATGGACGAGAATTGAGTAGGGCCAAAGCCCGATGATCCTGCTTGCCATTGATACCGCGCTGGCCAGTTGTTCGGCCTGTGTCTACAACTCTGCTCAAAATAGAATTCTTGCTGATGAACGCGAACTGATGGAGCGTGGTCATGCTGAAGCGCTGCCGCCCATGGTGGCGCGCGTGATGGCTGCCGCTGGAATATCGTATGGCGATCTCAATCGTATTGCCGTTTCAACTGGCCCCGGAACTTTCACTGGAATCCGCATCGGTCTCAGTTTTGCCCGTGCGTTGGGCCTCGCCTTGAACATTAAGGTGCTCGGAATTGACTCGTTGACTGCCTGCCAAGTGGCTGTAACTCAACTAGAATTGCCAATTTTAGTGGCGCATAAAGCAGGTAACAGCGAGTTCGTCTATTTTATGAATTTAGATAATTCTAATGCTATTGAAATATCAAATTCAATGCATTTACCCGCTGGGCCTGCCCTTGTCGTCGGCACGGCAGCAGATGATGTGGTGGCAGCCAGTGGTCGAACCGACTTGCTCAGACGACCAGAATTTGACCTCCCCTCTGCTTCTGGCTTTGCCGCTTATGCTGCGGCTTTGCCTGAACCCGTCGGGATGCCAGAACCAATTTACCTGCGCGAGGCCGATGCTAAACCGCAGATCGCTGCTTTGCGCGGTTTACCTGATTTACAAATTCTGACCGTCGATAGCGCGGCCATACCCATGCTCGCCAAGCTTCATGCGGCCTGCTTTGAAGACGCGTGGACTGAAGTGGCCTTGACCAGCATGATGGCAAGCCCCGGCGTTGGCGCATTATTGGCGTCAAGTGCCGAAGGTCCGGTCGGGCTTCTGCTGTACCGCGTCGTGGCGGATGAAGTCGAGATTCTAACGATTGGCGTGGACCCCAACTTGCGCCGTCGAGGTGCAGGCACAGCCTTATTGACCGGTCTGTTTGCTCTAGATATTCCACATGTGTTTCTTGAGGTGGCCAACAGCAATGAGGATGCCATCAAGCTTTACACCAACGCTGGCTTCGAACAGGTGGGCTTGCGTAAAGCCTATTATGCCGTAACGGGCGATGATGCGTTGATATTGAAATGGTCCGCTTGAGACCGTATCTCATTCTGTTAGGCTTTCTGGCGCTCACACTGCCGCTGATGCCAGTGCAATATGTTCTGATTAAACTCAATCGCCGCGCCGCCCGCCTGTTGCCATGGGCCTACCATAGGCTGCTGTGCCGAGTGCTCGGTATGACTATCACCATTGAAGGAGCACTACCAACAGCTCCTGCACTTCTGGTGAGCAATCATGTGTCATGGCTCGACATTCCATTGCTCAGCGCCATCTTGCCATTGTCCTTCATTTCCAAACGCGAAGTGGGCACTTGGCCGCTGTTTGGAGCAATGGCAAAATTGCAACGCACACTATTTGTTGATCGCGAACGCCGCCATAAAACGGGAACAACATCTAACGAGATTGGCGAACGCCTTCTCGCAGGCGATACGCTGGTATTATTTCCAGAAGGAACGTCAAGCGATGGTACTCAAGTTCTGCCCTTCAAGTCATCGTATTTTGGCGTTGTTGAAGGGATAGATATTCCTGTCGTGCCAGTCACAATCATCTACCAAGGTGAACCAAAATTCTATGCGTGGTATGGCGATATGGATTTGCTGCCGCATCTTTGGGCTGTAATAAAATCAGGGCCTATAAAAGTGTGCGTGACCATCCATTCAGCACTGTCAAAGGCAGATCGTAAATCCATGGCTCGTGAAGCGGAAACCATCATCGCCAGCACCCTTGGAGAAAGCACTGAAATCCGCTAGCAAGAACCCATGAGTAAATCCGTTTTTGTCAAAACTTATGGCTGCCAGATGAATGTCTATGACAGCAACCGAATGCAGGATGTTTTGGCACCTCTGGGTTACGGCGTGGTAAAGACCCCAGAAGAGGCAGATTTGGTGATCCTCAACACCTGTCATATTCGTGAAAAAGCTGTTGAGAAAGTCTATTCGGAACTGGGTCGATACCGCGACATGAAAATCGCACGCGGTGGTAACATGACCATTGCAGTGGCGGGCTGTGTTGGACAAGCCGAAGGCGAAGAAATTACGCGGCGCATGAAATCAGTAGATCTGGTGTTTGGACCGCAAACTTATCACCGTCTGCCAGAGCTTTTGAAACAGCGCGAGACAACAGGGCTTGCGGTGGTGGAAACCGAATTTGCCGTGGACGATAAATTCAAAGGCTTGGCTACCGAACAAGTTCGCAACCCCACGTCGCATAGTGTAACGGCCTTTCTCACCATCCAGGAAGGTTGTGATAAGTTCTGTACATTCTGCGTGGTTCCTTATACGCGCGGTGCAGAGTTTTCGCGGTCGCCAGCGCAGATTGTTGATGAAGCTAGGAAGCTCGCGGACCAAGGGGTGTGCGAACTCACTTTGCTGGGCCAGAATGTGAATGCTTATAACGGTGGAAAGGCAACACTTGCCAGCCTCATCACTGAATTGTCACAGATTAATGGCATTCAACGCATCAGATACATGACAAGTCATCCCCGCGATATGTCTGATGATTTGATTGAAGCTCATGGCTCAAACCCAAAGCTGATGCCTTACTTGCATTTACCCATCCAGTCTGGCTCAGACCGCGTGCTAAAAGTGATGAACCGTGGGCACAGTGCTGCTCAATATTTGAAGTTGATTGAACGCATCAGAGCTGCTCAGCCGCGCATCGCCCTGACCTCAGATTTCATCGTCGGCTTTCCCGGCGAAACCGATGCTGAATTTGAAGAGACGTTGCAGTTAGTACGAGACGTGAAATATGCGACGGCTTATTCATTCAAATACTCATCGCGCCCCGGAACGCCAGCCGCGGAGCGTAATGATCAGATTCCCGAAGTTATTAAAAATGAACGCCTGGCGCGTTTGCAGGCGCTGCTAACCCAACAACAAGTAACTTTCAACCAGTCTTGTGTCGGCCAAACTCTTGCTGTGCTTTTAGAAAAGCCGGGCCGCCAAAAGGGCCAATTGATCGGGCGCTCACCTTATTTGCAATCGGTGCATTTAGACGCACCCGATAGCCTTTTAGGATCATTTGTGGATGCCCATATATTGGCTGTTGGCCCCAACTCACTTTCAGGGCAATATACTGAGTCTAAACCCACCGGAGGTAACTGCATTTGAGCCCATCTGCCAATGCTGTAAAACAGCAAGATTCTGAAGACGGCGTACTTTCCCTTGCCTTTGATGACAACCGCGTTCTCGCTCTTTTAATGGGCCAGCATGATGCGCATCTCGCAGTCATTGAGCAACGACTGGGTGTGGCAATAACGCCGCGCGGCAACCGACTTTCAATTCGCGGGGATCGCACAACCTCAGAATTAGCGCGCTCGGTTCTTCTGCATCTTTATACCAAAGCAGCCAAAGGCGACGAAATTAATCGCGGCGAAATTGAAGGCGCTATTCGGATGGTGAAGGTTGCTGAAGAAAAAGAAGTGGCCAGCGGTGGAGTTAGAACGCGTCGCAAAACCGTTTCTGCCCGCACAGCCAATCAACAAGTCTATATTGAGCAGATTCGCAAAAATGAATTGGTGTTTGGTGTAGGGCCGGCAGGCACCGGGAAAACCTATCTTGCGGTGGCTTGTGCCGCTGAAGCATTGATGAATGGCGAGGTGGACCGAATTATTCTCTCGCGTCCTGCGGTGGAAGCGGGCGAACGCTTAGGATTTTTGCCGGGCGACATGAAGGAAAAAGTCGATCCCTATCTGCGCCCGCTTTATGACGCGCTTTATGATATGATGCCACAAAGCTTAGTGGCCAAAGCCATGGCCGAAAACCAAATTGAAATTGCGCCACTTGCATTTATGCGTGGTCGCACCTTGGGTTCGGCATTTATCATTTTGGATGAAGCGCAGAATACCACACCGCAACAAATGAAAATGTTTTTAACGCGTTTGGGTGAAGGTAGTCGTATGGTTATCACGGGTGATCCCACTCAGGTGGATTTGCCCAACGGTGTGGTCTCTGGTTTAGATGATGCGCTGTCAGTTTTAGACGGTGTCAATGGCATTGGGGTAACCGCATTCCAAACATCCGACATTGTGCGCCACGCGCTCGTGGGTCGCATTGTGGCTGCCTATGACAAAAAAGGCAGCGCCACCATGCGCAAGGCCCGCGGCTGATATGCCATTGAATGTTATTGTTGAAAGTGATTCATGGAAGGCGATACGTGGGCTTAAATCGCTCACAGAAAAAGCAGTTGACGCAGCTCTCACTGCTGTTGCTAAAAACAAAGAAATCACAATTCTATTTGCTGATGATGTAGCTCTGAAAACACTGAACAGAGATTGGCGCAGCAAAAATAAACCTACCAATGTTTTATCATTTCCAGCTGCTCAAGGTGTAAAAGTGCCACGCGGGCAAACCAAGCCCCTCGGTGATATTGCGCTAGCTTTTGAAACTGTCGCAAAAGAAGCTGAGGCGTCCGGAATATCCTTGAAAGACCACACCACCCATTTGATCGTGCATGGTGTTTTGCATCTTTTGGGCTATGATCACATCGATGATGCAGATGCGACTAAAATGGAAGCTAAGGAAATTAGCATTCTGAAAAAACTCGGTATTGTCGATCCCTATCAATAAGAGAACTTCATGTTAACTCCGAAACGCCCCACGTTCATTTCCAAAATTAGACGCTCATTAGGGCGCAATAAAGTTGATCTGCGTGAAAGCCTAGAAGGCGTCATTGCCAGCCATGACAATGACGAGGGCGCTGCTTCATCTATGCCGGATGATGCGCGTTCGATGATGAAGAATCTTTTGGGGTTTGCGGATTTGCGCGTGGATGATGTGATGGTGCCGCGCGCCAATATTATTGCTACAGAAGAAACTGCAAATATGCGCGATCTGTTGGCTCAGTTTATTGAAGCCAACCATTCACGAGTTCCCATTTACCGTGAATCGCTTGATGATATTGTTGGCATGGTACACGTCAAAGATTATCTGCGCTGGATGAGCACAAAGGGCAGCAAGAAAAAAGCTAAGGGTGCAATAGAAGCGGGCATTGCTTTGGCTGCAACGGAGCTTTCTTCGACAGTCAAACAACACCAAAGCATGATTCGCGATGTGCTTTATGTGCCGCCTTCAATGCCTGCATCTGATTTGCTGATCAAAATGAAAGCGTCGCATATTCACTTGGCCATTGTGGTTGATGAATATGGTGGCACTGATGGCTTGATTTCACTTGAAGACCTTGTGGAAGAAATCATCGGTGACATTGCAGATGAGCATGATACGGATGCTGAGGAAGGCATGATCCGAAAACAGGCGGAAAATATTTATCTGGCCAGCGCCCTGATTAGCATTTCGACATTGGACGATATGTTCAATGTTGATTTATTGCCGGATGATCAGGAAGATGAGGCCGATACTTTGGGTGGCCTCGTATTTGAAATGGCAGGGCGGGTGCCTGCCCGGGGCGAAATTATCCGGCATTCTTCGGGTCTTGAATTTGAAATTCTTGATTCAGATCCGCGCCGTGTGAAACGGGTGCGGATTCATGTGAAAGCGGTGGGCTCTCTGTCCCACGAAACCGCCGGAGACTAGCGGTCTACGAACGGTTGTAGATATCATCATAGCGAATTATGTCGTCTTCACCGAGATAGTCGCCGAATTGCACTTCGATGATTTCAACTTCGCCATCATGCAGGTTTTCCAATCGGTGTTTTTCGCCCAATGCAATGTCAATGGCTTCGCCCCTCTTCATAGTCAGAACCTTGTCTCCCACGGTGACTGTGGCTGTGCCATTCACAACAGTCCAGTGTTCAGTGCGATGTTTATGGCTTTGTAAGGAGAGGCGCCCGCCTTGGGTGACCACAATTCGCTTCACTTTGAATCCTGCCCTCTCGTCCAACACATGAAAGCTGCCCCAGGGACGATTTTCGCTATACATTAATGATTGCTCCGCTTTGAAAAACAATTGAAATGGGGCAATTGACGTCTGGCCCTGCTCCGCCTATAAGCCCGCCATCGTAATAGGTGCAGGGTGAGTTTCGCAATAGAAATATCTGTGAATTCAGCTGAAAGTATCTTTGTATTATTTTTAACTTAGGAACAACTATGGCCAATACCTCGTCAGCCAAGAAAGCCAATCGCGCATCAGTGCGCCGCGCAGAAGTGAACCAAAATCGCACCAGCCGCGTGCGCACAACTGTGCGTAAGGTTGAAGAAGCAATCACTTCAGGCGCAAAGCCAGCCGCAGAGGCGGCCTTGGCGGCTGCAGTTCCAGAAGTGATGCGCGGCGCTCAGAAGGGAATCATGCATAAGAATGCCGCTTCGCGCAAAGTTTCGCGTTTGACCCTTCGTGTTCGGGCTATGCAAGGCTAATTCCGACTGAAATTCGGTCAGCTGGATTAAATTGAACGCCGCAGACTTGGTCTGCGGCGTTTTTCATTGTCCGAACACGGACTGTTATAAACAGAAAAATTCGTGTTGAATCATTTACTTGTGGACAATAGGATTATTAGCCGGACCTTGTCTAAGGACGATTGTGAATCGTAAAAGCCAAAATTTGTATTTTTTGGCGATTTCAATCGGACATAAAACTTCTAAATCCTTAGAATTTATTGTTTAGATTCAATGTCTTGAATGTTAATTATTATGTAAAAATTAACGTCAAGGATTAACTGATCTGTTCCGTATACGGACAGTTTGCTGAATCTGGTTGCAGCGTTACAGGAGAGTTTTGTAGCTTGCCTCCAAGTCATCGCCCTAGAATTTTGGGGAGAGAATGATACGGGGGCTGGTGTGTCTGCGGGCTGAGTAAAGTCTGTTGTGCTGGCAAGGTTTAAACTGAATTCACGCAAAATCTACGATTTTGCGACCGGGGAAATTTGTAATGGCGATACAGCATTAAGTTTGAAGTACAGCTTTGTCCGTTGACAGAGTGGGAAACACTAAAAGTTCACACAATCGCAGACTTATCACACTTGACACGTGGCCGTGTTGAGTATGGCTTTTTAGAGTTTTGCGCATATTTAGAAAGCGGATAAGACGATGACGACAATTGTTTCAGCAGCACAAATGCACACCCTCAAAGACCAATGGCACCGCATTGCCCAACGGCTGAAAGCTGAATTGGGTGACGATCTGTTTAACAGTTGGTTTGCCCGCATGGATGCTGAGGATGTCGGAAGCGGCCAACTGACAGTTTCAGTGCCCACCCGGTTCTTGCGCAGCTGGATTGAGAACCATTATCTTTCCAAGCTTCACAAGATCGCCGAGGTTGAAATTGGCCCGTTAGAAGGCGTGCAAGTGCGGGTGCGCATTCAGGGCGAAGCCTCACGCGCCAATGGTCAAGGCCCATCAGAGGCGCCACGGCCAGCGGCCCCACCCGCAGAGCGTAACGCAGCTGTGGCTGCTCAGATTAAAACTTTCCTTACTGCTGAACGCGGTGGAATGGCCGATGAAAGTCAAACTTTTGATAGCTTTATTGTGGGTTCATCCAATCAGCTCGCTCATGCCGCTGCCATGCGCGTGGCCAATGCTGCTTCTGGTGCGGCTCTAACCTTTAATCCGCTCTTCATCCATTCGGCGGCGGGTCTTGGTAAAACCCATTTGCTCAATGCTGTCGCCCACCGCGTGCGCACCCAACAACCAGCCCGCAAAGTTTTGATGTTGACCGCTGAGCGTTTTATGTATGGATTTATTCATGCCATCAGGCAGCGCGATACTTTAGCTTTCAAAGATCAATTTCAGACGGTTGATGTGTTGCTCATTGACGATTTTCAGTTCTTGCAAGGCAAGGCCATTCAGCAAGAGTTCTGCCATGCCTTTAATTCTCTGGTTGATTCTAAACGCCAAGTGATTGTGGCAGCCGATGTGCCACCCGCACAGTTGGACTCGATTGATCAACGGATGCGCTCGCGCTTGATGGGTGGCTTGGTGATTGATATTGAAACTCCTGATTTAGAACAACGTCGCAAAATCATCGATGTGCGCCATAATGCCATGCTCAATGGGGATGTTTCAGGGGCCATAGCATCAGATGTTTTAGAGTTGATTGCCAATCGCATCACGGGCGGAGGCCGCGAGCTTGAAGGGGCTCTCAACCGGGTGATGGCTTATCAGCAATTTAATAAATCAGCGATTACACTTGATCTCGCTTCCATGGTGCTGCGTGATGCTGCGGGTACGGCAGATTTAGGCCGCATCAAAATTGATGACATTTTGAAAATTGTGGGTCGTCACTATAATGTTGGTCGGACGGATTTGCTTTCTCCACGCCGGGCCCGCGCTGTTGTGGTGCCGCGCCAGATTGGAATGTATTTGGCGAAGAAATTAACCGCACGGTCTTTGCCGGAAATTGGCCGTCGCTTTGGGGGGCGCGATCATTCCACTGTGCTTCATGCCGTGCGCAAGATTGATGAGCAGATTAAAGGCGATGAAAAAATGGCCCGCGAAGTGGCTTTGCTCATTCGTCTGGTGGAACAGCAATAGAACCAACGTTCAACCTGCAACATAGTGGTGATGTGCGTTTCTCATTTTTAGGAGTGTCGCATTAGGCTGCTGTGATGACGATCTGGAACATGCGCGGGTTCATTCTTCCCGGCCTTGTGCTGGTGGTAATTGCACACTGGAATGGGGAAGCCTTGTTGAACAAAGACCTGCTACTCGCACAACGTCAAAAGGCTTTGGAACTTACCCAAGCTGGTCCGCCTCAGCGAACCTCAAATCCCTTCTTTGGTGTGGGACCAATTACGGATGGGGCGCTCAATGAGGATGATAGCAAAAAAATCAGGCGTGATTTTGAGCACTGGATCGGCAATAGCTATCGCAAGCTTGATGATCAAGGTCGTGACATTGGTCCGTTCACAATTGCTGAACTCAGCCGCTCCATGCACCGTGGTTATCCAGCTGATAAAGTCATTCTCGATATGATGCGTGAAATTCATCGTTACTTTGCGTTTCCAAAAACCAATCGCATGGCGGTGGGTTTGGGCGGAGGTCATTCTGGATTTACGGTGTGTGCCTTGCATTTGATCACTGCTGCAAGCGCAGAACAACATATTTTTATTGATACCCCAGAGCCGGAATCAGAAACAGCAAAGTCTGGTGGATTTTTTAGGCAGTCTTGGGGTGCTCAACTTGTTGAGCTGATGCGACTGAGCAAAGGTGGCGATGAATCGCGCCTGCATTTTGCGCGACATGAAGGTCAGATTCCGAACGCCGAAACTTTAAAAAAAATGGGTGTAAAACTTTTCTTTGGTGTAGGCCATGAAACGACGGGGGCCACCACTTATTCCCAATCTGACATTACCAATTTGCTGAGTTGGCTGGATGAAAATCCAACTGAACATCACGCTGTCCTCGACGCCACATCCATGTTGGGTGCCATGCCCTGGGATGACGAAATCATCAAAGCCGTGCTGGCAAAGTGCTGTCTCTTTTCGCCGTTTCAAAAAGCTATTGGGGGCATCTCAGGCTATTATATCGCAAGCTTCACGCCAGCAGCCCTCGCATTTATCGAGGCCAATCAACGCGCGCCCGGTTTTGCCATTCCTCGGCAATTGAAACTTGCAACACCGCTTGATGCGAGGAAACCTCTCACCGGGCAGCGCAGTACAAATATTGGGCCCTTCTATGATCCGCAGGCTGACAAAATGTTAGGTGGTGTCATTAATACGTTTTCCACTTTGGCCTTTGCCGAAACGACTTTCGGCCTGCTGCGCTTGGAAAAAAATCTGGGTGACATGATGAATTTGAATCATCGCTCGCGTGGCAACCGTCAAACCATTGATGACTGGATTGCGAACACTGAACTTTTGGAGCTTGGGGTGGCTGATGCCGAGAGACGTGGTACCGCCGTGACGCTGCTCAAAATAAAGGATCCCGATATCAAAGACCCAGAACTTCATGCGCGAATTCTTCAGCGTTCAAAACAGCTTCTCTCCTATGATGGTATTACGCACCCCAATGGCGAGCATGAAAAGGGGCTGGATGTGGCGCGTTATATCAATGCATTTCCCGGAACGCCCGGTGATTACCGCGCTTGGATAGGTGGTATTCGTCCGACTGCTGACGTAATCGCGTTGTTAGAAAATTTGCGTTATGCGTATTTGCGTGCGAAGATTCTGGTGTTTGAAGAAGAGCTTGTCAAACAGGATATAATCTTTCCCGCACCTGCGCTCGACCGTGCCTACAAAGTTCTTATTTGCGATCTGATTGGTTTAAAATTTTCTACCGATGGCAAGCCTGATCTCACAGAAGTCAAAACTCATATCGAAGCGAGAGGCGGGATTTTTCATTTTGGCGCAGCTCAAGATTCAAAGATCTATGAAACGGCCAAAATCCATTTCTTCTATCTGCCAGAGATTTCAACTGAAGCCGAGATTTTACCCCTCACTGACAAAGGCCACTATGACGCCGTAATTGCGGCTGCAACATTTTTGCCAAAAGCTTCGATCTTTAAATCGGGGGGTGTTCGCATTGGAGCGGGGACAGGCAATATGGGTTCGGCCTCATGGGGGACTGGCAATGGGGTGGGTGGTGATGCGCCTTTGATGAACACGCCAGGCTTTAATTCAAGAGTGACAGCACAAATGGCCTTCAAAGCTTTGGTGCGTATGCAACCTGGCCTTCCCATCAATGAACTGCATCGCCGCAGTGTGGCGGGTGAGTTTGATAGCGGAAAACATCTTCACGATTTTCCGGCAGAAAAACTCGAAGGTAAAACCATCGCTATTTTGGGTTATGGCAATATCGGCCGTGAAGTGGCGAAGCTTGCGCATGCATTTGGGTTGATTGTGAAAGTTTACGCCAGGTCACATCACCAAGCTCGTATTGAAGCGGATGGGTTTGTCTATTCTTCGACCGCAATCGACGCCGCCACTCAAGCCGATGTGCTGAGCGTTCACACAGGGCTAGGGACGCCTGATGCTGCAACCAAACAATTTACCAATGCCGGAATTATCAATGCTGAGATTTTGAATGTTATGAATTCAAATTCCGTATTGCTCAACTATGATCGAGGCGAATGTGTTGACGTGGCAGCCCTTGACGCAGCCATGGCTTCAGGCAAAATTTCACATGCCGCGATTGACGCTGATATTTTTAAATCTCCTAATGGCACGTTAACGGGGCCACTCGTGCCTTATCTGCCATTGGCTAAAAAGTATCCGGGCCGCGTCGAACTTCTGCCCCATGCCGCTGCCGATACCGATCATCCGTCGCGGGTCGCAGGCGCTAAACAGGCGGTCGATCAGATTTTCGATTGCATCCTTCATAAGCGCGTCACCAATTTAATAGGTGATCTGCCACCAGGCTACGTGAATGCCGGTATGAAGCTAGGCACTGCCAATTAATATCCCAGTGAGAAACACGAGGAACCCGCCCACAGCAATTTGCATGGCGGCTTTCAAAAAAGGCGTATCCATATATTTCCAGCGGATCCATGAGATGATGCCCAGTTCAACGATGACCACGGCCACTGCCATGATCAAGGCGGTGTGAAAATCATGCAACAAAAATGGCAGGGTGTGACCAATGCCACCGACAGCAGTCATTATGCCAGAAGCGAGGCCGCGAATGAGGGGGTGGCCACGGCCAGTTAACTGGCCATCATCGGATAGGCCTTCAGCAAGTCCCATGGAAATGCCTGCTCCCAACGACGCGGCAACCCCGACGAGAAATGTCTGCCACGTGTTATTGGTGGCGAATGCAGCGGCGAAAATGGGCGCTAAAGTGGAGACCGAGCCGTCCATGAGTCCAACGAGGCCAGGCTGAACCACCTGCAGTAAGAACAAGCGGCGCTGGGTTTCACTCTCGTCAATCTTTGCATCCGTTGTGAGATGTTCGAGGCCGAGTTTAGACGCTAGAGATTCATGGCCTTTTTCAGCAATCGCCAAATCACTCAGAAGCTTTTTCACTTGTGGATCTTTTGAACGATCCGCTGCTTGTATATAGAATCGATAATTCTCAAGCTCAATCACTTCGGCCCGCTTGCGCATGGCATCAATGCCCAACTTGTTCAGCATCCATGCTGGTTTGTGTTTTACAAAGCCGTTCACATCAGCGCGGCGAATAAGCGGAATAAAGTCACCAAACTTCTTCGCGTAAAGTTCCGTCAGTGAGCGACGGTGCTCATGCTCTTCCTCTGCCATTTCAATAAACACTTTTGCTGAGGCTGGATAGTCTCCCATTAGCGCATGGGCAAATCCCGCATAAGATCTTGCGTCATCATCTTCGCTCGAAATCGCCAGAGCAATAATTTCTTGTTCAGTCAGATCGGAGAATGATTTCAAATGGTCCTCGCACGGTAAGCGTCTTACATTAGAACGATTCTAACAATGTACAAGATCACTGAGGATGGACAACGCCTTTTCTTAGGATGATGTTGCCATATAGCCGCGCCTCGCTAGAAGCGACGATGGCGTAGCAGCCTTTAACGCGTTCATAAAATGCTGCTCCAATCAAAACTGAAATATGCCGCTGGGGCTCATAGCGTTTGACGATATGCTCAAAATCCGCAAATACAGGCTCCATGCGTTGGGGATCTTGATAGGCTGCAGGTCTAAAGGCGCAGTCCGGCACCATTTCATCCAGCGGCATCACAGACAAAATTGCATCAAGAATATTTGTGGCACTGTGCCCATCCATCCGCACCAAACGCTTGGCATCCGTATCGGCAGGGTAATTACCATCAACAATTGCAATCTCATCACCATGACCCATTGCACGCAGAACTTTGAGGAGTTCAGGGCCTAACAATGGATTGATATTTTTTAACATTTAGTTGGCCTCTTTAAACAATACGTCACGGTCGATAATAAAATTAGCAAACAAAGGCAAGCTGGCCGCCCCCAATGCGCGCGCGTCAATGCCGATGCTACCTTCTTCAATCGTGAAGGCTGGCAAGCCACGAATATCGAAGGCCTGCAAAGCAATTTGCGTGCGGGCTACCAAATCAGCACGCACATAAGTGGGCATGGCGCCATCAATAATGATTGCTTCGAAATCAATCACGGACATAATGGACACACTGGCATAGGCGAGGCTTTTTGCGGTTTGATCCAACCAAGCATCCAATTGGATTTCAATTCCAGTCCAATCATCAGGAGAGTTTGCAAGAAACATCGGATCAAACCCTGCAGCTTGCAGTTGATTTTCTAAAACATAAAGGCTGGCATGATGCAAAAGTTGTTGAGGTTTTTGACCTTGAGTATAAATCGGTAATGGCCCCATCGCTCCAGCATAACCACTTTGGCCTTGGAAAATATGTCCGTTGATGACGACCCCACCGCCAACAAAATAACCCACATAGAAATAAGCATAATTGCGATGCTGACGGCCCTTGCCAAACAATAACTCAGCGGCACAGGCTGCTGTTGCGTCGTTGCAATAATGGACGGGCCAAGAACCTAGTTTTGCAAGCTCTGCAGCCAAATCAAACCCGCGCCACGCCTCCATCACGTCTCGGGGTGCCCCTGTGGCTTCTTCCCAGTTCCAAAGTTCAAATGGTGCAGCAATCCCCAATCCAGAAACACGCTCGCGTTGGAGGGGTGAAAGGCCCGCCAGTAATTCTTCAAGGCTGGTAGCAACAAAACTCAATAGCTCTTGCGGTGCAGGAAATCGGTAAGGTTTGTAAACTTTGCTGCGCACTTTACCAGTGAGATCGAGCAACAATAAATCGCCAGACCGTCTGCCAACTTTAAGCCCAATGGAAAATGCCCCATCGGGGTTGAGTGTGAAGGGTGTGAGCGGTTGGCCAACCTTGCCGCGCTGTGGTTTACCTTTGACCACCAGCTTGTCCG
>JANMWK010000134.1:0-13019 GCA_031393975.1 Hyphomicrobiales bacterium
ATGGTGATGGCATGAGCGCCGTGCCGCCAGACATCGAAGCGATCAATGCGGATGGTCGCTTCGGCACAGGCATGATGTAGCGGAAAATCCGCGATGATGATGTCGACAGGTGGGCAGGTCCAATCGGGGGCGGTTTGGGAATGGATATAGCCAATCGATTTTTCTCCCACATCGGCAAAGCACATGCCCTCGGCGCACACCCACCCGGCAAGCTGTGAGGCTGCCGCCATGGTGGTGATTTCGCCATTGCTTTGCAGCCATTTTTCGCCAGCGAATTTTCCTTTGCTGGGATCGGCAAAAACATAATGGCCTTGCTCGTCCAACACCGCCACATTGGAGCCGCGCTCCTCAATGAGAATTTGCGGACGCTGAGCTAATTGTGACGAGGCCAGTCCTACGCTCATCATGACAACGCCGAGAAATCGAAAGCGGCCAACACCGATGCACAAAATGGCCGAGCCCAAAACCATGACCACAATGCTGGTGAGCGCAGGTTTGGGGATCAGCACATTGGCGCCGGGCCAAGAGGCGACCAAATCGGAAATCCACATGGTGATTTTCAGCCCGAATTCCATTACCTTCAACGGTAATTCTTCAAGGCCAAACGGCATGAGCATAGCGCTGGCCAGTGCAGGCGGCATGACCAAGATGCCAACCACGGGCAGCGACAAGCCATTGGCTATGGTGCCATAAGGGGCCATGCGCCCAAAGTGATAGGCCGCCGCCATGCTGGAAAGCCCCCCGGCTACCAGCGTTGTCATCACAGACCCCGCTACATGTTTCCACGTTGAGAGGATAAAGCGCTGGGTACGCGAGGCGGCGATCTTTTTCATGTCCACTGGTCGCTGGTTCCACCATTCAAAAAATGCGGCAAGGCCCATGACTGCGAGGAAGGACATTTGAAAACTGGCACCCATGGACTCTTCGGGCGTAACCACCAGAATTAGGATGGCCGAAATAGCGAGATTGCGCAGCGACACAGCAGGCCTGTCGACCAGCATGGCAAAAAACATGACGGCTATCATGATGTAAGAGCGTTCCGTGGCCGAACCGGAATCGGCCAGCAACATATAGATGAGTCCCACGACAAGGGCGGCCACAGCAGCCCATTTTTTAATGGGATAGCGCAAGGCCAGATAAGGAAACAAAGCGAGGAAGGCCCGCACCACCCAGAACACGCCACCGGCCACTAGAGTCATATGCAATCCGGATATTGATAGGATATGCGCGAGGCCGGAGATTTGCAGGCTAGTGTTCATCTCCTTCGGAATGGCAGCCCGCTCACCAGTAATAACAGCATTGGCGAAAGCGCCTAGGGGGCCCGGAATAACGCTAGTGATTCGGGCTCCCATGGCGCTACGCATGGCATGGAAAAATCGCCTGATTACAAACTTATAGGGGACATCTTTAATTTCAATTGTTGGCTCGGTGGAGCTTTGCCCGGTGGCCCCAATGGATTGAAAATAGAGGTCGCGGCCATAGTCAAATGCACCGGGTGAAACGGGCATTGGCAGGGGTGACAAACGAGCTTTCATGCTCACGTAATCGCCAATCAAAACGGATTCCGCGTGGAACGACGAAATGCGCACCCGCCGTGGCATTTCGCCTTCTGGAATATTGGTTGCTGAATCGAGTTCCACCACAATGATGCGCTTGCTGTTACCGCGATTATCGGCGTCTGCCACGAATCCAGAAATATCACTTTCCGAAACATAGGCCCGCAACAAAGGTGTGTGCACCACATATTCGCGGAATTTAGCTGTGACCAAGCCGAAGAAAATAAGAGCGCAGATGAGACTAAATGTACGTGTGCGGCCCAACCGAAATAATAATGCCGATAATGCCGCTAGAACACCCACGGCAAGTAAGCTTGGTTCTTGCGGCAGGTTAAAATAGGTCCAAATGCCGGCAATGAGAAATAGAGGGGACCAGAGCATCATGCGCGACGCTTGCAGGGCAAGACTCCGCTGCAACGCCACAACCCCTTTGACGCCCCATTCACCTGTGCTATCCGGCTCCCCTCGGGCCATCTCGCCTCCCCCATGACTAATTAATAGGAAAATGACCTGTATGTCATCCCCCATCACCCGTTTTGCTCCCTCGCCCACAGGCTATTTACATATTGGCGGCGCGCGCACGGCCTTGTTCAATTGGGCTTACGCCAAAGGCAATTCTGGTAAGATGCTGCTGCGGATTGAAGATACCGACCGTGAGCGTTCGACTGAGGCCGCTACAACCGCGATTCTCGAAGGGCTGACATGGTTGGGTTTGCACTGGGACGGTGAAGCTGTATCGCAACACAGCCGCATGGCGCGTCATGCCGAAGTGGCTAATGCCTTGCTGGCCACTGGCCACGCCTATCTTTGCTATTGCAGCCCGCAAGAACTCACGGCCATGCGCGAGAAAGCCGAAGCGGAAAAACGGCCAATCCGTTATGATGGCACATGGCGAAATCGCAGCGCAACCAATGCGCCTGCTGGCGTTAAACCCGTGATCCGTTTTAAAGCCCCGCAGGAGGGCGAAACTGTGATCAATGATCAAGCCCAAGGCCGTGTGGTTATTCCGAACAAGGATTTGGACGATCTCATAATTTTACGCTCAGATGGCAACCCCACTTATAACTTATCTGTCGTGGTGGATGACCATGACATGGCTGTCACCCACGTTATTCGGGGGGTGGACCATCTCACCAATACAGCTCGTCAGATGCAGATTTATTTGGCGATGGGTTGGACTGTACCGAGCATGACTCATGTGCCGTTGATCCATGGACCGGATGGAGCGAAGCTTTCCAAACGCCACGGTGCATTGGGTGTGGAGGCTTACCGCGCTATGGGCTATTTACCTGCGGCACTCCGCAATTATTTAGCACGCTTGGGCTGGAGCCATGGCGATGATGAAATTTTCTCGACCGACGAATTAGTGCGCTGGTTTGATTTGGACGGCATTGGCAAATCGCCGTCACGGTTTGATTTTGCAAAACTCGAAAATCTCAACGGCCATTATATTCGGCATACGGATGATGCAGAATTGCTGACAGAATTTATCGCCTTTCTTCCTTATGTCGAAAACGGCCCTGCTCTGCTGGCCAAGATCGATGATGTGATGAAAGCCAAACTTCTCATCGCAATGCCCGGTTTGAAGGAGCGCGCCAAAACTTTGGTGGAGTTGATGACCAATACCAATTATCTGTTCACAGCGCGGCCGTTGGCAATGGATGACAAAGCTAAAGCCCTTCTCGGTGATGAAGGCAAAGGCGCTTTGAAAACCTTAGTTGAGGTTCTGAGCGCCTGTTCCGAATGGAAAGCTGCGGGTTTGGAAAATGCCGTGAAAGCTCACGCTGAAACAGCTGGCTTGAAACTGGGGAAACTCGCCCAGCCCTTACGCGCGGCGCTGACAGGCACCAGCACGTCCCCTGGAATTTTCGACGTGCTTGAAGTTTTAGGACGCGAAGAAAGTTTGGGGCGGATTGCTGATCAGGTTTAGGTGAGCATCATTGACCTTTTTGCTGCGCTGCAATAGGATTAGAACATCATAAAGGAGCCTCGACATGTCCGAAGCCGCCAAAATTCAACTCGCCGATAAAACCCATGATCTGCCGCTCATTCATGGCACCATTGGGCCTGATGTTGTCGATATCTCTAAACTTTACGCCGATGCGGGCATTTTTACATTTGATCCTGGGTTCACTTCAACGGCGGCTTGTAAATCGACAATCACTTATATTGATGGTGATGCAGGTGTGTTGTTGCACCGTGGCTATCCGATTGAACAATTGGCGACGCAAGGTGACTTTCTAGAAACTTGCTATCTGCTTTATTATGGTGAGTTACCCACACCCGAGCAACGCAAGAAATTTGATTATGATATTACCCACCACACTATGATCCATGAGCAGATGGCCATGATGTTCCGTGGCTTCCGGCGCGATGCTCATCCCATGGCTGTGATGGTGGCGATGGTGGGTGCACTTTCCGCATTCTACCATGACTCAACAGACATTAATGATCCGCGCCAGCGTGAAATTGCCTCCCATCGTATGATCGCAAAATTGCCAACGATTGCGGCCATGACCTACAAATATCATGTGGGCCAGCCTTTCGTATACCCCAAGAATAATCTGAGTTATGCCGCTAATTTTCTGCATATGTGCTTTGCGGTGCCTTGTGAAGATTATGTGGTGAACCCGGTTCTGGCCCGCGCCATGGACCGTATTTTTATTCTTCATGCTGATCATGAACAGAATGCTTCAACATCGACAGTGCGTCTTGCGGGTTCATCGGGGGCCAACCCCTTTGCTTGCATCGCTGCGGGCATTGCTTGCCTGTGGGGACCCGCTCACGGAGGGGCCAATGAGGCCGCACTGAAAATGTTGGAAGACATCGGCACAGTTGACAAAATTCCTGAGTTCATCGCCAAGGTGAAAGACAAAAGTTCTAACGTCCGACTGATGGGTTTTGGCCACCGCATTTATAAGAATTATGATCCGCGCGCCAAGATCATGGCGGCCTCAGCGCATGAAGTGTTTGAGGCTTTAGGTGTGAAGGATGATCCGCTGCTCGATGTGGCGCGTGAACTTGAACGCTTGGCGCTGAGTGACCCCTACTTCATCGACCGCAAGCTTTATCCAAATGTGGATTTCTATTCTGGTATTATTCTTCGCGCCATGGGATTCCCGACCAGCATGTTCACAGTGTTGTTTGCTCTGGCCCGCACGGTAGGTTGGATATCGCAATGGAAAGAAATGATTGAGGATCCTTCGCAACGCATTGGTCGGCCGCGTCAACTTTATGTGGGACCAACCAGGCGTGATTATGTGCCGATGAGTGGAAGAAGCTAAGCCTTCACTCCATCAATCACCATGGCACCAATTTCCGCTTCAGCGACTTTCTTGCCATCGACATGCGCTTCGGCCCAATATTTCCACACAGGCGGGCGCTTTTGTAAGAGCTTGACGTGAAAGTAAACTGAATCGCCTGGGCCTACAGGTTTACGGAAACGGGCTTTGTCGATGGACATGAAGAACACCAGTTTGCCAGCATTTTCACTTTGATGTTCGAGCACCAAAGCCCCTGCAGTCTGGGCCATGGCTTCGACCAGCAAAACACCTGGCATGACGGGGCGAGTTGGGAAATGGCCTTGGAAGAACGGCTCGTTCATTGTGACATTTTTGAGGGCGATGCCAGAGTCTTCACCATTGCATTCAGTCATTTTATCGATCAACAAAAATGGATAGCGATGCGGCAGAAGCTGCATGATGCGTTGAATGTCGAGAGTTTTTTTTGGTACTTCTTCGCTCATAATCCATCCTTCAAAAATGTGGCGGCTGATCTTCATCAACCGCCACAGACATATTAGCTGAGGAATTCAAAAGGTCTAGAAGCTGGTTCCAATGGAGAAGCGCCAAATTTGTGTTTCGTCAGTGGCGGATTTAACAAGTGGGTAGGCCACTTCAAACTTCAATGGTCCGAAAGGCGATACCCATATCAGACCAGCACCTATTGAAGCGCGAAGGCTTGCTGTATCAAACACCGAGCAGGCAAAAGCGCCATTGCAATTTGTGCCAGCGGCGCTGGCCACAGACTTCTGACCCGAATTAAACACTGTACCAAAATCTGAAAATACTTCCCCTGAAATACCAAGGGCTTCTGGTAATCCAATAGGGAATGTAGTTTCCACGGTTCCAATTGCATAGGTGTTGCCACCAATTGCATCGTTCACACCATCATTGCCAACCTGCATAGGGCCAATACCTGATTGTGCAAAGCCACGGAATGAGTCTGCTCCTTTGAAGAAGCGATCTTGCAAAGGCACTCTATTGTTACCTAGCGGCTGAATGTGACCGGCGTTGCCCTCAATTTTAAGGACCACCGCATCATCAAAGAATGGCATGAAATACCATGCGTGTGCTTCCACTTTGGCATAATACGTATTGCCACCAACGCCCGCAAATTCAGTATCTAACTGAGCGCGCACGCCACTTGTCGGTTTAATTGGGTTATCGATATCATCATATTGATAATTTGCAGATATTGCAGATTTCCAACTGCTACCTTGCTGTTCAATCACCGATGGTGCAGCCGTCGCGGTCGTTACGCCGCCAACCTTGCGGTAGGCCAGATAATACTTCAATCCTACGGATGAGAATTCATCAAGATTGAAACCAGTACGCAAAGCGCCACCATATTGTTCGCTCGTGTACGACGACGCAATGCTATTGTCAGTCTTAGTGGCAAACACATCAAAACCTGCGGAAATCGGCGATCCCAAGAAATAAGGATCGGTGAAGCTGAAATCTACCTGTTGTTTCTTGAAGCTGAGAGATGTGTTCAACCGGGCTTGCAAACCCTTGCCCAACAAATTGCGTTCGGCCAATTGCACTGAACCAACAACAGCTTCAACAGACGAATAGCCGAGGCTGAAAGTCAGTGAGCCCGTCGACTTTTCTGACACATCAACAACCAGCACAATTTTATCGGGGGCGGAGCCTTGTTGTTCTTTGAAATCAATCTTATCAAAGAAATCCAATGCCGTGAGCCGGCGGCGGGCACGCTCCACCAATGTGCGATTGAAAGCGTCGCCTTCATAGAGGCGAAGCTCGCGGCGTATTACGACATCTTCGGTGCGCGTATTGCCGACTATATCGATGCGTTCGATATAGGCACGTGTGCCTTCGCTGATTTGATAGGTAATGTTGACGGTTCTGTCTGCAGCGTTATGTTCGACTTTTGGCTCAACTTTTGCAAAAACAAAGCCTTGGTTGCTGGCTTCCAACGTGAGATTGTCTACCGTCTTATCGACTTTCGAGGCATTATAAATATCGCCTACACCGGTTTTGATAACTTTAGTTAAGCCTTTTGCATCGAGTTTCGCTTGGCCCACATCAACCGCCACATCCCCGATAGAATAACGAGGACCCTCTTCAACAGTGATGTTGAGAACGAATGAACTTCCATCCGGCTTCAATTGCGCATCAGCTGAAACCACTTGAATATCAGCATAGCCGTTTTTCAGATAATAACGACGGATCAGTTCCTTGTCATACTCAAGACGATCAGCGTCGTAAGTGTCGTTGCGCAAGAACGGGTTCCACCAAGTTTTTTGTTTGGTGATCATAGCACCGCGCAAAGTGCCGCCACTAAAAGCGTGATTGCCTGTGAAATTGATTTCAGAAATTTCAGTCTTGCCGTTTTCTGATATCTCAAAAGCTAGGTTCACGCGGTTTTCTGGAAGGCGAATGAGCTTGGGAGCCACGCGCACATTATAAAAACCTTTGGCCTGATAGAGCGCTAGCACACGGCGCGTGTCACTTTGAACGCGCGCCTTCGTGTAAATCATGCGCTCTTTAACTTCGACTTCTTTTTGTAAAGTGTCATCGTCAATTTGGCTGTTACCTTCGAAATTCACGACATTTATGAGCGGATTTTCAACTATATGGACGACAAGCGCTGAGCCGCGGGTTGTGATACTTACATCAGAAAACAAACCCGTCTGAAACAGGGCCTTAATAGACTCGTCGATTTTCTGATTATCAAGCTGTTCGCCTGCCGAAATCTGCATGTAGGACAGCACTGTTTCGCGCTCAACGCGTTGGCTGCCTTCGATAATAATTTGTGAAACAGAGGCGGCATAAGCGCTATTAACAGCAAAAAATGGCGCACCCACTGGCGCGACCATTGTCAATAACAACACGAGAAGGCCAACAAGCCCAATTTTATTACGCATCTAAAAAGCCTACCTCAAACTAAACGAGCCGTCCTCGAACAGTGCAGTTGGGGTCGTTTTAACCATTTTATTTTACATTGCAAATGAAAGATAAGTGTTAATTTTCAGCTCCCAAACTTCATTGCCACAATGCGGCCAACATCGTTGAAGGAGACGAAAACCATCAGCATCAGAATCATCGATAATCCAATGCGGAAGCTCCATTCCTGCGCTATTGGACTAACCGGTTTTCCCATAACCGCTTCAATTAAGTAAAATACCAAATGTCCACCATCCAGCATTGGGATTGGGAAAAGGTTAACAAGACCAATACTGACACTAATTAGGGCAATAAAAGTAATAAAAGGCCAAACGCCCATCGAGGCCGTGTCGCCAGCAGCTTTCGCGGTTCCAATGGGCCCATTCAGTTGATTGGCGCGTTCAGTGCCTAATATAATCTTGCCAATATAACGCAGAGTGGTTTTGCATACAAACATCGTGCGCTCGACCGCCATAGACATTGCGGTTGGTAATGAAACGCGTTTGGTTTGTTTGGGGTCTTTCGCATATTCATGAGAAATACCAATCAAACTGGTGCGCACCGTGCTGCCAAAACCGTCTGGAATTTCCTTGATTCGCGGCACAATGGTGAAGTTCAATTTTTCGCCGCCCCGTTCCACGCCCAATGCTACCGGTTCTTCGCCCCGTAAAATCATCGATTCCTGAATTTCAGAAAAGCTGCTGATGGCTTTGCCGTCAACAGTACGAATATAATCTCCAGGCAATAGGCCCGCTACCTTAGCAGCGCCATCATCAGTCACGCCGTCGACACGCGGCTCATTGACTTGAATGCCGAACCACATAAAGGCCGCTGCAAAAATAAAAATCGCCAATAAGAAATTTGCAATTGGCCCAGCTGCAACAATGGCCATGCGTTTCCATAATTTGGCGGCGTGAAGGCTGCCCGGACGATGCACGGCTTCAGCACTTGGCAGGCTTGCGGCATTGGCATCACCCTGAAAGCGCACATAACCGCCTAAAGGAATCCAGCAGAATTTCCAGCGCGTACCATGCTTGTCATTGAAGCCATAAATTTCTTTGCCAAAACCCACCGAGAAGGTTTCAATGTTGACGCCACATAAACGGCCTACATAAAAATGGCCAAACTCGTGGATAAAAATGATAACCAGCAAAGCCACAATATAGGGCAAGCCATAAAAAAGGATTCCAAAAATTGGCGCTTGCAGGATCGATAACAGATTCATGGAACTTAGTTGCCTCTTCGTCGTATTTACCAAATTTTAACCACAAAGAACGGCAATTGCGTCAACTTTTCGACAAAGATGGTTACCAGCGCAAAAGACCTTCGGCTGCAC
The DNA here is from genome assembly GCA_031393975.1 of Hyphomicrobiales bacterium. Taxonomy (GTDB): domain Bacteria; phylum Pseudomonadota; class Alphaproteobacteria; order Rhizobiales; family Aestuariivirgaceae; genus Aestuariivirga. The sequence continues at coordinate 9,081 of JANMWK010000134.1, forward strand.
TTTGGGCGTTGTGCAGGTAACCCACTAATGTTGCAGCTAAAATGACCGAGATGAGGCCATCGACGCGGTCAAGAATTCCGCCATGGCCGGGAATCAAATTGCTGGAATCTTTCACCCCGTGAGCGCGTTTCAGCGCACTTTCCAAAATGTCACCGCCCTGCTCCACCACGGCAAACACCGCGGCCAGACCAAACAAAGGCCAAGCAGGTAGATTTACGAAATGTGTAAAAACGATGGAAGCAAGTGCTGCGCCCACAATTGCACCACCCATTCCGGCCCAAGTTTTCTTCGGCGAAAGAGTGGGGGCAAGCTTTGGTCCACCAATAATGCGACCAGCAAAGTAAGCTAAAATATCAGCGGACCAAACAATGGTCACACACCAAAATATGGCATAGAGGCCCCATTGCAAGTCGCTGCGCAAAATCACCAAGGCCATAATTGGCAATGCCACATACGGCACACCAATGAGTTTCCATTTACTCAATGATCGAGAACTTGCAGCGGTTGACAAAGCGGTGAATACTGCAATCACACCACAGGTTTGAACGGTGCCCAAGTCCTTAACCAAAAGGCCAGCACAGATGCTAGCCAGTGCATAGGCTGCGAACTGCTTGACGTTTGCGGGGTGGGCAATTGATGACCATTCAAAGGCCAACAACACACCCATAAATATGACGAACACTGAAAACCAAACTCCCCCCGCCCAAATGGCCGCCACCACGAGGGGTGCGAAAACCAGTGCTGAAGCCGACCGTATGCCAAGGTCTGACCATTTGTTCATGCTATCTGAGCTTTCACACCGCCAAAGCGGCGGTCACGACTTCGAAACTCATCAAGAGCGCGTGCGAAAATATCGGCATTAAACTCCGGCCAGAATTCTGGAACGAACACAAATTCAGCATAAGCACATTGCCATAGCAGGAAATTCGAAATGCGTTTTTCACCCCCGGTGCGAATGAGTAAATCGGGGTCAGGGATTGTGGCGGTGTCGAGTTGCGAGGAAATTAATTCTGAGGTGATCTCTTGGGGCTGCAAAATACCTGCTTTCACCTGATCTGCCAACTTTTGCGCAGCCCGCACAATTTCCTGGCGGCTGCCATAGTTGAAGGCAACAACCAATGTGAGTTTGGCATTTGCAGCCGTGAGTTTTTCAGCATCTTCAAGAAGTTTCACCATCGAAGGCTCAAGATCATCGCGCGCACCAATGATTTTTATTTTCACGCCAGAGGCATGAAGCTCGGCCACATCCTGTCTAATAAACCGACGCAAAAGCTCCAACAAAAATGTCACTTCAGTTTTGGGGCGCGACCAGTTTTCAGTGCTGAAGGAATAGATCGTCAGATATTCTATGCCAAAATCTGACGCTGCCTTCACCGCACGGCGCAGTGCGTCAATACCAAGTTTATGCCCCGCTGATCGCGGCAAGCCTCGTGCGGCAGCCCAGCGACCATTGCCATCCATGATCAAAGCAACATGGCGCGGCAGGTCTTTATTGGCAGAAGCATTCACGGGAGTTAGGCCTCAAACCTGCATAATTTCAGCTTCTTTCACTTTCAATGCACCGTCGATATCTTTAATCGTATCGTCGGTGAGCTTTTGCACTTCTGTTGATTTATCTTTCTGTTCATCTTCGCTCATTTGTTTGTTTTTTTCGAGCGACTTCAATTGGTCCATACCATCGCGGCGCACATTGCGCACCGCTACACGGCCTTTTTCCGCATAAGTATGAGCAACTTTCACCAATTCCTTGCGGCGATCTTGAGTGAGGTCCGGCATACGCAGACGAATGGTTTGGCCCTCAGTTTGGGGATTGAGCCCCAAGTTTGATTGCTGAATTGCCTTTTCGACGGAGGTAACCAGTCCCCTATCCCACACGCTGATTTGCAACATGCGGGGCTCTGGCACAGTAACAGACGCGCATTGGGTCAACGCCATTTTAGAGCCGTAAGCATCGACCATGATAGGGTCCAATAAAGTGGATGACGCACGGCCCGTGCGTAAGCCACCAAAATCATGTTTCAATGAATCAATTGCGCCAGCCATGCGGCGCTTAATATCAGCCAGGTTAAAATCTGGAAGTTGTGCCATTTGAATTATTCCTTAGTCACAGTCGTAAATTGGCCGGTGCCTGTGAGCACACGCCCTACATTGCCCGCCTCGCGGATGGAGAACACCACTACCGGAATCTCATTGTCTCTTGCAAGAGCGATTGCGGCAGGGTCCATAATACGAAGATCTTTCGCTAATATTTCGTTGAAGGTTATTCTGTCATAGCGTCTGGCTTTTGGGTTCTTTTTAGGATCGGAGGAATAGACCCCGTCAACACTGGTGCCTTTGAGCAGAGCATCACATTTCAGTTCGGCGGCACGTAAAGCGGCTCCGGTGTCGGTGGTGAAAAATGGCAGACCCGTTCCAGCAGCACAGATAATCACCCTGCCCTTTTCCATATGGTGGATGCCTTTAGCTGCGGAATATGTCTCGCATACGGTGGGCATGGCGATGGCCGACAACATGCGCGCATCAACGCCTTTGGAAATCAAAACACCTTGCATCGCCAGCGCGTTCATCACCGTTGCCATAATGCCCATATGATCGGCGGAAACACGGTCTATGCCTTTAGCGGCCCCGGCTAGCCCCCTGAAAATATTACCACCGCCGATGACCAAAGCCACTTGTGCACCCGCTTTGGTGCAGGCGATTACCTCATCAGCCACGCGGCCCACGGTTTCCAAATCAATGCCGAAGGGTTCTTTGCCCATCAGCACTTCACCTGAAATTTTCAGAAGAACCCGTTTATACTTTACTTTGCCCATTATTTCCCCACGGAGTGCCAAGAAAATGGCCCCAATTCATGGAGCCACATCATAGATAGCGTTTTATGATTCGTCTCAGATTAGCCAGCGTCGCGGTCCACCTTTGGTGAGGGTTTGTTATCATTGCTCAAGTCGCCTTCACCGAGAACGAAATCAATCATCGCACGCCATTCTTGCGGCAGTTCACCCCAATCTGGCATTCCATCTGAAGCGGCTTCCAACATTTCATCTGATGGTTCACGAATCGCACTGAGTGAAGCGCGTGCCGTTGCTACAAAAGGCTTCCAGTCAGACGTGCCTTGGCTCGCCGCTATAGCACGTGCCATGCGAACGATCATAGGATCAATTGAATTTGACATACGATTCATCCTCGTTACCCCCGAAGATGTAAGTGCCATGTTACACAACTGCACTCGCCCAGTGCTGTACTATTAACACAAAAAAATGACACGGGCAAATGCGACACATTTGCCCGATTAGGTTGTTAATTGCCGCCAGCCATTTTTGCAACTTCGTCGGCAAAATCGTCTTCAGCTTTTTCAATGCCTTCACCCAGCTGCATCCGTACAAAGCCGGTGAGCTTTACGGTAGCACCTACCTTAGTGGCCAATTCCGCTAGAATCTGAGTTACGGTTTTTGAACCATCATGCACATAAGCCTGCTCTAACAGGCAAGTTTCCTTGGCATAGGTCTTGAGGCCGGAAGCCACAATTTTTTCCATCACATTGGCGGGCTTGCCAGCGTTCTTTTCTTCCAGAACCGCCTTTTCGCGGGCCAGCACATCAGCTGGAACCAAGTCAAGGCTCAAGGCTACCGGGTTGGTTGCGGCGATGTGCATGCAGAGCATCCGACCAACACTGGCCAATTCATCTTTGTTGCCAGTTGATTCAAGGGCAACAATCACCCCAATTTTGCCCATGCCGGGGGCGATTTGGTTGTGGATATAGGAACCGATTACACCATCGGAAACAGTGAGTGCAGCCGTACGGCGCACGCCCATGTTCTCCCCAATAGTGGCCACCATTTCTGACACATATTCGGCAACGGCATGTTTGGAGCCGGGGAAATGCGCAACTTTCAATTTTTCAGTCGAGCCATTGGCGTCAATTGCCAATTTCGAAATTTC
>JANMWK010000154.1:0-14081 GCA_031393975.1 Hyphomicrobiales bacterium
CTTCGTTCTGAAAGGAACGGGCGGTTAGCTCAGTTGGTAGAGCAGGTGACTCTTAATCACCGGGTCGCAGGTTCGAATCCTGCACCGCCCACCATTTTATGAAAACACAGTTGCTCGTCGTCTTCCCAACGAAAATCGGGACCCAGACTTTCAACATGCACTTCATAAATTATTGCGCAACTATGGAATCCATTGAAAATGTGTGGGTTAAAGTTGAGGCCGCTACAGTGACGACATCAATATAACTAAGCGACAACATTTAATGATCAGCATTGAGCACGGCATGGCCAAGTGGGATCTCGCACAACCCGAAGTCGCCAAACGTCTCGGAATCACCCGCACCTGCCTCAATGAATTGCTGCGCGGCAAGAGCAACAAATTCAGTCACGACGCGCTCACCACACTGGCTATCGCTACTGCATTGACACGGTGGTCCATTCGTACCCGCTAGTCCACCACATCAATGCATATGCCGCCTTGCTTCACACTCAGTCCGCAACGCTTGTATGTTTTGTATTTCAGTTGGCATCGAGCAAGGTGATTAGCCAATGGTGCGATTGAGTCGAAGAGGTTCAATCCTCAAAACTCCAACTTCATGCCAGCCTTGCCGGTGAAAGCGGTGTAGGCTTGGTCGAGACCAAACTCAACGTCGCCATCTGCAAACATTGCCACCTGCGGCGCAATTTTGAGATCGATACCGATGCCGACGTCGGCCCATTTGGTTTTGCCGCTGATCGATGTGTTGGTGGATCCGGCTGTAACGGCTTGGCCTTGAGGGTCGAAAGCTGCCCAGATGTTGGCCTTCATCCAACCCGAAAGCTGCCCACCGCCGCTTAATTTTTGATTGCTTTTCAGCCTAAAGCCCGCCCGACCAATGACAGTGCTTTGATCCGCAAAGATATTTGCTTGACCATAAGTATCGGTGGCGGTGGCCGCAGACGTTCTACTATATATGAGCTGAGCTTGGGGTTCAAAAGCTGAGTTCGCCGAAAGCTCAATCGGTGCTCCTAGTTCAAGCGAAGCCAACACCGTGTGAGCTTTCGTGTTGAGATCCGATTTGGCAGCACTGCCGCCTGACATATCTAGCCAATCGCCTTGCAAAACACCCTCAGCATACCACCCACGCGCCGTATCGAGATCGGCATAAAGGCCCCCGACATAACCATTGGCGCTCGTTTGGGCCAGTGCCCCCCCAGCATCAGCCGTGTGCAGATTTGAATTGGCCCAGACCATAGCACCATAAACTCCCAAAGTGGTGGTCACATCTGAGTAATGATGGCTCAGGAGATCGATACCCGTTTGTAATCCGGTCATGGTGGACGAAACCGTAACATCGCCAATGCCGCTGGCAGAGAGTGTTTCAGTGCTGGATTTAGCAACTGCACGAGCCCAGAACTCGCCTTTTTGAGTAGGCCTTGCCGGTTGATCACCCACACGTTCATGGCGCGTGCCAAGCATGGTGGTTGCCACATCTTCAGCCTGATGGGTCGCAAACATGCCACCTAGGGCAGTGCTGTCGATAACCGATTGGAGATACCAGCTCTTGTCGGCCTGCTGACTTAAATTGTAGGCGAAAGCGCCCGCCACTAATGGCCCGTTTTTTAAAGCAAACGCGTCAGACTTCGCATTGCCGCCTACATTAATGAGTTTTATACCTTTGTTCACGCCTGTGCCCGTGTAGGTTCCGCTCAGTCCCTGATTTTGCACTGCCACCAATGTGGGCGAACCGCTGACATTCCCGGTGATCGTCACGATGTCCGATAAATTTGATTGTGTGTTCACATCCAAAGCGAGCATGCCACCGCCGATGTAATCGCTATTGACCACCAATTGATCACCAATGTTGGAATCCTGAAGTGTCACGCGACTGGAATTGGAAAGATTGCCATTGATCGTCAGGCCAGTTGTTGCGTCCAATACAGCTCCATTTTGTAGCTTTAAACCCGTTCCGGGTGACGAGCCCACAGCGATATTATTGCCCAGCACTTTGAGGGAGGAATTGTCCAACACCAAATTTTCCCAGTTGGAAAAACGGGAGCCGTTGGAGCTCATAGTTTGCCCTTGCAACGTGAGCGTATCAACAAAACCATCGGCTGTTGATAAATCATCGCCGCCATTGAAGTTTGTAACACCAGAAATATTGGCTCCGGTGGCCACTGTCACAGTGTCCGATCCAAGGCCCATATCAATTGTGCCAGTGGTGGTCGAGCCTGCGGCCAAGGAGACCGTATCCGTGCCTTCGCCCAGCTTCACGTTTCCAGAATATATTCCGCCTGCGCGATTAATCAAAGTATCGTTAGTTGCGACGCCAACATAATTCGAAATAATATCGCCGATAATCTTGCCGGAATTGTCTACGGTTAGATGTGTGCCATAATTTTCGATTGCCATTGTACCAAGTGTGGCTACGTCTGCCGTTGTGGCAAAGATAAGGTTTGTCGAGGAATTGGTTGGTGTGAAATTGAAAAATGTATCTGTAGTTTTTAGCGCGGCAGAGTTTGTTGTTGCGCCGCCACGGATTCTCCCTGCGATATTGCCGGTGATCGCGCCCGCTGTTTCGTTGCCCAGATAAACGCCAGTTCCCCGTGCATCGATGGTGGACCCAGCCTTTTGGTCAAATTCGACGGTTGCAAGCACTGCCGGGCCGTATTCAGCATTGATTACTTTCACACCTTCTCCAAGCGAGACAATTTTAGACGTATTTTGCAAAACGAGAGACCGTTCACCAGCCTCATTGCCAGCCACAACAACGGCTGCGCCCAGCACACTTGTATTAATCGTTCCGGCAAGATTTGCGCTGGTAGCGCTACCTCCTATGGCATAAATACCCGTACTACCTGTGTTATTGGTGGTGTTCACAATACCACCGGCATCTTGCGTAACAGCAACTGTTCCTGCACCCGTTAATCGTGCATAAAGGCCCACACCCGCGCCTGATATGTTGACCAACCCCGTTGCCGTCTGGTGCAGAGTTACGGTGCCTGAACCTTCATGGTCCATTTCAACACCATCTGATTGTACATTGCCTGTGGTCGTAATTGTGCCGGATTGGGTTACCGACATATTGGCTGTTATTCCAACGATGACAGTGCGTAATCCGAACGCAACGTTACCTGAAGTTGTAACCGTACTTCCAGCATTTTGGTTGATCGAAATATTTGGGTTGCCAGACACTGCGAAGATATCAACGCCGATGCCGGCATAACCCGACCCAGAAGTGGCCACGTCGAAGCCGCTGTGCAAAACAATATCGGTTGTCGTTGGTGGCAAGTACCTTACTGTCGCCGTCGTATCAGGGTTCAGGCCTCCGTCAATACAATCCACCGTTGTTCCAGTTGCAACACAAGCAGCGAAGGCCGCACTGTGAGAGATGGTTGTAAAAATGCCCGCAATGCTCGCAATTGCATAACATTTATGCTTGATGGGCAAAAAGTTAGGTTTTGTTACACGGATAGATTGATTTAACACTATAAAGCACTCCATAATTGCAATGTGTTTAAATCACAACATGGTTAACTGTTGGTAAATCAGACATGCTCCGGTTGTAAAATGTGAAATCCTGCGCCTAATCCAAAAGTTTGATGTTATAGTTTCAGTGCTCGATTCACCCCACTCACGACGGCTTTCAAACTGGCCACCACGATGTTTTTGTCAATCCCTACCCCGTACAGGTTAGTGCCATCCGTGAGTCTGAGTTCCACATAGGCAATCGCCGCTGCGTTGGCGCCGTGGCCCAAGGCGTGTTCGCGATAGTCAGCCACGTCCAAGGCAATTCCGCTGTCTTTTCTAATCGCGTCCACGAAGCCATCGACGGGGCCGTTGCCATGGCCTTTGATGGTTTTAGGTTTGCCGTCTACCAGCAGTTTTGCGCTGATGGGTTGGTGGCCGTGATCGCTCGCTGCATGGTGTTCGACAAATTTATAGCGGCCATTGCCTTCGAGATATTCGCTCTCGAAAGCCGCCCATAATCGTGAAGCTTCAACCTCCACGCCTTCGCCATCGGCGATTTGTTGCACCACTTTAGAGAATTCGATTTGCAGGCGTCTCGGCAAATCAATGCCATGTTCGGCTTCCATTACATAGGCAATGCCGCCCTTGCCGGATTGGCTATTGATGCGCACCACGGCTTCGTAACTGCGGCCCAAATCCATGGGGTCAATCGGAAGGTAAGGCACTTCCCACAAGGGCTGGTTCGAAGCCTTCATGGCTTTGAAGCCTTTGTTGATGGCATCTTGATGTGAGCCTGAAAACGCGGTGAACACCAATTCCCCAGCATAAGGATGGCGCGGGTGGATGGGCAGTTGGTTGCAATATTCCGCCATGCGCACCAGCTCATTCACGTTGGAAATATCCAACTTTGGATCAATGCCTTGGCTGAACATGTTCATCGCTAAGGTTATGATATCGACATTTCCGGTGCGCTCACCATTGCCGAATAATGTGCCTTCAACGCGGTCAGCGCCCGCCATCAAACCCAGCTCCGTTGCCGCAACAGCGCAGCCGCGATCATTGTGGGCGTGGAGCGAATAGATGATTGCGTCACGTTTTTTGAAGTGGCGCACGCACCATTCAATCTGGTCAGCGTGAACATTGGGCGTTGCGGCCTCCACCGTAAAAGGCAGGTTGAGGATGAGTGGGTTTTCTGTTGTGGGTTGGATCACATCCATTACCGCTTCACAGATTTCCTGCGCGTAATCGAGCTCGGTGCCCATGAAGCTTTCAGGAGAATATTGAAAGCGGATGGCGGACTTCATTCCGCTCTCATCCGTCATGGTGCGGACCAATTTTGCGGCATTGACTGCGATGTCTCTAATCCCCGCCCGGTCTTTTTGGAACACCACACGGCGCTGGAGTTCGGAAGTGGAATTGTAGAAATGCACAATGGCTTTATTGGCCCCTTGAATGCCTTCAAAGGTGCGGCGGATGAGATCTTCCCGGCATTGCACGAGGACTTGGATGGTCACATCAGCGGGGATTAAATTGTGTTCAATCAAGTGGCGGCAGAAATCAAAATCCGTCTGGCTGGCTGAGGGAAAGCCGATTTCAATTTCTTTGAAACCAATCTTGAGCAGCGCATTCCACATGCGCATTTTGCGCTCATGGCCCATGGGTTCGATGAGAGATTGGTTGCCATCGCGCAAATCCACGCTGCACCACATAGGCGGTTTGGTGATTTGAGCGGACGGCCATTTACGATCAGGCAAATTAATAGGCGCAAAGGCGTGGTATTTCGATTGTGGATTGATCATCATTATTTTTGTCTCGGTCTTAGCTGTTTCAGGATTTGGTAGTGGTCCCCAAAGAGCCAAGGCGAAAACGCCCGGGCGGCCCTTAGGGGCAGCTAAGCAGGAGCAGTATTAGCGTTAATGAGCGCAAATTCGACATAAGAGATCGTTAACCCAAGTAGAAGCATTTTGCAAGCAAGCCCGACTCGGCTTAGTTTTGCCAGAATTGATAGTTACATCGCGCTCATTACCGAAATAGGATTTGACATGATTAAAAGCCTTGCCCTTGCTGCCGCTTTCACAGTTGCCCTCGCCCTGCCCGCCTTTGCCGACCAATGTCAGGATGATGTGGCCAAAATTGATGTGGCTTTGGCCAAGGCCGATCTGGATAAGGATGTCAAAACCGAAGTCACTGATTTGCGCGAACAGGCTGTGCAGCTTTGCGGTGCTGGCAATAGCAAGGAAGGCTTGGATGTGACTGCTGAGGCAAAAGCAAAACTCTCGATTGAGTAGTTAACTCGCAAACGCCATCACGGCACAGATGAGCGCGACGACCACCGCCGCAATCATGACGTGAGCATATGTGCGAATGAGCGCCACGAGGCTGACGTCACGGGCAGCCAGAAATTTGCGAATGCGCAGGCGCATTAACACGTAGCAAATAATCCACACAACAACGGCCGCCATTTTGGCATGGAACCATGGGCTTGGCACTTGCATGTTGTATTTGATTGACAACAGAGCGAGGCCCGTTGCGATGATCAGCACGAAAACAATATCGTTATAGGGAATGAGCGACTCGCGGTGCGCGGCAATGCCCTTGGCCATGTCACCGCCGAGATTTTTGGCAACACGAAACCCAACAAGGTTGGAAAACCCGATCCCCAAGCCCAGAGCGATGCAGAGCAAGTGAATGATCAAAAGGAATTGGGTGAGGCTCATAGGTCTAATACTCCGCTCATGATGCGCACAGCAGAACCGCCTACGCGAACAGCTACAAGCTTGCCAGACTTCACATCCGCTTCCAAGCGCAAATCAGAAGGGCGGCCCATTTCATAGCCCTGCTCTAGATTCCAGATGTGGGTGCCGTCTGAAAGGCGTTCGGCGGTGAAAAGTTGAGCTGCGAGCAGAGCCGTTGCCGAACCCGTTGCTGGATCTTCGGGAATGCCACCACTAGGGGCATACATGCGAGCGCGGAAGGCTGAGTTGGGGGCACTACCCCCGCGCGTGTAGACATAGGCTGCATCTGTGCTGCCGCCTAAGGGGACCAACAGTTCTTTCCAATAGGGCTGGCGCACGCGCGATTTTTCAAGGGCTGCACGAGTCTTGACGGGCACATAAAAGGAACGTGGTCCGCCTTCGAGCAACGCAATTTGATGATCATCAAAACCGACGTCGGATGGTTCAAGGTTGAGGGCGCGGGCTGTTTCTTCAACGCTAGGAAGTTTCACATCGACATGGAATGGAACAATAGGTGCAGTGAATATTCCAGACGTGCCTGTGATTTTTACCGGTGTGAGTCCTGCCTTCAATTCAAAACGTACTTCAGTCAGATTGCGCAGCTCTGCGAGCAAAATTGCTGTGCCCAAAGTAGGGTGGCCAGCAAAAGGCATTTCACCACCGGGGAAGAAAATTCGCATCTTGGCGGTGTTGGCTGGATCATCAGGCTTCATCACAAAAGTCGTTTCAGAGAGATTGAACTCTTTGGTGATGGTTTGCATTTGTTCGGTGGTGAGATGATCAGCATCAAGCACCACTGCCAATGGATTGCCCGCAAATTTGCGAGTGGTGAAAACATCAAGGGTATGGAATTTTAATGTCATGATGCGCCACACTATTTAGAGAACGGCGCATCACGCAAGTAAAACATTGTGCCGATTGTATTAGGGAATTGCAATTTCGCTGCGCTTACCCGCTTTGACTTCAACCAGTTTTTCACCTATCACCGCGTCACCATTGAATGCTTTGACCAGATATGCCCCAGCATTGACGGCAAGATTAAGTGCGGGATCATAACTGGTATTGAGCCACGCGTTGCTTCCATCCAAAGACTTCTTGCCGGTCTTCACTTCATAACTGGTGGCTCCTGCCGCTATCGTCGCGATAAAGCCGATGTTGGCATTGATCACCACTTCAGTCAATTTTCCAGCAACCACTTCGATGTTGGGATGGCTTTCGCCGATGCCTAGCTTCACAACAGCGATATATTTTCCGGCTGGCAAATCAAAAATGGGTTGCTCGCTATATTCGGTGGCAATCCAATCATCTTTCTCACCGGCATTGGCAGCAGGTTTTCTGATGTCAACGCTCATGCCAGTGTTTAGGGCTTCCCGCCTTCAGAATAGGTAGCAGAAAGCTTGGCTTTGCCAGACGCCAACACTGCTGCTTTTTCTAAGGTTTCTCCAGCTTTGATTTCAATATCTGCGGAGGCTTTGGCTTCACCCAATTTAAGATCGACTTTATATTTTCCGATATTCAGCATGACGCTTTTGCTGGCACCGTAGGTGGTATCTATGAATTTGCCAGCCGCGGTATGAATATCCCCGACAGCGTTTTTATCGGTGAGTGGCGTTTTATCGTCGATCATGGCTTGCAAGTTCACAATGCCAGCTTTTAAATCTGCATTAATATTGGTGCCGTCAGCCTCACCAGGTTTACGGAAAGTCCAAGTTGGTTCATTATAATGATTGGCCAGTTCAAGAGTTGCAGTTTGTTTGACGTGGCCCAGCACATTAAATTTTTTAGTTGGTGCTGGCTGCGGCAGTGCCGCAGATATGGCGGCAATTGATTATGACAAAGCCTTTTGCAATTCAGTTGCGTTGTTGGCCAACGTAAACTTGCCACTGGTTTTGTCGGCCAGGCATTTAAGTTGAGCAACTGCACCCTTATTATCGAGGCTTAAACCTACGGTGTGAACAACAAGATCAATGCCAGCTTTCTTGAGTTCCTCAGCTACCGCGCAAGGATCTGCATTGCAATTTTAAATTCCGTCTGACACCAGAATGACGGTGGCTTTTTTCTCGGTATGTTGCAGCGACTCTGCGGCTATGCGCACCGCATCAGTCATGGGTGTTTGGCCTTTGGGGGTGAGGCTGTTCTCAGCGCTGACGCATGGAGCCTGAGGCATCGAGCACGAGGATAACCCCCGAGCCTTCCTCGGCATGGGCTGGCGAAATAACTAATATCGAAAGAGCAAAGTCAAGTGCAAATGCGCAAATGGACTTCATTTTAAAAACTCCGATACGTGAGCCCCCGCTCAATTCCAAAACTGCTTCCGGATCAGAATTTTGTCAACGCGGTTATACCGTCCCAAATTAATTTTAACGACAAGAGAAACAATGCAACTTCAACCAATCTGAAGAACAGTTTCTCCGGCAAAATGCGCGTGAGGTGATAGCCCGCGAAAGCGCCAAACAAAACAACAGGTGTGAGCCACGCGCAAATTTCTAAACTGGTGAGATTGATCTGACCCAACATCCAGTAGGGCGGCAGTTTCAAGACATTGATGATCGCAAACACAATTGTTGTGGTGCCGGCGTAAGTCATTTTATCAAGCTTCAGCGGCAGCACATACATTTGATAGGGCGGGCCCCCGGCATGTGCGACAAAGCTAGTGAACCCCGCAATAGACCCCCAAAATGCGGCACGGGGAATGTTTTCGGTTGCCGGTTTCACTTCGCGTTTCAATTTCAGAAAGGCGTCAACACAGTAAAACAATCCGATTGAACCTACGATTAGTTTGACCACGGCGTCATCGGTAATGTGGGCCGTTGCCCAACCGATTAAAACGCCAATTGTTCCTGTCGCCACCATGAGCTTGATCACACGCAGATCGAAATTTTTGCGGTACATCCACAAACCATACCAATCACTGATCACAAATAGGGGTAGCAACAATCCAGCGGCAAGCACAGGCGATACAGCTTGAGCTAATACTGGCACACCAAGCACACCCACGCCGGGCAAGCCGCCTTTCGAGGCACCCACTAAGAAGGTCGCAATAATAGCACATGCCCAGAACCAAAGATCAACGTGGTTCACGGTGTCTCTGGGCCAAGCAAAAGTTTGGTGAAATCAACTTTTAATAATGTGGCAATGGCTTCGGTGGCGAAATTATGGTCATCACGTTGTGGAATTCCCGACACCGTTACTGCGCCCACGACGCCTGTGCCGATGATGTGGATTGGGAAGCTGCCGCCCGCACTGGCATATTCCATAGGGTCGAGGCCGCGCGTTGAATCGAATTTGTTTCCTCTCATGTCATGCTCTCGCCCTACACGATAGGAACTTTTGTGAAACCGCATCACCGTATTATATTTTCGACGCACCCAATCTGGGTTTTCTGGAGTCGTGCCGGGCATGGCAAAGTAAAACATCGGGCGAATGCCAATGCTAATATCGAAAACTAAACCTAAATTTTTACGGGTTGCCAATTGGTGCATCAGACTGCCTAAGGCCCAAGCATCCGATTCATCAAATTTGGCAAAACGCAATGCTTCTTCTTGCTTGGTGATTTGGGCGATATCGGCTTCAAGACTCACTGGGTTTCTCCATCATTTTTTGCAAACATGAACGATTACACAGCGAAACGCAAAACGACACTTCCGGTTTGCAATAGAAGATAACAAAACTGTAATTAACTTGCCGCCTTTCAAACACTTTTGCTTCGTAGTAACGTTTGCGTTATCGGGAATCACTTTCCCAAGACACTGGACCAAACGCGAAAACCTAAAGTGACGGCGGGCGGATGACTTTAATTATAGGAACGCAAAAATGAACCTTTCTCTTCGTAATATGTCTTTGGCTGCGGCTTTATTGGTGGGCACCACACCGTTTTTGATGACAAGCCAAGCCTATGCGCTGTCTTCCCATGATTGCAGCGTTAAGTTCAAGGCCGCACAGGCTGACGGCACTGCTGGTGCCATGAAATATAAAGATTTCCGCGCTGCTCAGTGCGCTGCTGATGCAACAGCGCCTGCCGTTGCTGCAGCTCCGGCTGCTCCTGCTGCAGTTGCGGTCGCTCCTGCTGTAACTCCAGTGAAGGTCAAGAAGGTAAAGGCTCCAGCCGCTGCTGCTGTTGCCCCTGCTGCTCCAGCTGTTGCCACCACAACAATGACAACGCCATCTGGCAGCTTTATGCAAAATTGTAGCGCTGCTTGGAAAACACTTAAAGCTTCAAATGGCGTTCCTGCTGGCATGAAGTGGAAAGATTTCGTTGCCGCTAAGTGTGTGGTTGCTGGTGCTGCGGCTCCCGCCACACCTGCAGTTGCTGCTGCGCCTGCCCCAAAGGTAAAGGCTGTTAAGGTTGTTCCCGCTGAGCCAATGGATACAACGGTTGATACAACTGAACTCAAGACGGTGGATAAAAATGGCAAGCCCTTCACAGTTGGCCAAATGGCCGCTCATAAGCGCATCCGCGAATGTGCCAATCAATGGCGCACTGCTAAATCTGGCAACACCGTTCCTGCTGGTGAAAAATGGCCACAGTTCTGGTCTGCTTGCAACACACAGTTAAAGGCCGCAGGTCAATAAGCTTCTACGATAAGTTCTGCGGGGCCTCAGAAATGGGGCCCTTTTTTTATTGCACTTGATCAAACTCAACGCGCGCGGCGCGCACCACATTGTGATTGTTTGCCGACCATTGCACCAGTTGTTCCAAAGGTCCCAATAATGATTTTCCTAAATCAGTCAGCGCATACTCCACTGAAGGCGGCACAGTGGGATAAACCTTGCGTGATATATATCCATCGCGCTGTAAATGACGTAGAGTTTCGGTGAGCATACGCTGCGAGATGTCGCCAATTTGGCGGCGCAGTGCCCCAAAGCGCACAGGCCCCTCCCGTAGGTTCTGCACCAATAAAACGCTCCACTTATCACCGATGCGGTCGAGTACATCGCGCACGGGGCATGCGCCTGTGAACTCAGGATCTTGACGGTAAAGGCGGTGGGGCGAAATCATGGGGTGGTTCCTTCTAAGTAACTAGGGGCGTGACAAATGCCCTCTTGCGCTAATTACAACACTCTATAAATGAGTGTTACTCTCAAATAGAGACTTAATCAATAAAGGAATTAACATGTATCTCGTCACCGGCGCATCGGGCCATTTGGGCCAAGCTGTTATCAACCACCTGCTCAACACTTATAAAGTGCCTGCCAACAAGATCATCGCCACCACGCGCGATGTGGCTAAGCTTTCGGCATTGGCTGCCAAGGGCGTGCATGTGCGCGATGCCAATTTTGACGATGAAGCGCATCTTGTGAAGGCCTTTACAGGGGCTACACGCCTGTTGCTGATCAGCACCAGCGCCATGGAGCCGGGCCTGCGCCTGAAGCAACATAAGAACGCTGTTAATGCCGCTGAGAAAGCTGGGGTTGGCCACGTGATCTATACCTCTATGCCGAACCCCGTTGGATCGGCCATTTTGTTTGCGCCTGATCATGTGGGCACCGAGAAGGCTTTGGCCGATTCCAAGCTTGGGGGTTGGACAGTGTTGCGCAACAACTGGTATTTTGAAAATCTGTTCTACTCGATGCCGCAAGCGTTGGCTTCTGGCACGCAATATTCGGCCTCAGCCCAAGGCAAGACGGCTTTCATCGCTCGTGATGATTTGGCTCGTGCTGCTGCTGCCACTTTGGTATCTGATAAAGGCGGCAAAGCTACGCACACGTTGTCAGGTGCGAAAGAATACACCATTGACGATATCGCCAAGCTGGTGAGCGCTGCCACCGGCAAGTCCCTGAACGTGGTCCATGTGCCCGTTGAAGGCTTAATACAAGGTATGCTCGGCGCAGGACTTCCTGAAGGCATGGCAAGAATGTTTGCGTCATTTGACGATGCCACTGCGAAGGGCAACCTGTCGGGTACGCCCGCTGATTATAAGGCAATTACCGGAGCCGAACCGCAAGCGCTTGAACCATGGCTGAAAGCCAATGCCGCAGCGTTAAGTGCTCCAGCGACGCATTAAAATTGGTACGAAGTCAAAGGCCCCAGCGATGGGGCCTTTTTTGTAAGAACGGATCAGATTGTCATCGCCGGATTTATTCCGGCGATCCATGGTGCAACTTGGCGAACACTTGAACTTGCGGCACGAACGGTTGCCGGAATAAATCCGGCAATGACAGAGTGGATGGAAATGACTCGCAATACCAATGCGCAATTGGAAAGCGTCTTAAATCCCACGAGCAATAAAATTACATTGGCCACAATGCAGAAGACTGCGAATGCGGTGGGCAAAAGCTTGCGGATGGAGTTGGTTTAACAAAAAAAAGCGAGAATGCTAAAAATGTCTGATTTTGAAAAATGGGCGCAAGCCGGAGTGCCCCATAAAAAGGGCCACCTCGCGGCAGCCCTTTTTCATCCGTATACGGATAACTAATTCCGTGCCTTATCCACCAGCTTGTTCTTGCCAATCCAAGGCATCATCTCGCGCAGTTTTGCACCAACTGCTTCAATCTGGTGATTGTCGTTGTTGCGGCGGATCGCTTTAAATCTTGCGGCTCCGGCGCGATATTCTTGCATCCACTCGCTGGTGAATTTGCCAGATTGAATGTCAGCCAGCACACGCTTCATTTCTTTCTTTGTCTCGCTCGTAATGATGCGCGGGCCGGAGACGTATTCGCCCCACTCGGCTGTGTTCGAGATCGAATAGTTCATGTTGGCAATGCCGCCTTCATAGATCAAATCGACGATCAACTTCACTTCATGCAAGCATTCAAAGTATGCCATTTCTGGCGCGTAGCCTGCTTCAACCAAAGTTTCGAATCCAGCGCGGATGAGTTCCACCAAGCCACCGCAGAGAACCACTTGCTCGCCGAACAAATCAGTTTCGCATTCTTCTTTGAATGTGGTTTCGATCACACCAGAACGGCCGCCACCGACGCCGGAAGCGTAGGACAATGCGAGGTCATGGGCATTGCCGGAAGCATTTTGATGAATGGCGATGAGGCATGGAACGCCGCCGCCTTTTTGATATTCGCCGCGCACTGTGTGGCCAGGGCCTTTTGGGGCGATCATCACAACGTCCAAAGTTTTCTTTGGCTCGATGAGGCCGTAATGCACATTGAGGCCGTGGGCAAAAGCAATGGCTGCGCCATCGCGGATGTGAGGAGCGATTTCGGATTTGTAAATATCAGCCTGCAATTCATCAGGCGTTGCCATCATCAGAAGGTCGCCCCACTTGGCGGCATCGGCGACAGTCATCACTTTAAGTCCGTCGGCTTCAGCTTTCTGGATGGTGGGCGAGCCCGCCTTCAAAGCAATGACGAGTTCCTTGGCGCCCGAATCTTTAAGGTTCAAAGCATGGGCGCGGCCTTGGCTGCCGTAACCGACGATGACGACTTTCTTGTTCTTGATCAGGTTTACGTCTGCATCCCGGTCATAATATACGCGCATGTGAGTGGTCCTTGTTTGAATGTCGGGCTGGGAAATAGCGGGCTTGAGGAATTAAGGCAAGCCTTGCCCGCAACTTCTCCCAAATTCAACTCAGACTACTTATTTATGCGCGTCGCTCAATTTGCCACGCAAGGTGAGTGTAGCGAAAACTGCATTTGCGCAATCGGTGTAAGTTTGGGCAAGGCAATCTTCTGCACTTAAATTGTTTGCGAGACCCCTTACGCCAAGAACAATATGATCGCCCCAGTTATAGTTGATGCCCGTTTCATACCATGTGTAGCTCGGCAAGTGGTTTTGCAGATAATCCTCATAACCAATTTTGCCCACCACTTCGAAATTGGGCGGCAGGGTGAGAGTGGCTGAAGAGATCATTTCAAGATAATCATTGCTGCCCCAATCTGATTTTGGATCTTAGCTGAATTCGGAATGGAACTTGAGACTGTCCGCGGGTGTCATATCGACTG
>JANMWK010000216.1:0-3861 GCA_031393975.1 Hyphomicrobiales bacterium
TTCAACGAAGGGCTGTTCCACGGGTTCAAAGCCGTAGGATTCATAAACGCCTTGGATAGTGGCCAGCATGGCGCGAAGGCCGCGAATTTCATCCGGCCCCACATCACGAAACCCCTTGGCGACGCGGGCCTTGGGGCGGAACGTTTTCTTTGAATTGTCCATGGCGGCGGGTTTAGTAGAAAGAAAGCGAATAGTGAATAGGAATTCGCTTCTTACTTATCCCGCACCACAACCTGATTTTGCTCACCCAGGCCTTCAATCCAGATTTTCATCTTATCGCCGGGTTTTAAAAATTTGGGCGGCTTCATGCCCATGCCCACACCTGGGGGTGTGCCAGTTGTGATAATATCACCGGGCATCAGTGTGAAAAACTCGCTCAGATATGCCACAATATGCGCCACGCCGAACACCATGGTGGCGGTGTTTCCGGTTTGCACGCGCTTGCCGTTCAAATCCAGTCCCATGTTCAAATTCTGCGGGTCTTTCACTTCATCTTTTGTGACAAGCCATGGACCAATGGGGCCGAACGTGTCGTAGGATTTTCCCTTAGTCCATTGGCCGGAACGCTCCGTTTGAAATTCGCGTTCTGAGAGATCATTGATGGTGCAATAGCCCGCCACATAATTGAGCGCATCGGCCTTTTTGATATTCTTGGCCTTGGTGCCGATGATCACACCCAGCTCCACTTCCCAGTCACCTTTTTTGGATTTAGGTGGCAGGGTGACAGTGTCATTCGGGCCGGAAATGCAGTTTACCTGCTTGGTGAAAACCACAGGTTCCTTCGGAATCTCCATGCCGGATTCAGCGGCGTGATCGGCATAGTTCAAACCAATGGCAATGAATTTCGAGGACTTGTTCACACAAGCCCCAATGCGCGGTTTGCCTTTGACCAAGGGGAGCGTTTCGACTTTGATCTTCTTCAGTTTGGCCAGCGCCTTGGGGCTGATGGTGGCGCCTTCAATGTCTGAGACATGCGCCGACAGATCGCGGATGCGGCCCTCATTGTCGATAATGCCTGGCTTTTCCTTGCCGAGTTTGCCGTAACGTAAAAGTTTCATCTGTCAGCCCCATGTTAACGCCGACTCATGCCAGCGCGGTTCATATCCTGACTGTAAAATGGCAATGATTGAGGGCGGAGTCAAAACTTTCATCGGCGTGAGCGAAACTGCTTCAGTGTAGCCAGAGAAGGACCAGCGCAGCAGCTGCTGGTTTTTGAGGGCGAAGAAAGTATTTTCGTGTACGAACATGGTGCCTTGTGGCCAAGTGCCCTCATCCGTCGCTTCGCGCCACCTTCCCCGCAAGGGGGGAAGGATGAGTCTTTCATTGTGCAGCTGTCGGTCAAACTCTCCAACTTTCATGTCACCTAAAAATCTCTTTGCCTCTTTTCTGCGGCAGAAAAAACAGGGGCGGTGGCCTGCGGCTAATGCTGTTACCTCATCCAGAAAGAACAGCGAAGTGTAGCCCTGCCCCATTGGTTCATGGTGAGCGTCTTTCCAATGCAGATCACAACAAATCCAATGGGTGCTGGCCCAGCGGCGTTTTCCTAAGGTTTGATCGTCACGGTGAAACTTGCCACCACGATTGCCCAGCATGGTGCCGCGCTCATGCGTGGCTACTATTTCACCGCCGGGATTTACGCGGTTTTGCAGGGGCATCGGGGGCGGGCATGATATGCGTGGGGATCGGCATGATGAGATTATGGCGGCCAAGATTTTTTACATCGCGCTCACCACACAGCGCCATGGTTGTATCCAATTCCTTGCGGATAATCTCAATGGCGCGGGTGACGCCTGCTTCGCCTGCTGCACCCAAACCATAAATATAAGCCCGGCCCAAATAGGTGCCCTTGGCACCGAGAGCCAAAGCCTTCACGATATCCATGCCGGTTCGGATGCCTGAATCAAAATGCACTTCGATCTTGTCTCCAACTGCATCGACAATCGGGCCTAACATGTCGATGGTAGCGAAAGCGCCATCGAGCTGGCGTCCGCCATGGTTCGACACGATAATGGCATCAGCACCAAGCTTGGCTGCGATCTTGGCATCCTCAACATCATTGATGCCTTTGAGGATCAGCTTGCCGCCCCAATTTTTTCGGATAAATTCGACGGAACTCCAATCTAAAGTTTGATCAAACTGATGATTGGCCCATTCATTCAGCGAGGCGATATCACTCACATCTTTAGCGTGGCCGACGATATTACCAAATTGGCGATTTTTGGTGCCGAGCATTCCTAAGCACCAAGCGGGTTTGGTCATCATGTTGATGATGTTTGGCAGTGTGAGTTTTGGCGGCGACGAGAGGCCGTTCTTCACATCCTTATGGCGCTGCGCCAGAATTTGCAAATCAAGCGTGAGCACCAGTGCCGAACATTGGGCGGCTTTGGCGCGTTCAACGAGGCGCTTTGAAAATTCACGGTCGCGCATCACATAGAGCTGAAACCAGAAAGGCTTGTCGACGTGCTTGGCCACTTCTTCGATTGAGCAGATGCTCATGGTCGAAAGCGTGTAAGGCAAGCCAGCCTTTTGTGCGGCTCGACACGCCAGGATTTCACCGTCGGCATATTGCATTCCGCCAGAGCCAATGGGCGCAAAAGCCACAGGCATGGCCACATTCTCACCGATCATTTTAGACGTGAGGGTGCGGTTATCAATATTCACGGCCACACGCTGGCGCAGTTTATATTTTGCGAAAGCGGCTGAATTATCGAGATAGGTTCCGGTGGTGTAAGACCCGGTATCGCAATATTCATAAAACATTTTCGGCACCCGGCGCTGATAAATCTGGCGCAGGTCTTCGATGCTGGGAATTTTTTCGAGGTTCATGAGATTTTCATAGCGCGGAAAGAGTGAAAGGCAAATGGTGAATTTTGAGCATGGGGTTAAGGGACGATAAGTTGCCTTTCTTAGAACTTGCCAATCACATTAATGAACACCCCTTGATCATCGTGCACGAGGTCGCGGAGATCATCCGAGAAGGTGCCAAAATTGTAGCCGATGCCTACTTTGAAGTTGTCGCCCAATTGCTTGTATATGGCGGCTAGGAAGGCGTAATCGGTGCTGTTGGTGGTGGGTGACCATAACATGCGGCCTTCGATCAGCGCATCCCACTCATTTACGATGTGCAAGTCGGCGCGCAGAATTCCGAGATGGGCTTGTGACGATTCCCATGTGGCACCTGCGGTGCGGTCACGGGTTTCACCGATGCGGAAGCCATATTTAGCACCAATGCTCAGGCTGTTGGTGAGATCATAGTTGGCATCGGCTGAGAAGATATTAGACATCTGCGCAGGGCTGGATGTGGTGCCATCGACACCCACTTGGCCATTGCCCGGATTGTCATAGACATAAGCATATTTCACCAGCGCGTTGAGGCGATCACTATTGGCGGGCCTATAGGCAAAGCCAAAGGAGCCTTCAGCATAATCGCTATTGCGAGTTGAATCAGTGGCGTTGGCTTTGATTACATCGAGATTAGCGAGGGCACGCCAATCTTCAGACATTTTTGCGCCAAAGCCTGCTTGCAACAAGTAAGCCATGATTTCGCTGGAGCCATCGTCTGCATAGTCATAGCGGGCTTCGCCTTTGACTTTTGCATCTATGCCGTTTTTATCATGATAGCCGACCGAAACTGAGGCGGCTTGACGATCAAAGTTTTTGTTCTTCAGCAATGTGATAGGATCAATGGTGTTGTCATAAACCCGGCCCACTTCGGCACCTCCATCCAAAGTCCATTCGGGCGTTGGGGTGTAGGTGATGCCATAAGTTTGCGTGACCGAGCGACGGCTGCCAAAAATATCAAAATTATCTTCAGAATGGGCCAGCCATTCATCGCCCATTTTTTTGCGGGCCCCCATGACA
>JANMWK010000020.1:0-15547 GCA_031393975.1 Hyphomicrobiales bacterium
TTTGCCATATTCGCGCCATCGATCAGACATGATCACCAACCCAAAGGAGACTATTATGACCAACTTAAATTTTTCGCGCTCCACCCTTGCAGTAGCAACATTCCTTGGGCTTGGCGCCCTTGGCTTTTCAAGTTTGGCAGCCCATGCCGATGTGACAGGTCAGCTTGGCCAATGCCGCGCTTTTAGCAAAGAAAAAGTTGTGCGCTGCTGTGAGCAGATTGTTAAAAACCACCATATGCCCCTGTGGATGATAGACAGCCACGACACGTGCCAGAGTGCAACTGTTTGTGTCGGAAAATCATATGGCAATTCACTGACAACGGCAAATATGCGTGTTCCACGCTGCTCAATTCAAATCAAGCATAATGATTATCAAGGCACCACCAAACAACCCGCCCCAAAGGGCCGGGGCCAGTTTAACTAAACCCATATTACTGATAAATCCAAGCCATCCGCACCAGTTGCAGGTGGCTTGGTGTCAAAGCTATCGCAACATTGCGCATGGCGGCGGGTAGTCCAGATAAATGATAAATTCGGCCCGCATTTCGGCTGGCGCGATGCAGTTTTTTTGTGCGAGCGGTTCGTAATTTTGAGAGCCTGTCGAAAGCTGAAATTGGTTCTTCCGTATGAGAGAGTGTTTCACCCAGAGCCGCTGCGTCTTCAAGTGCCATCGCAGCCCCTTGGGCTAAATAAGGCAGGGTACCGTGGGCGGCATCGCCTATCAACGTAATGTTGCCATTGTTCCACTGTTGCAAGGGCGGCACAAAAGCAGCGGGCCATTGCGACCATGATTTGTTTTTTAAAATATTACGCAGGTCATCGCAAGCCAGTTGAAAATGCGTCTCAACGTCTGCGCTTTGGGTGACTGCGACTAGATTAAGCTGAGCCAGTTGGCCAACCGGATAATGCACCACGTGGCCACCCGGATAAAGCCATAGATTGACACTTTCATTCACAAAGGTTTGCGAAAGACTTCGGTGAATAATATCGGTTGAAACAGTTGCAGCATGTGCTGGAAAAAGTGCTTCTCTGGTTTTGGACCACACACCATCAGCAGCAATTAATGCGTAACTGTCGCATCTGTCACGGGCGATGACTTCGGCTTTTGTCTGAATGGTGATGTTGGATTTTGATTTTGCTACTGACAGTAGCGCTTGTAATAAATCAGCGCGGTGGGCCACGCGGTAGGGCGCGCCAAATCGCGTTTCGAAATCTTTTCCAAGTTTTATTCGCTTAAGTGTGTTACCGCTGCGAGCATCCCGGATGAGAATTTCGGGAGGTGAAGTGGTGATGGGTTCCACGGCATCCCATGCCCCCAGTTTTTGCAGGGCACGCACGGCGTTAGGGCCTAACTGCAATCCTGCTCCCACGGTTTCAAATTTTGCTGCCTTCTCCATGACCAAAGCACGATTGCCGGTGTTGGCCACAGCCAATGAGCTGGCGAGGCCCGCAATGCCGCCGCCTGCGATATGGAAGAGTTGATTTTTCATGCTGTGAGCATGGTGTGGAATGTGGCTTGCCGCAAGTGCGCCAAAGCTTTAGAGGGGAAACGAAATTTAACAGGAATCTTTGTTATGGGTTTTATCTCTGACTCGCTGAACCGCATTCAACCCTCAGCTACCATCGCGATTTCCACCAAAGCGCAGGTTTTGCAGGCTGAGGGCAAGAATGTGATCGGCCTTGCTGCAGGCGAACCTGATTTTGAAACGCCGCGCAACATTAAAGATGCAGCCATTGCGGCGATCAATGCAGGCAAGACTCGCTACACTGCTGTCGACGGTATTCCTGAATTGAAGAAGGCCATTTGCGCCAAGTTCAAACGTGAAAATAACTTGGACTATAAGCCTTCGCAAGTGTCGGTTGGAACGGGTGGAAAACAGGTTCTTTTCAATGCGTTAATGGCTACGGTTAACTCTGGAGATGAAGTGATTGTTCCGGCCCCTTATTGGGTGAGCTATCCTGATATTGTGCTGCTCGCGGGCGGCAGGCCCATCATCGTGCAGGGAGCCGCAGACAAGGGATTTAAACTGCAAGCTACTGATTTGGAAAAAGCCATTACACCTAAAACTAAATGGCTGATTTTGAATTCGCCATCGAACCCTTCCGGGGCAGCTTACTCACATTCGGAAATGAAAGCGCTGACTGATGTGTTGGTGAAGCACCCGCATGTGTGGGTGTTGACCGACGACATGTATGAGCATCTGGTTTATGATGATTTCAAGTTTTGCACGCCAGCAGAAGTGGAGCCTGCGCTGTATGATCGTACGCTGACGATGAACGGCGTTTCCAAGGCCTATTGCATGACGGGCTGGCGCATTGGTTATGCAGCGGGGCCCGAGGTTTTGATTAAGGCCATGGCTAAGCTGCAATCGCAATCCACTTCAAACCCCTCATCCATTGCCCAGTGGGCAGCAGTCGAGGCTTTGGATGGTCCGCAAGATTTTATCCCAAAGCACAACAAAATTTTTGTGGAGCGGCGTGATTTGGTGGTGTCGATGCTCAATCAAGCCAAGGGTATTAAATGCGCCACACCGGAGGGTGCATTTTATGTTTATCCATCTTGTGCCGGGCTGATGGGCAAGACTGCGCCTTCGGGCAAAGTTTTGAATACGGACGAAGATTTTGTGTCAGAACTTCTCGCTGCTGAAGGTGTGGCCGCCGTGCATGGCGCCGCATTCGGTACGTCACCCTATTTTCGAATCTCTTATGCTACGGCTACACCCATTCTTGAAGACGCCTGCCAGCGCATTCAGCGTTTTTGTGGCAGTTTAAAATAACCAAAGGAAAATAAAATGTACGCTCAAGTTGTTCCGGCTCTACAAAAAAATCTCGCCGCACTGACTAAATTTCTAAAAAAGGCTGAGGCGCATCTTGATGCGCAGAAGCTCGATAAATCTGTGGTGTTAGGTTTACGCATCTATCCTGATATGTTGCCACTTTTGCGTCAAGTTTTATTGGTGACAGATTTTACCAAGGGTGCAGCGGCGCGTTTAGCTGGCGTGGCTATTCCGAGTTTTGCCGATGAAGAAAAAACTTTTGAAGAGCTTTATGCGCGCATCGCCAAGACTGAGGCCTTTTTAAATAGTTTGGATGCCCAGAGCTTTGAAGGAGCAGAAACGCGCGACGTGACCATTAAGCAGGCTGGTCAAGATGTCACTATGTCCGGGCAAACTTATTTCGGTGGGGTGGCCTTGCCGAATTTTTATTTTCATATGACTACAGCTTATAACCTTTTGCGTGGCATTGGCGCACCGCTTGGCAAGAGCGACTTTATGGGCCGCTAACGTTTAAGTGATCACACTTGAATTGCGCATGGGTGCAAAACACTTTAGCTATTAAGCTTTAAAGGATTTGCGCCCATGTCACATTCTAAGGTGAATATTATTAAACGTCGCGGTTGGGAAATTTCTGAGTCGCAAGTGACTTCAGAAGATTTGTTTTTTAATCGTCGCAAAGTTTTGGGCGGGCTTGCCGCTCTTCCGTTTATCGGGTCGGCACAAGCTGCCGTGAATGCCAAATTCGCTGATGCAGGCCGCGCTGTGACGCCGGAAGCCCAGAACACCACATATAATAATTTTTATGAATTTGGCACTTCGAAAAGCATTTCCGATGCCGCACAGGCTTTGGTTACATCGCCGTGGAGCATTGCCATAGATGGCTTGGTGGATGCTCCGATGACCATCACCTTCGACGACCTGATGAAAAAAATGCAAGTAGAAGACCGCATCTATCGGCATCGGTGCGTGGAAGCATGGGCCATGGTGGTGCCTTGGACGGGATTTGCGCTGAAAGATTTAATCGCCATCGCCAAGCCAAAGCGTGAAGCCAAATTTGTGCGCTTTGAAACTTTCAATGACTCTAAAATGGCACCCGGCCAACAGGCTGGCCTGTTTAGCTCGTTTCCATGGCCTTATGTTGAAGGCTTGACCATGGCTGAGGCCATGAATGATCTGGCCTTTATTGCCACGGGTGCTTATGGCAAGGACTTGCCCAAATCTATGGGGGCACCATTGCGCCTGCATTTGCCATGGAAATATGGGTTCAAATCAATCAAATCAATTGTGAAAATTAGTTTTGTGACCGAACAACCGTTGAATTTTTGGCAGGCGATTGCCTCGAATGAATATGGCTTCTGGGCCAATGTGAACCCCGATGTTCCGCACCCACGATGGAGCCAAGCCTCGGAGGAAATTCTAGGTACAGGCGAGCGAATGCCCACGAAGCTGTTCAACGGCTATGGTGAGTTTGTGGCTGATCTCTACAAAGGCAGGGAAAAAGACCCAATCTTTTTCTGAGGAATCTGATATCCAGCGCGGATGACTTTTGATCTTTTCATCGCGCTATTCATATTTGGGTTTATTGCAGCTTTTACGCCGGGGCCGAACAACACGATGTTGTTGGCCACCGGCATTAATTTTGGGGTGCGCCGCGCTTGGCCTCACATATTAGGTATAGCCATTGGCTTTCCATTTATGATTGCCTGCATTGGCTTTGGGTTGCGCCGCATTTTTGAAATTTATCCGTTGATTTATGTGGCGCTCAAATATTTGGGTGCTGCTTATATGGTATGGCTCGCATGGAAAATTGCGATATCGAAGCCATCTGGTGACGATGGTGTGGTGAAAGCAGAACCGATTACCTTTTTGCAGGCCTGCGCCTTTCAATGGGTCAACCCCAAAGGCTGGATCATGGCGGTGACTGCACTTTCGGCTTACACTGTTGCTGCGCAATATACGGTTGGCGTTCTCGCGGTGGTCGGCATGTTCGTGTTTATGGGCTTCGCCAGTGCGCTCACTTGGGTGCTATTTGGCGCGGGACTCAAACATATTTTGGACGATGATCGTTATTTTCGCATGATCAATATTGGTTTGGCTTTAGCGTTGGTGGCCAGCTTGGTGCCGATGTTATGACATTGAAGTGTCGCGTTCCCTCCCCACAAGGGGGAGGGGAAAAAAAACTTAGTCTTTAATCACGCCTGCAAGTTTAGCTCCATGAGTGGCCAGATAATCCATGAGGGCTGGGGACAGGCAATCATAAGGGGGCAAGCCCACTTTTTTCAATCGCGCTCTAATGGCTGGCATTTTTGCCGGGTCGGTTCCGGTTCCAATCACTGAAGATACGAATGCGGCAAAGGTGGGTTCAGCCCAACCTTTTTCCTTTGAAAGCTCAGTGTGGACAAAATCTAATCCATAGAAACCATGTTTGGTGTCTTCAATGCGGCCAAACATGTGGGCACCACAGGCCAAGCAGGCATGGCGTTGAATGGTGGCGCTGCCGTCGACCACTTTCAACTTATGACCATTGGCAGCCACACTCACATTATCGCGGCCAGTAACGGCGACGATGGCAAATGTTGCGCCGGCTGGCTTCCAGCATTTGCTACAGCCGCAGGCATGATTATGTGCGGTTTGGCCTTTAATGGTGATGCTCACCGGATCAGCGACACATTTGCAGGTGAGGGTGCCACCGGCAAATTTAGGTTTAGCTTTGCCCAGCTTACCACTGTCAATCAGGGGATGCAGAGAAATTGGTTTTGCGGATTTCTTTTTTGGCGCAGCTTTCTTTTTTGCTGCTGGTTTTTTGGCGGCTTTGGCCATGTTCGTTCCTCTCCTTGTTTCTAATGTATCAAAATTGGGATACGCTGCGACAGATTTAGCGACATGGATACTGTATAAGAATAGCAGCGCGGTCAAGATGATGGAGAATGAGAGTGCGGAAATTTTTTGTATCAATGATTTTGGGCCTCTCATGGACAGCTGCGAATGCTGAGGCTTTCAGCACCTGCACTGCGCAGGCCGCACGCAAATGGAATGCGCTGACGATTGAAGCGATTGCGCAAGGCGACGATTGCGCCAATGCGGTGGTGACATTGGTGATCCGCGACAAGACCGGAAAGCCGATTTGGGCTCGGGCCCATATCGCGGCCCAACTCTTGAATTTCTCGCAAGACCCTATGGCTGACTCGAAAGCCATGACTGAAAAACTGAGCGGCTGGATTTCTGGCGAAAGTTTTATGAAAACGGCGGATAAGTTGACATTGGACGGCGAGTTCCCCTTCGCCGCCTCCAGCGACATTGATGCGAAATCCTTCAAAGCTTACCGCAAACAAAAACTCCCACTGTTTTGTTATATCCAAGGCCTGGAGAGCGGGAATTGCTTGGCGGTGGATAAGGATGGTGGCGTGGTGGAGCTGGGAGTGCAGAGCTTTCCGGGTTGAGTGTTGTTAATAACTGTTATTGATGCTATGTAGAACTCAAAGGAGAACACATATGGCAATTAGTGCGGATCTCGGCCCTCAACTTGAAAAATATGTTTTGAAACTCGTGCAAAAAGGCAGGTATAATTCCAAAAGTGAAGTTCTGCGCGAGGGAGTTCGATTGGTACAGGAGCGGGAAACCAGGCTTGCCGTTCTTGATGTGGCGATTGCTCGCGGCTTAGCGGATGTGAAATCAGGGCGAGTTTTACCTGCCGAAGATGTGTTTCGGCGACTTGAGGCCAAGTATCGGGCGCAGATTAAAGACACTGCTGCGTGAAACTGGTTTTATCAACAGCAGCGGTAGTCGATCTTGAAGCGATTGGAGATTGGATTGCCCTTGATAATCCAAAGCGTGCCTTAGAATTTGTTCAGGAATTGCGAAGTGCTTGTTTGAGCCTTGTTGAATTTCCCGAAAGTTATCCTCTCGTGCCACGCTATGAGGTTCAAAATATCCGCCGTAAAGTGCATGGCAATTATTTGATATTTTATTGTGCCGGAGCTGACACTTTTGAAATTATTAATGTTTTGCATGGTGCGCAAGATTATGAAGCGCTGCTGTTTCCCTAAAAACTCCACTCCTTCGCCTTGCCTACAATAAAATCTCTAAACGCAGTGACGCGTTTGGTTTCTTTCAGTTCTTCGGGATAGACGAAGTAGGTGTCGAATTGTGGGGCTTCTAGAGGCAAGTCGATGAGCACCAAATTCATGTCGGGGGCCACCATATAGTCGGCCACTGAACCAATACCAGCACCCGATTGCACAGCGCGGCGTACGCCGTAAGCGTTGTTCACGCGCAACGCATATTTTCTTGGGCTGGATTCTTCGCGGCCGATAGTTTCTAGCCAGTTCAAATTGGTGAGGTATCCTTCAGTTTCACCAAAGGTGACAATGCGGTGCTTGTCTAAATCTTCGACCGATTTTGGAATGCCGTGGCGCTTCACATAATCGATTGAGGCATAGATATGGTGATGCACGGTGAAGAGTTTGCGTTGAATGAGATCAGGCTGGGTGGGCCTACGCAGGCGAATAGCCACATCAGCCTCGCGCATGGAAAGATCAAGCTCGGAGTCCTCAAGCATCAGCGACACTTTAATATCAGGATAAAGGTCCATGAATTCGGTGATGCGCGGCGTGAGCCAGACCGAACCCAAGCCTACCGTGGTGGTGATGCGGAGTTCGCCCGATGGTTTTTCCTTTGAATCCATCAAACGAGTTTTGGCCGCAGCCAGTTTGGTGAAAACTTCATGGGCGGTGCGATACAGCACTTCGCCTTGCTCGGTGAGGATCAATCCGCGCGCGTGGCGGTGGAATAAGGTGACGTGTAGATCATCCTCGAGTGCTGACACTTGGCGGCTGACTGCCGATTGTGACAGAAGCAACTCGTGACCCGCGTGGGTGAAGCTTCCCGCATCGGCCACTGCATGAAAAATCCGCAGCTTGTCCCAGTCCATTGTAATTACTCCGCTGCTTGTTTGATCTCGACTTTGTTGTGCAAATATTTTTCAGCTTCCAGTGCTGCCATGCAGCCCATGCCTGCCGCTGTGACGGCTTGGCGATAAATATCATCCGTCACATCGCCTGCCGCGAACACGCCCGGAATGGTGGTGGCTGTGGACCACGGGGCGGTGACTAAATAATTGCCGTTCTTGAAGGGCAGTTGGCCCTCGAACAATTCGGTTGCGGGCTTGTGGCCGATGGCGATGAAGATTCCGTCCACGGCTAAATCGGTAATAGCGTCAGTTTTCAGATTTATCAGTCGTGCTGTGTGAACGCCTTTGGGCTCATGGGTGCCTAAAACATCTTGCAATGCTGTATCCCAGATTACATTAATCTTGGGATGGTTGTGCAGGCGGTTTTGCAAAATCTTTTCGGCTTTGAATTCATCGCGGCGATGCACGACAGTCACTTCAGTTGCAAAGTTGGTGAGGAACAAAGCTTCTTCCACAGCGGTGTTGCCACCGCCAACCACGAGCACTTTTTTGCCCCGATAGAAGAAGCCATCACACGTTGCGCAAGCTGAAACGCCGAAGCCTTGGAAATGGGATTCACTGGGCAGACCCAGCCATTTGGCTTGAGCACCTGTCGAGATGATCAAGGCATCGCAAGTGTAAGTCACAGCGCTGTCGCCGATGAGTTTTATCGGCGTTGCCTTAAGGTCCACGCTGGTGATGGTGTCTGAGACAATCTCAGCGCCCATATGTTCAGCTTGGGCTTTCATCTCATCCATCAAAAATGGGCCTTGGATGGTTTTGGCAAAGCCCGGATAATTTTCCACATCAGTGGTGATGGTCAGTTGGCCGCCGGGCTGAATGCCTTGGATGACCAAGGGCTGCAACATGGCGCGGGCGGCATAGATGGCGGCAGTATAACCGGCAGGGCCGGAGCCGAGTACGATCACTCGGGCATGACGGGACGACATATCAGGAATTCCTATGAGCTATGATTATTCAGCATAGCTCATATGGGCCTTGGGGCAAGGGGCCACAAGATGTTGTGAACATGCCGCTTCTGGAATCACGAAATTTTATTGCTATAAGCTTGGCATGATGAACGCTGATGAACTCGACACTATTGATTGGAAAATTTTGAAAGAGTTGCAGCGCGAGGGCCGGATTTCTAATGTGGAACTATCCTCTCGCGTAGGGCTATCTCCGCCGCCCACGCTTCGGCGCGTGCAGGCGCTGGAGAAGGCCGGGTTCATTACCGGATATCGCGCCCAGCTGGATGGTGAGAAATTGGGTTATGGGGCGCAAGTGGTGGCTCTGGTCGGCCTTAAAAGTCAGGCTGAGCACGAGATGAAAGAATTTGAGCGCCGCGTTGCGGGCTGGCCGATTGTGCGTGAATGTTATGCGGTTTCGGGTGTTGCTGATTTTATGTTGAAATGCGCAGGCCGTGATTTGCAATCGATCCAGAGTTTTGTGCTGGGTGCTCTCTCAAAAGCACCGAATGTCGAAAGTGTTAAAACTTCGCTCATTCTGCATGTGGCAAAGGATGAACCCGGAGTGCCGCTGCTGTGAAACATTGGCTCTCGCTCACTGCTGCTGCTCTTGCTGCTGTGGTCATCGGATTTGCGTTAACCATTCTGGTTCTCATGCAGGCCGCTCAAGCGATCGGGGCCACGCTAGCGCAGCAAGCCTCAATGGCTGCAATTTTGTGTTTTATGATGGCGGCGACTACACTGGTTTTATGCTGGCGCTATAAAATGCCCATGCTCACCGCATGGTCCACCCCCGGTGCTGCATTAATCGTGGGCAGTGCGCACGGGGTTTCTTATCAAGTAGCACTGGGCGCATTTGTGTTCGCTGGCGCGTTAATGGTGGTGACCGGATTGGTGCGGCCTTTGGAGCGGACGATTGAGCGGATGCCTTCAGCCATTGCGGCGGCCATGCTGGCGGGCGTGTTGCTTAATTATGTTTTGAAAGTTCCACCCGCCGCTATTGCCGCACCATGGATGGTGTTGCCGCTCGTGATTGCATTCTTCAGTGCACGGATGATTTATCCAATGTATGCAGTGCCCGTCATTGTGGTGTTGGGATTAGCGCTGGCAGGTTTCAGCGGCAGCATGGGCGCAGGGTGTTGTGCATTGGGGGTAACAGCACTGACATTCGAAGTGCCACAGTTTGAATGGCCGGTTATAGTGGGCTTGGGCGTGCCATTATATTTGGTCACTATGGCTTCACAAAATCTCCCCGGTTTTGCAGTGATGCGGGCCAGTGGCTATGCGCCACCGGTCAGTGGCGCTTTGGTGGTGACAGGTTTAGGTTCCATGATGTCTGCGCCTTTTGGCGGCCATGCCGTGAATATGGCTGCCATTACCGCCTCATTAGTCACCGGGCCGGACGCTCATCCAAACCCTGCACAACGCTGGAAAATCGCCTATCCGTATTTTGTGATTTACGTTTTGGTGGGCATGGCTGCGATGAGCTTTGTGACTATTCTGGGCGCGTTGCCAAAAGAATTGATAGCCGCCCTTGCAGGGCTGGCCCTCTTCGCACCCTTGTTGAGCGGTATCACCGCCATGGTCAAAGACCCAACCGATCTGGAGGCCGCGATGGTGACATTTCTGGTGACAGCATCGGGAGTGACCATGTTCGGCGTGGGAGCCGCGTTCTGGGGGCTGGTGGCGGGGATGCTGGTTTGGGGAGTGAAGAAAATGGTGGTTGTAAAATCATGAAATCTTCCGAAACTTCAATCCTCGTCGTTGCTGGCCACATGGGGGCTGGGCCGGATCATTGGCAGACTCGGCTGATCTCTAAGCTTTCATCGGCACGGTTGGTCGAGCAGGCGGATTGGTTGCATGGGTCGCTGCCAGTCGCGGTTGATGCTTTGGTTGAGGCGGTAAACGCTTCTGAAAAACCTGTGGTGTTTGTGGCCCATTCGGTGGGGAGTATTTTGGTAGCTCACGCAGTTAAGGCACTTGGTACTGATCATAAAGTGCGCGGGGCTTATTTGGTGGTGCCGCCCAATGAAGCAGCCCTGCGCTCGCTTCAGGGCATTGACCCTTTGTTTGCCGATGTACCGCGTGATCCGCTGCCGTTTCCATCATTGCTGGTGGCCACCAGCAATGATCCGCATTCAACGATGGAGGATTCCGCGTCACTGGCCCTTGCATGGGGATCACTGTTGGTGGAAGCTGGCGAGGCGGGGCACCTTGATCATCGTTCCGGCCATGGCCCATGGCCCGAAGGCATGATGCGCTTTGCTGGATTTCTGTCTAAACTGCCAGCGTGATCTTTTGCCACTTGCCATTCGTTTATGGATTATGTTCAAATTACTCGCACTTGCTCTCATTTTTTTCACCGGAGTTCCCGCCATGGCTGCTGAGCAGACACTTTATGATTTCACGCTCATCGGCAATGACGGCAAACCCATGCCGCTTGCGCAATTCAAAGGCAAAGTGGTTCTGTTGGTGAACACGGCTTCGGAATGTGGCTTCACACCGCAATATGAAGGGCTGGAGGCCGTGTGGGAGGCCAACAAAGATAAGAGCCTAGTGATTATTGGTGTGCCCTCCAATGATTTTGGCGGGCAGGAGCCTGGCACCGCCAAGGACATCGCCACGTTCTGTAAATTGAATTATGGCGTCACATTTCCGCTGGCTGATAAATCATCAGTGAGCGGCACAACGGCCATTCCGGTTTATCAATGGGCAGGCGATCAAGCTGGCATGTTGGGCAAACCCAAATGGAATTTCCACAAATATCTGTTTGGCCGCGATGGAAAATTTATCGACTGGTTTTCAACAGCGACGAAGCCTGATGGACCGAAGATTAGGAAGGCCTTGGAAGCAGCGCTGAAGTAGGCGCACTTACTTCCAAGCCACTTTCACGATCTCATAGCTGCGACCACCACCGGGGGTGTTCACTTCCACGCTGTCGCCTTTCTTCTTGCCGATTAGCGCCCGCGCGATCGGCGATGAGATGGAGATTTTGCCTTTTTTTACGTCGGCTTCAAACTCACCAACGATCTGGTATTTCACTTCGGCTTCGGAATCTTCATCGATCAGCGTCAGCTTGGCGCCGAACATGACTGTGTCCCCTGACAATTTGGCAGGGTCGATCACTTCGGCGCGGCTGAGCCTGTCTTCGTGCTCGCTGATGCGGGTTTCGTTCCAGCCTTGAGCTTCTTTAGCGGAATGATATTCAGCGTTTTCCGACAAGTCACCATGGGCGCGTGCTTCTTCGATGGCGCGAATGATGCGCGGGCGTTCCACCGATTTCATAAACTTCACCTCATTCATCATGGTGGTGTAGCTCTCTTCGGTCATCGGCACTTTTTCCATAGTTTTTCGTTCCGTTCCTGCGATTCATTCAATATGAAAAATAACACCCGACCGTCGCTGTTAAGCGAATGCAGCCGGGTAGTGGACATAAGATGGTCCAGATTCAGAAAGATTTCAAGTGCGGCGTGTTATTTGAAATAATCCTGTAAAGGCCGCACCACAATCGCTCCGGCCTTGTTGGCAACTATCGCTTTGGTGGCGCTGATGATGCCTGGCATGGTGGTGAAATAGGGCACTTTTTGCATCACTGCTGTTTGGCGAATGGATTTGCCGTCGGACTCAGATGAGCGGGTTTCGGTGGTGTTGAGCACCAGCTGAATCTCACCATTTTTAATGGCGTCCACCACATGCGGGCGGCCTTCCAGCACTTTGTTGATTTTGAAAGAGGCAACGCCTTTGCTTTCAAAGAAACTATGGTTGCCAGCGGTGGCTTTTATCGTGAAGCCCATTTCGACCAGCTTTTTCACCGACGGCAAAACGCGGGCGCGATCGGCTTCCTTCACCGATACAAACACAGTGCCACTGAGCGGCATACGGTTGCCAGCACCCAGTTGGGCTTTGGCGAAGGCCATGTCGTAAGTTTTATCGAGACCCATCACTTCGCCTGTCGAGCGCATTTCTGGGCCCAACAAAACATCCACACCGGGGAAGCGATTGAACGGGAACACGGCTTCTTTAACGGCCACATGGTTGAGCTTTTTGTTTTTGAGTTTGAAGCTGGCAACCGACTCGCCTGCCATCACGCGGGCGGCAATTTTAGCCACGGGTTCGCCGATTACCTTGGCCACGAAGGGCACGGTGCGTGAGGCGCGCGGGTTGACTTCGAGAATGTAAACTTCACCATCCTTGATTGCAAATTGCACATTCATCAGGCCGACTACGTTTAAAGCCAGTGCGAGTTTTTTAGATTGGGCTTCAAGCTCGGCAATGATCGGGGCTTTGAGTGAGTAGGGTGGCAATGAACAGGCCGAGTCACCGGAGTGCACGCCTGCTTCTTCGATGTGTTCCATGACGCCTGCGATGAACACATCCTTGCCATCACAAATGGCATCAACGTCGACTTCGATGGCGTTGCTGAGATAGCTGTCGATAAGCACGGGCGAGTCGCCGGAGACCACCACCGCCTCGGTGATGTAGCGCTGCAAGCCAGCGTCGTCTTTGACGATTTCCATGGCGCGGCCACCCAGCACATACGATGGGCGGATAACAACCGGATAACCGATACGCTTGGCGATTTTCTTGGCTTCTGCGCCGGAATAGGCCATGCCGTTTTCGGGCTGTTTGAGTTTCAGTTTCTTCACGAGCTTGGAGAAACGCTCACGGTCTTCGGCCAAGTCGATGGCATCTGGCGTGGTGCCTAGGATCGGAACGCCTGCGGCTTCCAGTGCATTGGCCAGCTTCAAAGGAGTCTGCCCGCCGAACTGCACGATCACACCTTTCAGTGTGCCGTTGGTTTTTTCGATGCGGATGATTTCGAGTACATCTTCTGCTGTGAGCGATTCAAAATACAAACGGTCCGACGTATCATAATCCGTCGATACAGTTTCGGGATTGCAGTTGACCATGATTGATTCATAGCCCGCATCATGCAGCGCAAAGCAAGCGTGGCAGCAGCAATAATCAAACTCAATTCCCTGACCAATCCGGTTAGGCCCGCCACCCAGAATGATGATTTTCTGGCGATCAGATGGATGCGCTTCATTGCCGTCATTGCCCGCTAGACCCGTCTCATAAGTGGAGTACATATAGGCCGTGGGTGAGGCGAATTCGCCAGCGCAGGTATCGATACGTTTGAAAACCGGATGCACTTTTAATTTGGTGCGGTGCTTGAGAACTTTCTCTTCTTTAATGCCAGCGAGGAAACCTAAACGTTTATCAGAAAAGCCCATGGCTTTAAGCTTGCGTAGATTCTGAGCATCGTTTGGCAAGCCCTTGTTTTGGATTCGTTTTTCAGTTTCCACAAGCTCCTGAATCTGGCGCAAGAACCATGGCTCATATTTGCAAGATGCGAAGATTTGCTCGACGGTTGCGCCATGCCGGAAGGCTTGTGCGATTTTCAAAAGACGATCTGGCGTGGGTTGGCCCAAGGCGGCGCGAATGGCATTTTTATCATCGCCTTCACCAATGCCCAGAATGGCCACTTCATCAAAACCGGAGAGGCCGGTTTCAAGCCCGCGCAAAGCCTTTTGCATCGATTCTTGAAATGTGCGGCCAATGGCCATCACTTCACCGACGGATTTCATGGCGGTGGTGAGAAGCGGTGCGGAGCCCGGGAATTTTTCAAAGGCGAAACGCGGAATTTTTACGACCACATAATCAATAGTGGGCTCGAACGAAGCAGGGGTTGCACCGCCGGTGATGTCATTAGCCAATTCGTCCAGCGTATAACCCACCGCCAGTTTGGCGGCGATTTTCGCTATTGGAAATCCAGTGGCTTTCGACGCGAGAGCCGAGGAGCGCGACACGCGCGGGTTCATCTCGATCACCACCAGCCGGCCATCCGCAGGGTTCACACCGAATTGCACGTTGGAGCCGCCGGTTTCAATGCCAATCTCGCGCAGCACCGCAATCGACGCGTTGCGCATGATTTGATATTCTTTATCGGTCAACGTCAGGGCGGGGGCGACTGTGATAGAGTCGCCCGTGTGCACGCCCATCGGGTCAATGTTTTCGATGGAGCAGATGATGATGCAATTGTCCGCCTTGTCGCGCACCACTTCCATTTCATATTCTTTCCAGCCGAGTACGGATTCTTCGATCAGCACTTCAGCGGTGGGCGAGGCATCTAAACCTTGCTCGACGATGTCTAAAAACTCGTCGCGATTATAAGCAATGCCGCCGCCAGTTCCACCAAGCGTGAATGATGGCCGGATGATGCAAGGCAAGCCCACATCCAGCATCGCTTCAAAGGCTTCCACCATGGCGCGATTGCGATAATTCTTCTGGCGGCCCGCTTCACCTTCGGCCCATAATTTTTCGAATGCTTCGGCATCAGCGGCCTTGGCGCGGCCTTCCGTGTAGGCAGCTTTGTCGGCATCTTTGGCAACGGAGGCATTGGCCAAGCGCGAGCGCGGCGTTTCAAGCCCAATGCGTTTCATAGCTTCGCGGAACAGCTCACGGTCTTCGGCCATGTCGATCGCTTCAGCTTTCGCGCCGATCAGCTCCACATTATATTTTTCGAGCACACCCATTTTGTTGAGCGACAGGGCGGTGTTCAAAGCCGTTTGCCCGCCCATGGTGGGCAGCAGCACAAGCTTATCGTTTGGACGGAGGGCGCGCTCACGCTCGATAATTTTTGCGACAACATCCGGGGTGATCGGTTCAATGTAAGTGGCATCGGCTAAATCCGGATCAGTCATAATGGTGGCCGGATTGGAGTTGACGAGGATAACGCGGTAGCCTTCCTCTTTCAGCGCCTTCACGGCTTGGGTGCCGGAATAATCAAACTCGCAAGCCTGGCCGATAATAATCGGTCCCGCCCCAATGATGAGGATGGATTTAATGTCGGT
>JANMWK010000061.1:0-2610 GCA_031393975.1 Hyphomicrobiales bacterium
CATATACTCCACACCACCCTTACCAAAACTGCCGTCGTGCTTTTCGAAAACGCCGCCGCGTTTGAGCAGTTTGTCTTGCATCAGGTTGATGACGTCAGCGGGAACACCTTCGCCACCTTTGCCTATGAACAAGGCGCGCGAGTCATCAGCGTTGCGCTCTAACGATGTGATGTAATAGCCAACTGATTTTTCAATATCGCGCGGAACAATTTCGCCTTTGGAATAATATTGGCCAAGATTATAGGCCGCACGACTGGAGCCCGCGTCATAGGCATTGTTCATCCATTCCATGCCGGCTTTGGTGTCCTTGGCCACGCCCTCGCCGGTCACCAAGCTTTCGGCATAATTATTCATGGAATTGTTATCGCCTTTAGCCGCACCTTGGAGATAAATCTCATTGGCTTTGATATGATCCACGGGCAGGCCGCCAATTCCTCTGTCATAAGCCCAGCCCAAATTGGAATAGGCCAGCGTCTCGCCACCCTCCACGGCCTCCTTATAAAGTTGAACCGCTTTGACATAATCCTGAGGAACACCATTTCCTTCATCATAGAGTATGCCAAGTTCCAGCTTTGCATTGGCATCACCTTGTTCGGACGCTTTGGTAAACCACATGGCCGCCACCTTTGCGTTTGAAACGATACCTTTTCCGTCACGGTAAAATACACCCACATTGCGTTGTGAAACAGCAAAGCCAAGATCAGCTGCTTTTTGATACCATTTAAGCGCTTCTGTGAGATCCTTTTTGGTGCCAATTGAATTTTCATAGGCATAGCCAAGATTGTTCATCGCCAAGATATGTCCGCCATTGGCGGCCTTGGTGTAAAGTTCAAATGCTTTATTCGGCAATTGGTCGGCGGCAACAAGCGCCCTGCCATATTGAAACTGGATGCGCACATTATCGGGAAATGCAGCGGCTGCTTTTTCACATGCGGCAACGGCAGCTGGCCCATCTATGTCACCACCCTTGACGCCTGGCACACCTGCGGGTTTGGTTTTATCGGCGATAGCTGCAGCGAGTTGATCACAAAGTTTAGCTGCTTCATCTTCAGCCGGGCCAGCCCTAACGGGGCTTTGACTAAAATCAACAAGTGCAAAGACACTCATCACCAGCAACAGGTGTTTTGAAAATTTGGGAAGCATCAATTCTTCTCCGTCAGTTTGCTTCGGCCCCCGAATACGACTTTATCTCAAATCCAACCCGGCGAGCAACTCATAAGACTTCAGCCGCGCCTTATGATCATAAACTGCTGTCGCCACCATCAGTTCGTCCACGCCTGTGCGTTCCAGAAACTCCAGCAAACCGGCGCGAACGGTTTTTGGTGAGCCGACGAATGAGCATGTCAGCATGCGACTGGCTTGGATTTTTTCGGCAGCTGACCAATAAGTTTCGATGTCATCAATCGGTGGCTTCAACAATCCACGTGCCCCACGAAACATATCGGCAAAGCGCATTTGCAAGGTGGTAAACAGATGTTTTGCTTCGTCGTCTGTTTCCGCAAGAACCACGTTCACACCCGCCATAACATGAGACTTTTGGAGTTGTTTCGAAGCCTCAAATTTATCTCGGTAGATTTCGACAGCTTGCATCAATTGATCGGGCGCAAAATGTGAAGCAAAAGCATAAGGCAGGCCCAACATGGCAGCCAGTTGCGAGCCGAAAAGACTCGAACCCAAAATCCACAATGGCACGTTAAGGCCTGTGCCGGGTACAGCTTGAATAACCTGTCCCTCTTGCAACGGCCCGAGCAGAGCTTGCAGCTCCAACACATCTTGCGGGAAATGTTCAGAGGCTTGCGGATCAACCCGCAACGCCCGCGATGTGCGCTGATCAGTACCGGGTGCGCGGCCCAATCCTAAATCAATGCGGCCGGGATAAAGCGATTCCAAAGTGCCAAATTGTTCAGCAATGACCAATGGCGAATGATTGGGCAGCATGATGCCACCTGCCCCTACACGAATGGTTTTGGTTTGCGATGCCAGATAGCCGATCACCACAGATGTAGCCGCACTGGCAATGCCCGCCATATTATGATGCTCGGCCACCCAATAGCGCGTAAACCCCAAACGCTCGGCATGTTGTGCCAGCGACGCTGCATGATGCAGAGCATCGCGCGGCGTTTGGCCGTCTGACACGGGAACCAGATCAAGAACCGAAAGTGCAACCATTATGATGTTCCATCTAAACGCTGCACATGGGGCTGAAATTGAAACATTACAATGCTAATCAGCCAAAGCATTAGCGAGAATGCGAGAAACTAGAGTGCCGCAATAATTTCTTTGAGCTGCGGTTCGGCTACAAGCGCTGCTGCTTCTGCAGCAGAAAACCAGCGCCGTTCACGCTGATCTTGTTCGGGCCAGTGGCGGGCCAGCCCGGAAACATTGAGCGGATAAACGGCAACGCGGCATAACTTGCACGCACCATCCGTCAAACGCTTAGCATATTCGAATGCACCAATGCTCATCGTACCGATGCGACCTTCAGCACCAGCTTCCTCGAAGGCTTCGATTTTAGCGGCGTTGTAATCCGTGCGGCCTTCCATGGGCCAACCTTTGGGGATCACCCAACGTTTCGTCTCGCGCGAGGTCACCAGCAAAATACCAATTTTT
>JANMWK010000062.1:0-5381 GCA_031393975.1 Hyphomicrobiales bacterium
TTCGGAGAAGGTGGCCGAAGGCCGGATGAGGTCCCTTTCGTCTAGGCGATTTCAACCATCCCACTTTCCCCTCTCCCCATTCGCCATTTAATCGTCTAGATTGAACTCCACACCGCACGTGAGATGCATCAACGGGGATGAAGACTGGTTATGGCGCAAGGGGCTATTGTTGTTGAGAAGCCACATGTGAAGATAGTTCACATGCTGTTTTTTGTTTTGGTTGTTGGCATAATTGCTGCGGTTTTATTTCCCACCATTCATTCAGCTTTTATGGCTAATCCGTTTTTGAATGGGTTGATTGTGTTTACTTTGGTGTTGGGCACTCTGCACGCTTTTCGCATGGTGTGGCGGCTTATTCCGGAAGTGAATTGGCTGAATGAATTTAAAGTGGGGCAGGGCAACGCGCAGGAGCCCCCGCAATTGCTGGCGCCGATGTCCACCATTTTGGGGGATGCTTCGGGGCGCACGGTGCTCTCTCCGCAGACCATGCGCTCGCTGTTGGATTCGTTGGCTTCACGGCTTGATGAATCTCGCGATTTGTTGCGCTATCTGATTGGCCTTCTAATTTTTCTCGGTTTGCTTGGCACATTTTGGGGCTTGCTGAATACCGTGCAATCGGTGGGCGAGGCGATTAAAAATCTCGATGTTGGGTCTACGCAATCGGCACAAGTTTTTGATGAATTGAAGCGCGGGCTGCAGAAGCCGCTGGAAGGCATGGGGCTTTCGTTTTCATCTTCGCTATTTGGTTTGGCGGGATCCTTGATCTTGGGCTTTTTGGATTTGAACGCGGGCCAAGCGCAGAACCGCTTCTATCACAATTTAGAAGATTGGCTTTCGACCATTACCGATGTGCAGGCCGGTGATGGCGGCGGCAACAGCATGATGCCTGCCTTCCTACGGATTGATTTGCAGAATTTGCAAAAATCATTTGAAAAGTTGGGCCTTCAGATGGAACATCGCGCGAGTGGTGCGCCAATAGCAGTTGGTGATGAGAATGCGACGGAGCAATTGGCGGATGCTGTTGCTAATCTCGTTCAACAAATGCGTGAAGAACAGAAAATGGTGCGGCAATGGATTCAATCGCAGCAGGTTCAGCAGAGTGAAATTCAGCGGCTGCTCATTCGCAGTACTGGCCCCAAAGGGCGCGGTGAATAATGGCTCTTTCGCGCCGTCGCAGAAATGAAGAAGCTCCTTATTGGCCGGGCTTTGTGGATGCCATGGCGCAGCTGTTGCTGGTTATCATCTTCCTGTTGTCGGTGTTTATGATCGCGCAATTTTTATTGGCGCGGCAAATTTCAGGGCAAGACTCGGCGTTGGGACAATTGCGTTCACAGATTGCTGAACTCACGCAGCTCTTGGCTTTGGAGAAATCCAGCAAAGCAGAATCCGATGCGCAGCTGTTGGCACTGACGGATGATCTCAATGCGCAAAAATTAAAGACCGCTGATATGCTGGCGAACCTTGAAGCTGAGAACAGCAAGGGGACTTCGGCGGGGAGTACTATTTCCGGATTGCAGACCGAATTGGATGCTGAGAAAAAACTTTCTGCTGATGCCGTGTCGAAAGTGGATTTATTGAATCAACAAATCGCTGCCATGCGCCGCCAGCTGACACAGATTTCAGCTTTGCTCGACGAGAGTGAAGCGCGGGGCCGCACCTCGGAAACACAGATTGCGGATTTGGGTAAGCGCTTGAACACGGCACTGGCGCAGAAGGTGCAGGAGCTTTCAAAATATCGTTCTGAATTCTTTGGGCGCTTACGGCAAATTCTATCGCAGCGCTCTGATATTTTGGTGGTGGGAGACCGCTTTGTGTTTCAAGCCGAAGTACTTTTTCCAAAAGGCAATGCAGATTTGAATGAGGCTGGCCAAGCTGAAATGCTGAAATTGGCCGATGCATTGAAGCAGCTTGAATCAGAAATTCCACCCGATATTGCTTGGGTGTTGCGCGTGGATGGCCACACCGATACTGACCAATTGCATTCCAGCTTGTTTAAAACCAATTG
Organism: Hyphomicrobiales bacterium; assembly: GCA_031393975.1. Taxonomy (GTDB): domain Bacteria; phylum Pseudomonadota; class Alphaproteobacteria; order Rhizobiales; family Aestuariivirgaceae; genus Aestuariivirga. Next base: position 2,006 of record JANMWK010000062.1, read on the forward strand.
GGAACTTTCAGCCGCGCGCGCCATTTCGGTGGTGAAGTTTTTGCAAGCCCAAGGCATTTCGCCCAATCATCTGGTGGCGGCAGGGTTTGGTGAGTTTCAACCTCTCGCAGCGGGTAACACGGAAGAAGCAAAATCCGAAAATCGCCGTATTGAGTTGAAGCTTACAGAGCGGTGAACTGTAGCTTTGCAAGCTTCGCATAAAGCGGGCTCTTTTTCAAAAGTTGCGCATGAGTGCCGATACTGACGATTTTTCCTTGATCGAGTACGATAATGCGGTCGGCATTGCGCACGGTGGCGAGACGGTGGGCGATGACCAAAGTAGTTCGGCCTTTGGTGACACCCTCTAAGGCTTCTTGAATCAACGATTCACTTTCAGCATCCAAAGCGCTGGTGGCTTCATCCAACAGCAGCACAGGCGCGTTGCGCAGTATGGCACGGGCGATGGCGAGGCGTTGGCGTTGGCCGCCCGACAAGGTGACACCGCGCTCGCCCAAGAGTGTTTTATATTTATCTGGAAGTTTTTCAGCGAATTCTGCAACACGAGCAGCAATGGCTGCGGCCACCACATCAGCATCGCTGGCTTCGGGGCGACCGAGGCGAATATTATCGGCAATCGTGCCGGAGAAGATGGTGGGGTCTTGCGGCACGGTAGCGATTGCGCTGCGCAAATCGTCCAACGCGAGTTTAGAGACGTCAATGCCATCAAGCGTGATCATACCTTTTTCAGGATCTTGGAATCGTTGTAGCAAAGCATAGAGCGTGGTTTTTCCTGCACCTGATGGACCGACGACAGCGATTACTTCACCGGGTTTGGCGATGAATGAAATATCGCGAAGCACCTCTGCTTCTGGTCGTGCGGCATAACGAAAATCGACATTCGAAAACTGCACTGCGCCTTGGACGGGCTTGGGCAAAGTGATCGGTGAAGCTGGCGATGTGATGGTTGGCTTTTCGTCGAGCAATTCCGAAATGCGTTCAGCAGCACCGGCTGCTAATTGCACCTCGCCCCACACTTCGGAAAGTTGGCCCAGTGCGCTAGAGGCGAAGACCGCATAAAGAACGAATTGACCCAAGGTTCCACCTGATAAGCGACCGGCCAGAACTTGATGGGCACCGAACCATAATAACCCAACTATCGAACCCAATGAAACGCTGATGATGGCGAAGGTGAGAATGGAGCGCGCGAAGGTGCGTGACTGTGCAGCTTGAAAAGCTTGCACCGTTGCCGAGGTAAATGTTGATGTGGTGACTCTTTCTTGTGTGTTCGATTGAATGGCTGTGATGCCGCTCAAGCGCTCCTGAGCGAAGGCTGCTGAGCTTGCCAAAGTATCTTGCGCGGTTCGTGAAAGCGCGCGCACACGGCGGCCATAAAACACCAACGGCAGGACAACGGCTGGAATAGCCAACGCCGCAAGTCCCGACATACGCGGGCTGGTGTAAATCATCATGGCTAAAGCGCCGATGAGTGTCACCAGATTGCGCAGCGCTATAGAGGCGGTGGATGAGAAGGCAGATTTTATTTGGGTTGTATCAGCGGTGAGGCGCGAGACTACTTCGCCGGTTTTCTGGCTTTCATAAAATGAGGGTGTCAGTTCCACTAAATGGCGGAATAGCGCGTCACGAACATCAGCCACAATGCGCTCGCCCAGCCACATCACATAATAGAAGCGAACGGCGCTGCCCGTGGCCAATGCAGCAACAACTGCAAACATGGCCAGAAAATACTGATTGATCAGATTGGCATTTTCAGTGCTGAAGCCATTATCTAAAACCCGGCGCACGGCGATGGGAACCACGAGGGTCGCCACGGATGCAACAAGCAGGGCCACTAAAGCGATCCCCATCTGTGTGCGGTATTTCATGATGAATGGCAGGAGCCGCACAAGGGGGCGCAAGTTTTTGGTTTTGGCGCGGGATTTAGCTTGCTGTTCGTAAATATTAGACATTTTGCCTTGTTTGCGGCGGCTCTTGTGCGCCCATATGATTTATCCTATAGACCGCCTCCGAAACCAATTGCACCTGAATTTAAGAGTTACGATTATGAAAGCTGATATCCATCCCGATTACCACCCCATCACCATTGTGATGACCAATGGCACAAAATTCGTTACCCGCTCCACCTATGGCAGCGCTGGCGACACGATGAACTTGGACATTGATCCTACGTCCCATCCAGCATGGACAGGTGGCCAGACAACGATTTTGGATCGTGGTGGCCGCGTTTCAGCCTTCAAGAAGAAGTTCAGCTTCCTCACAAAGTAAATTTCTTAGATTTTCGAAAAACCCGGCCTTGGCGCCGGGTTTTTTGCTTTTCTGGTGCAGGTTCATCACTTATGATCGAAGAATGAAATTTATTCATTTTACTGATCTCCATCTGGTGCCCAATGGTGAAAAGCTCTGGGGTTTTGATCCGGTGGCTCGGTTAGAACTCTGTCTGGCCGATTTAACCAAGTATCATGCTGATGCTGCATTTTGTGTCATCTCAGGGGATTTAGCGGACCGTGGGGACATAGCCTGTTATGAAATTCTGAAAGATCGACTTTCACGTTTTCCAATCGAAACTCATCTCATGCTCGGCAATCATGACTCGCGCGAAAATTACTTTAAAGTTTTCGGCGGCGGTTCTGAATTTGTTCAACGCCATCTGACATGGGACAGGCAGCATTTCATTCTGTTGGACACCTTAAAGGGTGGCCCGTCTTCGGCGGGGTTACTGGATAATGGGCGGCGTGAATGGTTGAAAAAAGCTCTGGATGAAACAAGGGGGGAACCCACTTATATCTTCATGCACCATCCGCCATTTCTTATACACCACCCTTTGATGGATCTCATTCCGCTGGAAAATGGTGAGGGCTTTGGTGATCTTCTTAAAGGCCATAATGTGCGCCACATCTTTTTTGGTCATGCCCACCGCACCATTAGCGGGCAATGGCAAGGGCGTTCATTTTCGGCTTTGCCGAGCTTAAACCAGCAATTGCCTTTGGTGGGTGGATCAGTGCCAACGGTTTATAGTGATGAGCCGCCACTGTATTCGGTGGTTTATATGAATGGCACACAGATTACAGTACACAGTGATGCATTTATGAATCGAGCGGCTGCAAAAATGCCCGATGATGCTGAGCGCGGAAATTGGAGTTAGATTTTCTCTGTGGAAATGGGGGCTATGCTCGCCGCTTTGAAGGGGATTTTATTTTATGAATTTTACGCATATATAAAACTCATGATCACGCATTCGCATCATCGCTGGCCGGGCGTTCCTTTAGCATTGGGTGCCGCTATTTTATTTGGAATATCGACACCCATTTCAAAACTATTATTGACTTCGATTAGCCCGTGGATGCTGGCGGGGATTCTTTATTTAGGGGCAGGGTTCGGC
>JANMWK010000125.1:0-2507 GCA_031393975.1 Hyphomicrobiales bacterium
ATCAGCCCCGAATTTGTCTTCACTTCATTTGCCAGAAAAATGTTTTGGGCAACAGTCAGTGTGGGTACCAGACTCATTTCCTGAAAAATCATGGCAATGCCTGCGCGCTTTGATTCTTCAGGCGTGTGTTCGGTCAACATGTTGCCCAAGACTTCCAATACTCCGGAGTCTGGCCGATGAACACCACGCAAAACTTTGAGAATGGTAGACTTCCCCGCGCCATTGCCGCCCAACAGTGCATGGATCTCGCCAGGCCGCACTTCCAAGTTGACGTCGTCGAGAACCTTGGTTGAGCCAAAGGTCTTGCCTATTCCGGTCATCTTCACGGCATAGTCATGAGTTGGGTCGGCAGCTACGTTGGTCATCACTGGCTCTTTGATCAGCATGCTAAAGGAACGCCGGATCTGTCGCAACAGATCCGGCTCTTCACGTGCAAGGAGTCTTACTTGAAACTCGATTTAATCTTGTCTGTCGGGGGAGCGTGATAGATTTCCTCCCAACCCTTCAACAATGTGTCGTGTGTGATTGGCCCTGCAGGTAACGCCACATAAGCTGGAGCCGGCTTGCCGATCAACGCATAGCCAGCGAGCATGGCTTCAATGATTCCAGCATCATACGGTCGCTGTGCTGCAAGACCTTTGATCATGCCGCCTTTGGCCATTTCAATGGCGACGTTTTCGCCAAGATCCATATTTATGATCTTGAGGTCTTCGCGGCCAGCGGCACGTGCAGCTGCCATCACACCTTCAGCAGGAACGTCCCAGACCGCCCAGATCGCCTTAGTTTCAGGATGAGAGGTCAGAATAGCACCAGCCGCCTTTTCAGCGTCGCCAGCAAAATCTGGACCACCAATGCCCTGCTCGGCAACAATCTTGATGTCTGGATATTGTTCAGTGATAGATTTCTTGAAACCATCATAACGCTGCTTTGTCACAAAGAAGTCTGCGGCGTGAAATACAATGCCGACTTCGCCTTTGCTTCCCAGAGCTTTGGCCATCAAATGAGCAGCGGCAACACCATTGCCGTAATTGTCAGCTGAGACCGAACTTACATAGTCAACGCCAGCCTTGAAGCCCGCCGGAATATTGTCCATGAATACGAGCTTGACACCGGCCGCTGCGGCAGCCTTGTAGGCACCCGCTGTGGCCCGACCGTCGACTGGAATTGAGACAATGATATTCGGCTTCTGGGCCATAACGGTTTCGATGTCGGCAACTTGTTTTTCGGGTTTGAAGCCAGCATCCGTGACAGCAATAACCTCAATCCCCATTTTACCAAATTGCTCCTTCAATGCGGCGGCCTGAGCGTTGGACCAATCATTGCCACCAATGTGGAAAACCAGTGCGGCAGTGGCCTTCATGGCCTTGATCTTGGCCAATTCGTCGTCCGTCAACGTCACGCTGGATGCCAGTGCTGAGTCTTCTCCATTTGGTCCTTTGCTCATGACTTTGGTCATGAGGTCTTTCAGGGCTGCATCCGGATCAGTCGCAAAGGCTGGAACAGCAAAGCCTGCTACAAAAAGTGCGACGGCTGTTGCCGTGCCCAAGAACATTCGTTTATTCATCATTTCAGTTTCCTCCCAATTGGTGATGACTTCAAAGTCCTGCGTTGCGCATGAACTTCAAACTGTGAATGGCACCGTCTTTTGGATCGGGCCATGAATCAAGTTCCGCCGTAATCCAGCCATTGAACTTGATGTCTTTGAGTGCCGCAATGATGGCACCGATGTCTAGTGAGCCTTCATCAAGAGGAGTGAAAGCGAAAGGCTTTTCTTGCCAACCCTTGAGATGCACATAACTGATGCGCTTGGCATGTTGGCGGATCATCGCTGGGACATCGCCACCAGCGGCGGCAAGATGTGCAGTATCTGGGCAAAAGTCGATTGAAGTTTCCTTGAAGATTTTCCGCACTTCATTGGGACCTTCGACAATCGTCGAAAGATGTGGATGATAATGTGCCTTCAGGCCATTCTTCCTAGCGATCTTTACAACTTTTTCGAGCGCAGCCCCGAGCTTTTTGATGTCGTCACGTTTGGTACCCTTGGCGCGCTTAGCTCCGCCACCGACAACAAAATGTTCGGCACCGCATTCGGCAGCGCCTGCCGCCACGCGTTCCAACTTGGCCAATTCCTCCGGGAGAATGTCATCGTATATAAAGTTAGCACCTGAATAAGCGGCGACGAGTTTGATGCCCGCGTTTTTGAGAATGGACTTCAGGCCTTTGAAATTACCAGGAGCATAGTCCAACAAGTTAGCATCGAAGATTTCCGTGCCTTCATAACCTGCGACTGCAATATCATTGATGGCTTTCTCCATATTGCAGAAGGTGCGGTAGGTGAGCTGGGTAATCGAGGTGACTCCAACCGCATCGCCACCGAGCACTCCCCAGCAGTTGGCATGATAGGCTAATTTGTTGGCCATGGTGCATACACCTCAGTTTGCGACGTTTACCCAGCGCTCGGACACGCCGGATTCAAGAATGGCATCGGCAATGGCAGAAATTTTGTA
>JANMWK010000138.1:0-36848 GCA_031393975.1 Hyphomicrobiales bacterium
AGAGCCTAGATTAAAATGAAGCGATGTACAATTGCTTCACTACCGCATATTCCCGGTATGCCCCAGCGAGATGCGCCCCGGCTGTGGCCACACAGTTAGTCCATGGGGCTCTATTCCCACATTGATTTTAATCACCGCACCGGTCGTTGTATCAATAGCATAGACCTGTCCATCGTAACGCCCCGCCAGCCATAGTTCTTTGCCATCGGCAGTCACATTGCCCATGTCCGGGCTTCCACCGCCGGGGATGGGCCACTGTGCCACAACCTTATTGGTCGCAAACTCAATTACGGAAACACTGCCCCGCCCGCCTGCCTTATCTGGCATCCGGTTGGAACCGCGATTGCCTACGTAGAGCCGCTTGCCATCGCGGCTGGTGGTGAGACCATGGGCACCTATGCCGGTTTCAATAAATCCGGTTTCTTTGAATGTTGCCGCATCGACCAGAAACACGCCGTCATTCATCATGTCAGTCACATAGAAAGTCTTGCCATCTGGAGAAAGACGCACGTCCTGCGGCATTCCTTCTTTGGAAAACACTAAACCGCCCACCACTCTCCGTGATTTCATATCGACTTTTATCAAACTGATTGGGCCAAATTCGCAGGTGAACACCATAAAAGAATAATCAGCAGAATAATCAGCATGATTGATGCCTTTGCAGATTGGCGCTTTGATGCTGTATTGCAGCGCCATGGTCTGCGGGTCACGGAAATCCAGCTGCTTATAGGCTTCTGCCACAATAATCGCAGATGAACCATCGGGGGTGAAATACATATTATAGGGGTCCGTCACGGGAATATTTTTGCCCGGCTTTCCCGTAATGGGGTCAATCGGTGTCATGCTGCCGTGTGTAGTTTGATTGGCGGTGTTGGCCACCCAAAGCGTTTTCAAATCCCATGACGGAATAATATGTTGCGGCCCCTCACCCACATGAAAGGTGTCCAGCACTTTGTGGGTGGCTGGATCGATCACACTCACGGTGTTTGACGAATGATTGGGCACATAGATGCGCGGCAAGGCATTGGCCACGACGGGGCTCATATGGCCACTACCAATTTCGCTGTAAATATTCAGCGCTGGCATGGCTCCAGGGTCTTCGCATCCCACGGCACAGGCCTGTGCCGAAACAGTTGAGAGACAGAGAAACAGCAAGCCTGCCAATTGAGATGTAATGCCGTTCGACACGTGAAAAACCCTTAGAATTGTTATTTTGCAATGAACTTTTTCAAAGCGGTTACCGTGCCATCCACAATCAGGTCAACACCCATTTGCCCAAGCTCAGTTGAGGCATGTTTAGGGTCTCCACCATAAACCCCGTCAGCGGCACCCAATTGTGGCCCTTTTGAAATCAAGTCTTGCCGCACCATATTGGGCGCTAACGCCAGTTGTAGGGAAGTGTCAGCAAGGGCCGCATGGGTGCCAATCTCAGATTTCGGGTGCCCTTTGGCCATTAAAGCCTCGACATAAGCACCTTGTGATAAGGCATAATATTCGACCGCAGCATAGGCACGTGCCCCCTGCCCGCTCCACTGCTTATTGAGTTTGTCCGCAACCAAAGTTTCATCCGTTTGATAGCTGCCATGATCACCGATGAACACTATGGTCTTAAAGCCTGCGTGTTTCAGGCTCTTGGCCGCTGAATCCAGTAGCTGGTTAAAAACCGCATCAGGAATGGTGATTGTTCCCGGAAAATTCATATGGGCCGTAGGTGGTTCAATCGTTCCTTCTGGCACATAAGACACCACTGGAGCGACAATCGTATGCCCCAGTTTTTCAGCAATTTTGCCTGCCAATATTTTAACCCGAACATTATGTTTGCCCAGCGCCATGGCTGGACCATTTTGTTCAGTGCCACCAATGGGAATAATGATAGTGGTAGAGCCAACAGCGATTGCGTCACGCAGTTCCGTCCAGGTCAAATCTTCAAGATAGACTGAAGCAGTGGCCGACGAACTTGCCACACCCAAGGCTATGGCTAAACATATGGCTTGGAACATGATTTTCATCCTCGGTTGACTGCACAAATACACTTCCGAGTCTGACATTCACTATACAAATTGCTAATATTTCAATTTGACGACACTTGGGTTATTTGCGTTTCCACAATCCGGGCATCTTCAAACCCTGATGATATAGCATTTTGCAATGCCACTTGCGCATCGGCTTCCGTATCTAACGGTCCCATTTGAACGCGGTAAAGTGGACCATTGGCCCCCACCGCTTTGATAATCTGCGTCGGCCCCAAACTGGCAAGGCTTTGATAAGCGCTCGTAGCATTTTCTAAATTATGGAACACGGCAACCCGCACCACGTAACCACCCGCCGTCACCGGAACGTCAGGCGCCACATATTCTGCTTGTTGGATTGGTGCTGCAACAACGGATTTGCGGCGTGGTGCAGCACTTGCAACTTGCACTGAAGCATTTTGGTTTTGGCTCATCGACGCAATTTGATTAAGCGAAGCGCCATTACTCAGCGCGTCATTCATCGCAATCATGTGGGAATTGCTATCGCGCAAAGGTGCAGGACCAATGAGGCGCACTCTTACATGGGCTGTGCCTTTCAAGCGATAGCCTAATGCATCAGCCGCGCGTTTTGAAAGGTCCATAACGCGCGTATCAACGAATGGCCCGCGATCATTCACGCGCACTACGACCTGTTTACCATTTTCCAAATTGGTCACCATTGCATAGCTCGGCAAAGGCATTGTGGGGTGAGCTGCAGTGAAGGTGTTCATATCAAACCATTCGCCATTCGAAGTCTTGCGCTTGTGAAACGCTTCGCCATACCATGAGGCTAAACCTGTTTTATCGTAGCCCGGTTGCTCATGCGGCGTAAACCAGCGGCCCGCCACTTGGTAAGGATTGCCCACGTGATATTCACCACCCCCAAAGGGAATGGGGCCAGCGCCACGGTAATAAGGACTACCAGTACCGGCAAAGGGGTCAAGTTGCGACGATCTAAAACCGTGATGGGGCCTCGCGCTGTGATGGCTGCAACCGGCCAAAAATAGGGCACTCACCACCACCAATAGTTTTCTAACCGACACTCTACGCATAGCAAACTCCCGTGGTAAAAATACCAGCCCAGAGTTATTTGCAACCTTTGCGTAAAATTTGAGTCAAATTAGATGGTTAGTGAACCGTTAATCTATTGTTTCGGGACAATCGTCGCAGTCGCACCCGCTGGCGGAGTTAATCTTGTCAAGTTTTGTGTAGCCATGACAATGCCTTTTGCGGCAGCTTGATTATAATAATCTTTTGCTTTGGCCAAATCTTTTGCAGTTCCCCAACCCATTTCATACATGCCGCCTAAATTATTCATGGCCCACCCATCACCATCAGTGGCACCACGCACGAACAATTTAAAAGCTTCATCTAGGTTACGCTCAACGCCTGCACCTTTAAGATACATCACACCGAGATTGGTTTCCGCAACGGCCAGCTTTTGATCGGCCGCTTTTTTATAAAATTCCACGGCGGCTTTCTCGTCTTTCGGCATCCCGTCGCCATTTTGAAGCATTAGCCCGAGCAAGTTTTGCGAAGCGGAATGCCCTAGCTTAGCACCCGCGTGCAGCAACTTTATCCCCGTTGGTTTGTCAGCATTCATTCCCGGGGCACCCTTGATCACAAGTTTCGCCAATCGGAATTGCGCTTCTAAGTTTCCCACCAGTGCGGCTTCACGATACCATTTTGCGGCGCGCACCGGATCGAGTTTGATATTCAAACCCAATTCATATGCTTCGCCAACGGCCATCTTAGCATCGGGGTCACCGGCTTTGGCCAGTTGCATTTTTTTTGTGAAAGAAAGATCAGCCAAAGCCGCATCAACAGCGAAGCTTGGACCAGAGAGAGACATAACAACTCCCATCATGACCATCAGTTTAAAAATATTGCGTAACCCAGACAGCATTTAAATTCCTTAGTGAAAAATTAAATTCACTTAACGCGAGTAAAATTCAAATCTTTGCAGAAAACGATCCAGCAGCCCTTCACTTCAAAGGCATTGCCCTTCAGAGTCGCGTAGGCGCGGTATACACCGCCATCATCCGCACTATAAATCTTGCCTTTCCAGCGATTGTCACCGTCAGGAACCAAACCGTTGAAAACTGGCGATCCAATTACACGGCGCGAACGCAATGATGGATTTGGGTTTCTGAAATCGAGCTTTTCAGTGCCATCATCATTGAGCGTGTGCTCCAAACCAGAAATGACACCACACAATTTTACACCATCGCAATAGGCGACCTTCACGGTCAACTTGCCATTGGAAAGCAACCACTGGCCTTCAGCACTGGGGCCATTCGCCCAGGCTGGCAGGCCAAGACTCGCCATAAAAACTAAAACAGAAGCAATCAAAAATTTCATTCTAGTTCTCAACTTTTCAATAAAAATAGTATAACTCTTTTAATATCCCCGATAACATATAGCATTCCATAACCTTTATTGGGAGCAAGATTTTGAGCAACGTTACCAAGTTTAGACCTGCCACCTCGTCTTCTGATGTACCGGAATGGCAATTACGTGTTGATCTTGCGGCAGCATTTAGACTTGTAGCCCATTACAATTGGCACGAAGCCGTGGCAAATCACTTCAGCGTAGCTGTGTCCAATAATGGCAAGAAGTTCCTGATGAATCCGCGCTGGCGTCATTTTTCCAAAATCAAAGCTTCCGAATTATTGTTGTTAGACAGTGAAGACGACAGCACCATGAAAAAACCCAATGCGCCAGACCTGACGGCTTGGTCTTTACATGGCCGCCTCCATGCAGCTTTGCCCCATGCCCGCTGTATCATTCACCTGCATCCGCCTTATGCCACGGCTCTCGCTTCGCTCGCTGATCCGACGATTAGACCCATTGACCAAAACACCGCACGCTTTTTCAATCGCGTGGCCGTTGATATGAATTATGGTGGCATGGCAAACTCCGATGAAGAGGGTGATCGTATCGCTCGTTTGATGGGCAACAAATCAATTATGATGATGGGTAATCACGGCATTTTAGTCTGCGCAGCCTCCGTAGCTGAAGCCTTCGACCTCACCTATTATTTGGAAAAGTCCTGCAAGAATTTAGTGCTGGCCTATCAAACGGGGCAAAAACTGCATGAAATGTCTGATGCTGTTGCCGAAAAAACCGCTCAAGAGTGGGAAGATGACCGCGAACAATTTTTCGCTCATTTTGAAGAAATGAAACTTATTTTAGACGACGCTGATCCGAGCTACAAAAAATAGCAATCAGGTTCCAGTCAGTTTTTCAAAGAACTCTTCGTAAGTTTGCGCCGAACCATCACTTTGTTCATGAGCTTCACTTGCTGAAGCCTCTTCTATAATCGTGTCAAGCTTGCGCGAAAAACGCGAGCTCTCAGCAGTTTGGTTTTTTGCTTGAACTGCACCGGAAGATCCTGACAGATCAATTCCGTCATGATCTAGAGTTTGAGCGGACAAGTTTTCGTCGGCTTGCAACACTGGCTCTAAACTATAATCTTCGTAAAGATTAGTTAGACTATCGTTCGCCTTAAAAATAATTTGTTCGGCTGACCTGATCGCCTCTGCCAGAAAACTCGCATCAATTGCAAATTCTCCACCATCTGCATCATAGCAGTTCGTCAATGATGATAAAATTCCGCCAGCACGCAAAAGCGCCAAAGCAATTTCATCGGCCGGATGTTTTTGTTCCCCAGATTTCAAATCAACCACCAATTTCTCTTCCCCAGTTCTGACTATATCATAGGTATAGTATATAAAATAGCCAATCTAAATTATTGAACTCAATAGCTTTTTAAATTTAGATTAGATTAGTTTCGGCAAATTATTACAAAGTGATTCTCTCTATCGACGGATTTACGTATATAAAGATTAGCAGGTTTTTTGGCTTTAATTGTAAGGGAAAGCGTTCCAAATGCACATTCTTGTGATAGGGGCCAGTGGCATGTTGGGCAGCAAGCTTGTCATAAAACTCGCAACAAGCGGTCACGTGTTAGGCCGTCCAATAACCAAACTCACGCGCCAAGATTTGGTGTTGGCACCTCCTCCTCCTTCAGCAAATTTCGCAATGGAAACACAAATGAGCGATCTCTCAAAAGAAGGGGAATGCAACAAGCTCATATCGGAAAAACCCGATGTTATTTTTCATCTTGCGGCCATTGTTTCGGGGGAAGCCGAAGCTGATTTTGAAAAAGGTTACAGGATTAATTTTGACGGCACTCGGGAGTTACTTGAAGCCATTCGCCAATTGGGCGGCGGTTATTGCCCTAAACTGGTTTTCACATCGTCGATTGCGGTTTTTGGTGCCCCGTTTCCAGAAGTCATCAATGATGAATTCTTCACGACACCGCTCACGAGCTATGGCACCCAAAAAGCCATGGGCGAACTTCTCATTTCTGATTATTCTCGCCGTGGCTTTGTCGATGGTCTATCTTTGCGAATGCCCACAGTGTGCGTGCGCCCAGGCAAGCCAAACAAAGCCGCATCGGGATTTTTCTCCAATATCATCCGCGAACCCTTAGTCGGACTCGAAGCCATTTTACCAGTCAATGATGATGTGCGGCACTGGCACGCCAGCCCGCGCACTGCCATCAATATGCTCATCCATGCCGCGAATTTAGAGACCACATTAGTCGGCCCAAGGCGTTCGATATCCATGCCCGGCGTGTCTTGCACTGTAGCCGATCAAATTACCGCTTTGGCCAAAGTTGCTGGGCCTGATTGTTTAAAATTAATCCGCCGCGAACCGGATGCTACAATCACCAAAATCGTTTCAGGATGGCCGCAAAATTTCAATCCGCAACGTGCATTGGCACTAGGTTTCAAACCTGATAGAGATTTTGAAGAGATAATTCGCATCCATATTGACGATGAACTTCAGGGGAAATTAAATTGACTGATACAAGATTAGGGCCTGAAACAATTGCTGACTTCAACCGGGATGGAGCTTGCGTTATCCGTGGTGCTTTTGTCGATTGGGTTGAAACTCTGCGCAAGGGCATCGCCCGCAATATGGCAGAACCCAGCGCCGATGTGAAAATTTATACAGGTGAGAATGGAGCCGGACGATTTTTTGGTGACTATTGCAACTGGGACCGCATTCCTGAATTTCGCAATTTCATTTTCAACTCACCTGTAGCTGATATTGGTCGCCAATTGATGGGCAGTCACGCTGTGCGCCTGTTTCATGAACATGTGTTGGTGAAAGAGGCCAGTGCTGATGTGCCCACACCATGGCATCAGGACCAGCCTTATTATTGCGTCGACGGAGACCAAACTGTCAGCCTGTGGATTCCGCTTGATGTTGTGCCGCGAGAGCGAACGCTGGAATTTGTTGGCGGGTCACAAGCCTGGGGCAAATATTTCAGGCCTGAGCGGTTCAACAAGACGCCCCTGAATGAAAATGACGGTCTCGAACCTGTGCCCGATATTAATGGCCACCGTGCCGATTATAATATTTTGGGTTGGGCTTTGGAGCCTGGCGATGCCGTGGCTTTCAATTACAAGACTCTGCATGGCGCACCCGCCAATGGCAGCGCTTCCACACAGCGCCGTGCCTTTTCCTTGCGCTTGCTTGGCGATGATGTTCGCTTTGCCCGGCGCGAAGGTGTCATTACCTCACCACCGTTCCGTGGCGTCACTTTGAAACATGGCGATGTCATGAATGCCCCAGAGTTTCCGCTCTTAGGATAATCCATTGGTCACCACAGAAAATCGGACGAGTGGCATTCTCTGGATGCTGGCCACCATGGTGTGTTTCATCACTCTTGATACGATCATGAAATATTCACTGCAAAGCTATTCTCTCGTGCAAGTGACATGGGCACGATTTTTCTTTGCGAGTTTGATGTCCGTCATCGTGTGTGGAAAGAATCTGCCGCAACTCGCCATCAGCCATTCACCGAAAATCCAGTCTTTGCGATCAATACTGTTGATGACAACCACAGGGCTTTTCAATGCCGGCATCATAAGTGTGCCGCTGGCCACCGGCACCACCATCATGTTCATGAGCCCCATTCTTGTGACCTTGCTTTCAACTGTAGTCCTTGGAGAGCATGTCGGCTTGCGCCGCTGGGCCGGGATTGTTTTGGGGTTTACAGGCGCTTTGATTGTCATGCGCGTGTGGGACACCGGCGCTCACGGTTTGACATTTGGTGCATTGTTTCTGCTAGCCGCAGCCTTCACCAATGCCAGCTATCAGATTGCAACCAGACAATTGCGCAATGACTCACCGCTTACTTCTTTGTTGTTCACAGCGGCAGCTGGCGCTCTTGTCACCAGTCTCATATTGCCGTGGCACTGGGCAAACCCAACGCCATTCGGCTGGCTGTTGCTGGTGAGCAGTGGCATAGCTGGTTGTCTTGGACATTTATGCATCATCAAGGCTTTTCAATGCGCGCCTGCGTCAGTAGTTGCGCCATTCTCTTACAGTTCGCTGATCTGGGCCACGCTTTCTGGCTTTATCTTTTGGCGCGATGTGCCGGATATCTATACAGTTGTTGGCGCAACGATGATCATTGGTTCAGGCCTCTACATTTTTCTGCGCGAGAGACATTTGGCACTCAAGCCTTAGCGATTTTATCAAGAGCCAGCAGCTTCACAAGCAAGTTTTCCATCTGGTCCAAAGGCACCATATTTGGACCATCGGAGGGTGAATTATCAGGGTCTTGATGGGTCTCAATAAACACCCCTGCCACGCCCACAGCCACGGCAGCCCGTGCCAGAACGGCCACCATGCGCCGATCACCCCCGGTAGAAGTCCCCTGCCCGCCTGGTTGCTGCACCGAGTGCGTGGCGTCAAAAATAATCGGCGCTCCCGTCTCGGCCATGATCGGCAAAGAGCGCATATCCGAAACCAGAGTGTTATAGCCAAAGCTAGCCCCGCGCTCCGTAAGCATGACATTGGCATTGCCGGATTCAGTGATTTTATCCACCACATTCTTCATGTCCCAGGGTGCTAAAAACTGCCCTTTCTTCACATTGATCACGCGTCCGGTTTTGGCAGCGGCAACCAGCAAATCAGTCTGACGGCACAAGAATGCTGGAATTTGCAAGATATCAACGACGGGAGCGAGCACTTCACATTGAGCAATTTCATGGACATCAGTGATGACTGGAAGGCCCAGCTTTGAGCGAATATCGGCAAATACGGCAAGAGACTTTTCCAATCCCATGCCGCGCTTGCCGCCCAGGCTTGTGCGGTTGGCTTTATCGAATGATGATTTGTAAACCAGACCAATGCCCAGTTTTGCACACATGTCTTTTAGCGTTTCGGCCATCATGAAGGCATGGTCACGGCTTTCCATCTGGCATGGGCCTGCAATCAGCGAAAATTGCGCTGCGTTTGAGAATATAACTTTTCCAGCGGTGACAGTTGAATTGCTTTTCATTTGGGATAGACCAAAAATGTTCCGGTGCCATGGGCATAAAGCACCCCATTTGCGTCTTCAACCTTTGCTTCCGCCGTCAGCATGGTGCGGCCCGCGTGCAGAACAGTTGCTGTTGCGATCACCGGTCCGGTGGCCACATCGATTTTGCGCACATAATTTATGTTCAACGTAATGGTACCAACGCCTGTGCCTTTCGGTAGTTTGGAAAGTGTGGCCGAGCCCAATGCGGTGTCAATCAAAGTCGCCGTGAATCCCCCATGAATTCGCATCATTGGATTATAGAATGAAGCTGAAGGAATGCCTTGCACTTTCACCATGCCATCTTCCACCGCAACTATTGAGAGATTGAGCAATGCGGCCATTGGCGCTTTATCGGTATTTGTCATTTGCTTTCGCAAGAACTCGATCCCCGTTAGCGCATTGAAATCTTCACTCACAGCACGGGCTTGGTCTTCTGTGTCATTCATCATCATTAATTTCTCTACGCAGTTGCAGCAATGGTGAGTGACTTTTCGGCAAAGCGTTTTGAAATTGCAAAGCGCAAATCGCTAGCAACAAAGGTGGCCTCGAATACATCGGCCACATGGCCGCGAATATCAAAATCAATAGACCCTGCCGAAAATTTGATGAGTTGCACCTGCGCTGGCGGATAGCGCAGCACCTTAGGATGGGCTGCTACAATTTCGGCCAACGATTTAGCAACCACTTCAACATCGGTTCCATGGGCCACACCTACATTCACATGAAATCTGCCCAGCGTGTCGCGGTGGGTCCAGTTGCGAACCGCCTCCACAATCAGCATCGTGTTGGGCAAAATGATGGTGCAGTTATCAAAGGTCTCAATTTCAGTGGAGCGCACATTGATTTTTTTCACAATGCCCTCGCCCGCGTTCACCACCACCCAATCTCCAACGCGCACGGGTCGTTCGGCCAAAAGAATAAGTCCGGATACGAAATTGTTGACGATGGACTGCAAACCAAAACCGATACCCACGCCGAGTGCGCCAGCAATAATAGCAATGCTTGAAAAATCAAATCCGGTTGCACTGAGTGCAAATGCGCCAGCTAATATATAGCCTGCGTAATTGGCCGAAGTCCGCACTGAATCCTGCACACCTTTGTTGAGGCGGGTTTGTGTGAGCACACGCCGATCCAACCAACCCGTAATAAACCTTGTGAGCAGAATGCCCAATATAAGGATCACCAAAAGGCTACCGATATTGATCGGTGAAATATTCACATTGCCAATGTGAAAGCCGACTACAGCACTATTGAACAGTGAGCGAAAATCTACCCAGGTTACTGTCCATAAAGCCAACAACCATGGAATACCCAATATGACTAGCAACACATCGGCGAGTGTTCTGAAGGCCAACGACAACCGCGAAATGCCACGATCGCCAATATTCGACATGCGCCGCACTTGTTGACCAATTGCCGAGGCAGGATTTTGCAATGTGTCAGACAGAGCATCAATCAAATGATGAAAGATGACAATAATGACAACGGCTAAAACTGTGTCGAGAATTTTGCCCGCCACAAAATAAGCCAGCGCCAGATATCCGAACGCCAACCCAAAAATCGCAACCGCAAGAAGCAGCCAGAGAACTGGCATGAAATTAACGAACCACGATAAGTAATGGGGTTCAGGCACGTTGCTGGGGGGTGAGCTGGCCTGCCGTTTTAGCAGCACCAACATGAGCCCAACCAACCCAATAAGCGCTGCCGCAGCAAATGCCGATTGCCCGGCCACCAAACTGACAGGCAACAGCAATTGATCCGACAACACTGTTACCTGTGTCGCTATCGCCGCTACTAATGTGGCCAACAAAACAAACACCGGAATAAGCCGTGCTGCTCTATCGTCGACGGCAATTAACCGTGCAACGGACTGGCGTGGAGCACAGATTAAATATGCCAAGCCAGCATTGAAGATGCAAAATGAAAACACATTTAGAACAGCGTCAACCACAAGCAAAAATCGTGGAGTTGCGAGATTGGAAACATCAAGCGTTGCAAGCACAAGAACATTTAGCACCACAATACCAACCACCAAACTTATAATGCCCCAAACCACCCGCCACAAACGGCGCAAGGGGGACATTCCGAATTCGGCGGCAATCGGATCAGGAAATCTTTTCTTTAGACTTGAATTGAATATTCGAACGGCCATCCAAAGGCCAATAGTCACGGCGGGCAATAAAAGTAATCCGGCCCACTGCACTCCATCTACTTGGTTCTGCCACCAAACCGTGAGTAAGCTTGAAAGGCGTGTGAACAGAAGCGCAGCACCTACAAATGAATCGCGCCACAACTGCGGATTAAAAATGGATTTATCAGCCTTGAAAATGCGCTGGAAGAATTGCGTCCGCTGCTTTGCAGAAACCTTAGCCGACAACTGCTCGGCTTCCACTCCAATCAATTCAAACTGTTTCTTTGCCGCCGTGAACCGCCCCACTGCATCGGTTAAAGTTTTCCGCTGATCGGTAATTGTTGTTGCTTCGGTTTGGCCGACGGCAGGAACAGCGCCAAGCTGGTTCAACTGCTGCTTCACATCATCAAGCGGTGCCGTCAGCTTTGTCGCTTCGCCAACAGTATCAAGTCTGAGTTGTTCAACTTTGTTGCGTTGATCAGTTAACTGGTCATCCGTCACCCCGTCTTGCTCAATGACCGATTGCACGCGTTCCAAATCGGATCGCATACCGATGGCTTCACGCTCAGCGGCCACTAAACCCGTGTCATCATAGGCCTGCGCAATGCCAAGCTGAAGCAGCAGCGCAAATGCTGTGAGTAAGGCCCGAAGACTGGGGCCAAATTTCATGGCTACACCAATCTGCTTTGCACGATGGCGGCCTGAATGAATGAAGCAAACAGCGGATGCGGTTCAAAGGGTTTAGATTTTAATTCTGGATGATATTGCACCCCGATAAACCACGGATGATCAGCATATTCCACGGTCTCTGGCAATAATCCATCAGGCGAGAGCCCGGCAAATTTCAATCCGGCTTTTTCAAGTCGCGCGCGGTAGGCAGTGTTGACTTCATAGCGGTGGCGATGACGCTCAGATATGCGCGTGTCGCCATAAATCTCTGCAATATGGCTGCCAACTTGCAATTTGGCATCAAACGCGCCCAACCGCATGGTGCCGCCAAGATCGCCACCGGATTTGCGAATTTCCAGTTCATTGCCTTTCATCCACTCGGTCATG
Source organism: Hyphomicrobiales bacterium (assembly GCA_031393975.1). GTDB lineage: Bacteria > Pseudomonadota > Alphaproteobacteria > Rhizobiales > Aestuariivirgaceae > Aestuariivirga. Next base: position 12,584 of record JANMWK010000138.1, read on the forward strand.
GTGCCAACCACTGGTTCTTGGGTCTCACCAAATTCCGTGGAGCTAGCGTTTTCAATGCCGCAAAGATTACGAGCCGCTTCAATACAGGCCATTTGCATTCCAAAGCAGATGCCGAAATAAGGCACTTTTTTGGTCCGCGCAAAAGTGGCGGCTTTTATCTTGCCTTCGGCGCCACGCTCGCCAAAGCCACCGGGAACCAGAATGCCATGGACCCCATCGAGATAGGGTGCAGGATCTTCCTTTTCGAAGATTTCCGACTCTATCCACTGCAAATTGACTTTGACTTTGTTGGCAATGCCACCATGCACCAAGGCTTCTTTGAGTGATTTATAGGCATCAAGAAGACCGGTATATTTGCCAACAACGGCAATGGTTACTTCGCCTTCAGGGTGCGCCACGCGATTGGTGATCTCATCCCACTTTGTAAGGTCAGGCCGGATTGCATTGGTAATGCCAAAGGCCGCCAGCACTTCATCATCTAATCCTTCAGCATGATAGGCGCGAGGTACATCATAAATGCTGGCTACATCTAACGCCTGAATGACAGCTGATGGACGCACGTTACAGAACAGCGCAATCTTGCGGCGTTCGGTTTCTGGAATTTCACGGTCAGCCCGGCACATCAAAATATCCGGCTGAATGCCGATAGAACGCAGTTCTTTAACCGAATGTTGGGTGGGCTTGGTTTTGAGTTCACCCGCCGTGGGAATATAAGGCATCAAGGTGAGATGAATATAAATGCAATTGCCACGCGGCTGTTCCTGTCCGAATTGGCGGATGGCTTCAAAGAACGGCAAGCCTTCAATATCACCCACCGTGCCGCCCACTTCGACCAACACGAAATCGAAACCATCACTATCGCGCTTCACGAATTCTTTGATGGCGTCGGTCACATGCGGGATCACCTGCACAGTGCCACCCAAATAATCACCACGACGCTCTTTGGTGATAATGTCTTGATAGATTTTACCCGTGGTGATGTTATCGGCTTTGCTGGCGTGAACACCCGTAAACCGCTCATAGTGTCCAAGATCAAGATCCGTTTCCGCACCATCATCCGTCACGAACACTTCGCCATGCTGGTAAGGGCTCATCGTGCCCGGATCAACATTGAGATAGGGGTCAAGTTTCCGCAGCCGCACCTTATAGCCACGCGCCTGCAACAGTGCGCCTAAAGCGGCTGAAGCAAGACCTTTGCCCAAGGATGAAACCACGCCGCCAGTTATGAATATATATCGCGCCATGGGAAATCACCCTACCTAACCGCAAGCATGATTCGAAGCGCTAGCTTCAAATCATATGTAATTATTGTGGAAAGCCGTGAAACATCAGGTTTCACGGCGCCGAATTAATTGGTTGGAACCAGGGGTTTGGACGTATCCAGCTTTGGCAACAAGCTTCCACCACCTGCATCTGGCGTTGCGGGCGCTGTGCCACCAGCAGCAGCGGGCAGTTGTTGCGTGATGGGCGATTGATCCATAATCGATCCGCCCGATTTTTTGTTGGCCAACATGGTGAGGGCCACCGAAGTTGCAAAAAAGCAAGCTGCTAAAATCGCCGTGGTGCGGGTGAGGCCACTGGCCACACCGCGCGATGAAAACAGGTTTCCCGATCCGCCACCAATACCAAGCGCTCCACCTTCTGAGCGTTGCAGCATGATAATGCCAATCAGCAGAAGGGCCACAATGAGGTGAACGACGAGAAGAACTTGTTGCATTGAGTATATTCCAATTGAATTTATGAGGCGGCTTTAGCTTTTTCATATGGGCGTTGCAAGCGCGGGGTTCAACTCAGCCCTCCTGATAAATCCGAGGCGGTGGCTTTAGCACCACACCACCCGGTTTGTGCTTTCCATAAAGATGATCGAGCGCGCCCGCCTTCCAGCGCATGATCATGTCTTGTTGGGCCGCGCGGTTGTTTTCGATTTGGTCAACCATCTGCTCGCGGCGTAATTCTAGGTCATCACTAAACGCGGGCCTACGCGGTTGCATCTCCAAAAATGCGACATGGGACATATGCGTGCGCTGGCAATAAAGATCGTTATGCGCAGCAACACACAGTTTCAGACGTTTGCAACGCGGGCTTGGGCAGCGGGCTAGCGCTTCGGGTCGCTTATGCTCACGCGCCGTGTATCCCGCCCATGGGGCATGGGTGAGTTTGGGCAGTGCAGTTGGCCTAGCAGGTCTCATGGTGGCCCTCGTGAATGTGAGGAAAATGGAAGGGAATGCCCGCCCATGGCCTTTTGCCGGGGAAAAATCGATTTTAAAAAAAATGGCCGAAGGCCACGAATGCAAAGCGCAGCGATTTTAAATTCGACGGTGATATTGGTTAGCCATTGAAGGCGCTTGGGCCGTAATACCCAAGGTCCACCGCCGAAGCTCTCGGAAACCGCACGCGCGTTAAAACGTGCAGCCTGCAAGCGCTGCTGATGGATCCGGCAATTTCGAGACGCTGTCGACACTGTCCCCTCCTTTCCGGTTCCATTAAAAAGGAATATAGAGACAGAATAGGAAATGTCAAGTATAATAGGAATTTATTTTTTACCTCGAATCGATGAGTCCTCAGTCGGCCTCAAACCGATAGCGAAACGTGCAGCAACTCGCCCCTTCCATAATCGTCTGCTTACGATCGAGGGTTATGCGGCTGTCATAACCTTCGCAGAATGTGCCATCGCGGTTGCATGACAATAAGTGCCCAATTTTGCCCAGCCCCATTTCTTTGTAAGTCTCAGCATATTTGCAGCGGGTGATATTGAAATTGAATGTGGTGTCACTGGCCTCCAGCACGTCCATTTCCAAGGCACCGTCGGCGGTCCATAACTCGTAGAGCTTGATGAAATCCGTCATCGAAGTCACTCCACCCGGCGCTTTGGCGGCGAAGGACTGGCCTTCTGCTATTGCCGCTTTTTTAATGGCCGAATCCAGAATTTCCCCCGCTTTAACCTCGCCAAGATGGGCCACCATTTCCGCGTAAATCGGCCCAATAACTTGAGTTTGGAGGCGGCGTTTAGTGAGGGTGGGAAGTTCTGTCATTTCATATACTTAAATATAAACCTTAAGAATGCCGATGAAGTCCACCGCCTTCAAACTGGCGCCGCCCACCAAGGCCCCATTCACATTGGCAATGGCCATAAGTTCAGCAGCATTCGAGGGCTTCACCGAGCCGCCGTAGAGAATGCGAGTGCCTGCACCCTCCTCCGCCATCACTTTAGAAAGTTCGCTGCGAATATGAGCGTGGGCTTCGGCGATTTCGGCTATGGTTGGTGTTAGTCCGGTGCCAATGGCCCAGACCGGTTCATAGGCGATGACGGTGTTGGATGCAGTGCAACCTGCGGGCACCGAGCCTTTGAGCTGGCTGGTCAAAACTTCTAAAGTCTTGCCGCCCTTGCGTTCATCCAAGGTTTCACCGATGCAGATGATGGCATTGAGGCCGGATTTATGGGCGGCCACGGCTTTGGCTGAAACCATGGCATCAGTTTCTTTATGATTAGTGCGGCGCTCAGAATGCCCCACGATCACCGCCACTGCGCCTGCATCTTTGAGCATATCAGCGGAAATGTCGCCAGTATGAGCGCCACTCACCGCAGCATGGCAATCTTGGCCACCCGCTTTAATTTTGCTGCCGCGCATCACCGATTTTACGCGGCGAATTAAAGTGGCAGGTGGACAGAGCATAACATCACATTTCAACTTCACGTCGCGCAGCATTCCGGCCAACAAACGCGGCTCCTTCAAACTAGCAGTGGTGCCATTCATTTTCCAGTTTCCGGCAACCATGGGGCGAATTGTCTGCAATGTCATTTTTTCCTCATATGTCTGTGAGTTTGTAGTGTATTAGCAAACACCTCCCGCACTTGCGAGAAGAAACGCAGTTACCTATGATGCTATTCGATATGACTCCTGAAAGGAACGATTGATGGAATTCTTGCGCACTGCAGCCAAAACTTGGGTTGCAAAATTATTAATGGCGCTGCTTGTCATGAGTTTCGGCATATGGGGAATCAAGGACGTATCCACCTCATTCTTGGGCGATATTCTGTCCTTCACCGGATTCGGGCCAAAAGATTTGGTGCATGTGGCTGGCAAAACCATCAGGGCACCAGACTATACCAACGCTTTGCAACGGCAATTGAAGCAGCTTTCGCAACAGGCGGGCCGCAATGTGACGGTTGATGAAGCTCACAAGATGGGTTTGGACAAACAAATTCTCGATAACCTCATCGCCACGGCGGCCGTGGATGTCCAGAAGGACAAATTGCAACTGGCTATTTCCAACGCAGCAATTGCAAGAGACATTGCCAATAATAAAATGTTCCAAGACACTACCGGCAAATTTGATCCCAACCGTTTGCGCCAAGTGTTGCAGCAAAACAGTATGTCTGAAGAAGGCTTTGTTGCCTCCGAAAAACAGAACCGTTTGCGCACCATCATTTCAGGTCTTGCCGATGCACCCATAAAGTTGCCGCAAACACTCAGCGTGGCTCTGGCGCAATTTCGTGGCGAGACTCGTGAGGCAAAATATTTTACGGTGACGGCGACTGAAACCGATGTGGTGGCCCCCACCGACGCTGAATTGAAGAAGCAATATGAGTCCGCACCAGCGGCCTATACAGCACCAGAATATCGTCAAATCGCTGTAATGAAAGTGGACCCTGCCGATATCGCTTCCAAAATTACCGTCACTGCAGAAGAGATCGCTGCGGGCTATGACAAATTCAAACTCGATTATTTCACCCCAGAAAAACGTGATCTGATTCAGCTCACTTTCCCCACTTTGGACGCTGCTAAAAAGGCCAAAGCCCGCATTACGGGCGGCGAAGACATCATGAAAATTGCCACCGAAATGGGTGCTAAAGCAGCCGACGTCACATTAAAAAATGTGAAGAGAGATGACCTGCTCGATAGCAAGATTTCCGATGCCGCTTTCGCATTAAAGCAAGGGGATGTGAGTGATCCGGTGGAAGGCAGTTTGGCCATTGCCTTGATTAAGGCAACCTCGGTGTTGCCTGAAAGTCAACTCACTTTGGATGAAGCAAAATCAGAACTCACCAAGCGCTTGCAACTTGAAAAAGCCAGAGAGGAAATTCTAACGACTTACAATGCCGTGGAAGATGCTCGTGGCCAGCAAACCAAATTTGAAGATATTGCCTCCAAGGCGGGCCTGCCCTTTGTTCTCATCCCCGCCGTCAGTGCCACAGGTGTGGATAAGGATGGCAAGGACGTGACCTTGCCTTCCAAAGATGAAGTGATCAAAGCCGCCTACGCCAGCGATGTCGGCAATGTCGATGACGCCCTGTCAATTAATGATGGTTATGTCTGGTATGAAGTTCGTCAGGTTATCCCGTCAGCTTTAAAGCCGCTCAACACTGTAAAAGCCGAAGTGACAAAAGATTTGGTTGCGGCAAAACTGCGGGATGCCGCAGCTGCAAAAGCCAAGAAGCTTGTGGAAAGGGCTACTCAGGGCACAACTCTGGAGGCACTGGCTTTAGAATCCAAAGCCGAAATCAAAACCGCCACGGGGCTGAAACGCAATGAAACATCAGAAACCTTTGATGGTCCCGCTTCAGTGGCGCTGTTTGGTGTCAACGATAAAGGCTTTGCTTGGTCGCTGGAAGGCGATGGCAAAACCGCCCGGGTGATGCAGGTGACGAAGATTGAAATTCCTGCCGTTATGGCCACATCGCCCGACGCCAAGAAGTTGCAAGATGAAGCTGCCCAAGGGCTTTCGCGCGATATGACCGAAAGCTTCATCAAAGCCATCCGGCAGAATGCGAATGTAACTATTAATGAAGAGTTGTGGCGGCAGAACACAGGCACCGAGGCTCCCGTTCAAACCCCATAAAGTTCCCATCATGATTGTTGCACCCGATTACGAGACCTTCGCAAAGACTTATGAGCTAGGTCGTGCTCAAATTGTCTCCACACGACTGGTGGCCGATTTGGAAACCCCGGTCTCGGCCATGCTCAAACTCTCGCGCAATGCCAATTATTCTTTTCTGTTGGAATCCGTTGAAGGAGGCGCTGTGCGTGGGCGTTATTCGATCATCGGAATGAACCCCGATTTGATTTGGAAAGTGGCAGGCCAACAGTCTTTCATCAATCGCAAGGCTTTGCTTGATTCCGATGGTCCTTTTGAAGGCGCAGGCCATGATCCTCTGGCCAGTTTACGCAGTCTGCTCGCCGAAAGTCGCATTGATCTGCCCGAAGAAGGCCCCCCCATGGCCGCTGGAGTGTTTGGTTATTTAGGCTATGACATGGTGCGGCTGATGGAAGATTTGCCAGAACCTAACCCTGATACATTGGGCCTGCCCGATGGCATGATGATCCGTCCCACGGTGATGGCCATATTTGACTCGGTACGTGATGAAGTCACAGTCACATCCCCTGTCTATGTCGATGGTGCAGTCTCGGCGCGCGCCGCCTATGCCAGAGCTACGGAACGCCTCTCAGAAGTTGTCGATGCTTTGGACCGCCCGATTGATATGGCTTTGCGCGAAAGCGATACGCCACCCATTTCAGCGGCTCATTCCAACACTACGCCGGATGAATACCGCGCAATGGTTTTGCAGGCCAAGGACTATATCGCAGCGGGCGATATTTTTCAGGTGGTGCTGTCGCAGCGTTTTGAAACGGATTTTGTGCTGCCGCCCTTCTCGCTTTATCGCGCTTTGCGCCGCGTGAATCCCTCACCATTTTTATACTATTTAAATTTCGATAGTTTCTCCGTGGTCGGCTCCAGCCCCGAAATTCTGGTGCGAGTGCGTGAAGGCAAAGTCTCCATTCGCCCCATCGCAGGCACAAGGCGTCGCGGCGCCACTCCGACCGAAGATAAGGCGCTGGCTGAAGAACTGTTAGCCGACCCGAAAGAACGCGCTGAGCATCTCATGCTTCTCGATTTAGGCCGCAATGATGTGGGCCGCGTGGCAGAAATCGGTTCGATCAAAGTGACTGATCAATTCATTCTTGAATATTATAGCCAAGTGATGCACATCGTCTCCAATGTTGAAGGCAATCTCGACAAAAAATTCGATGTGATTGATGCTCTGTGCGCAGGCTTTCCGGCAGGCACGGTTTCTGGTGCGCCAAAAGTGCGAGCCATGGAAATTATCGATGAATTTGAGAAAAACAAACGCGGCATTTATGGCGGTTGCGTGGGGTATTTTAGTGCCAATGGTGAGATGGACACCTGCATTGTGCTGCGCACTGCGATTGTGAAAGATGGCAAAATGTATGTGCAGGCCGGGGCTGGCGTGGTGGCCGATTCAGTGCCGGAAAACGAGCATCAAGAATGCATCAATAAAGCCAAAGCCTTGTTTCGCGCGGCTGAAGAAGCGGTGCGCTTTGCAGGCCGCGCGGGGCGGGCCCAATGATTATTCTGATTGACAATTATGATAGCTTCACATGGAACCTTTATCATTTCCTTGGCGATCTTGGCGCTGAAACTGTGGTGCACCGCAATGATAAAATCAGTGTGGGCCAAGTGATGTCGGCCCGCCCCTCAGCCATTGTCATTTCTCCCGGCCCCGGCATTCCATCGCAAGCGGGCATTATTATTGATCTGGTCAAAGAAGCCGCCGGCAAAATTCCGGTGTTCGGCGTGTGCTTGGGTTTGCAGGCCATTGGTGAAGCTTTTGGTGGTCACGTGGTTCGCGCACCGACACAAATGCACGGCAAGACTTCTCCGGTAGAACATCACGGCCTAGGTGTTTTTAAAAACGTGCCCGATGATTTCAAAGCGACGCGCTATCATTCGCTCGTGGTCGATCGAGCCACGTTGCCAGATTGCCTCGAAGTCACCGCTGAAACCGATGGTTTAATCATGGGGCTGCAACACAAAACTTTAAATGTGCATGGTGTGCAGTTTCACCCTGAAAGTATTGCTTCTGAACACGGCCATGCCATTCTCAAAAACTTCTTGGATGGAGCGAAGTAATGGCCGACATGAAACCGCTCATCGCCAAAGCCGCCAATGGCACTGCTCTCAGCCGCGCTGAAGCCCGCGAAGCTTTCAACATTATGATGTCTGGCGATGCCACACCGTCACAAATTGCAGGCTTCTTGATGGCGCTGCGGGTGCGCGGCGAGACAGTGGATGAAATCACCGGTGCTGTCGAAATAATGCGCGAGAAAATGCTACGCGTAACTGCTCCCGCCGACGCGATTGATATCGTCGGCACGGGTGGCGATGCTTCAGGATCTTATAATATTTCGACCTGTGCAGCAATTATAGCAGCGGGTGCTGGCCTCAAAATTGCCAAACACGGCAACCGTGCTTTATCTTCAAAATCAGGCGCTGCCGATGTGTTGATGGCGCTGGGGGTGAAGCTGGATATTGCGCCAGAGAAAATTTCCCAATGCATTGATGAAGCGAGTGTGGGTTTCATGTTTGCGCCTCAGCATCATTCCTCGATGAAATTCGTAGGCCCCAGCCGTGTCGAGCTTGGCACCCGCACCATTTTCAATCTGCTTGGGCCGCTGGCCAATCCAGCCGGAGCCAAGCGGCAGATTACTGGTGTTTATTCAAAGGCTTGGGTAGAACCCCTCGCCCATGTTCTGAAGAACCTAGGCTGTGACGCCTGCTGGATTTGCTTTGGCGAAGGCGGCATAGACGAAATTGTGCCATCAGGAACCACATGGATTTCAGAATTGAAAAATGGCGAGATCCGCAATTTTGAAGTGACGCCCGAAGGCGCAGGGTTAACGCGCTCCAGTGCCGATGATTTGAAAGGCGGCGATGCTGCCCACAATGCCGAAGCCCTGCGAGGCGTGTTATCCGGCAAACCGTCAGCCTTTAGTGATGCCGCAATGATGACAACGGCGGCTGCGCTCGTTGTGGCGGGTCAATCGGCGGATATTAAAACTGGTGTTGTGGCGGCGAGAGAGGCCGTCAAATCGGGTGCCGCCGCCAAAGCTTTGGCGCGGTTGGTTGAGGTCTCAAACAGCTAATGGCCACCATCCTTGATAAAATTGCCGCTTACAAACGTGACGAAGTGGCCGCTGCGAAAAATGCGGTTTCGGAAGCTGCTTTGCGTGAGAAAATTGCAAAGCAATCCGGCGCCCGTGGATTTCATAAGGCATTACAAAACAAAATCGCGTCTGGACACTATGGGTTGATTGCCGAAATCAAAAAAGCCAGTCCGTCGAAAGGTCTGATCCGCGAAGATTTCGATCCGCCTGCTCTTGCTAAGGCCTATGCCGCTGGTGGCGCTGCTTGCCTCTCTGTTCTGACTGACACACCCTCATTCCAAGGTGCACCGGAATTTCTCACAGAAGCGCGCAATGCCTGCACCCTCCCCGCACTTCGCAAAGACTTTATGCTCGACCCTTACCAAGTGGTCGAAGCGCGAGCTTGGGGGGCCGATTGCGTTCTGCTGATTATGGCGATGATTGACGATGGCGTTGCCGCTGAACTCGAAGCTGCTGCATTTTCTTATGGCATGGATGTTCTGATTGAAGTGCATGCTGAAGCAGAATTGCGCCGTGCACTGAAGTTAAAATCTCCGATGATTGGCATTAACAACCGCAACCTGCACACTTTCGAAGTCTCCCTCGAAACCACCGAACGTCTGGCCCCCATGGTGCCCCACGACCGGATGGTTGTTTGTGAAAGCGGCTTGTTCACCACCGCAGATTTGGCGCGGGTATCGCTGGCCAACGTCAACACGTTCTTGATTGGCGAAAGCTTAATGCGACAGGCGGATGTTTCCGCCGCCACCCGTGCTATACTTGCCAAATGAGCAAGCTCACACATCTCGATGCCCTCGGCAATGCTCATATGGTGGATGTGTCAGCCAAGGATGTGACCACCCGCAGCGCCACCGCTCGCGCTCGTGTTTTGATGTTGCCGGAAACCTTGGCCCTTATCACCAGTGGCAGTGCAAAAAAGGGCGACGTGCTGGCCACAGCCCGGCTGGCTGGAATTATGGCCGCGAAGAAAACCGCTGATCTCATTCCGCTGTGCCACCCCTTGATGATTTCAAAAGTGAGCGTGGATTTCACCCTCATCGAGAATGAAATTGATGTAGAAGCCACTGTCAAAGTGGAAGGCAAGACCGGGGTTGAGATGGAGGCCCTCACTGCCTGCGCAGTCGCTTGCCTCACACTTTATGACATGGTGAAAGCTGTGGATCGCGGCATGAAAATTACGGACCTGCGCTTGGTTGAAAAGTCTGGCGGCAAGTCGGGTCATTTTCAGGCGGAGTGAATTATGGGATTAATGGCCGTTGACGAAGCACTGTCGCGTATTATGGCCACAGCTCAATTATCCGCAACTGAATTGGTGCCGTTGGACCAAGCCATGGGTCGCATTTTAACGACCGCCATCAAAGCAAAACGGCATCAACCACCTTTCGCGTCATCAGCTATGGATGGCTATGCGCTACGCCATCCCGATATTTCTGTGCCTTTGAAGCTGGTCGGAGTCTCAGCAGCAGGCCACGCTTTCAAGGGCACCGTGAAGCCGCATCAAGCGGTTCGCATTCTCACAGGTGCTCCCCTGCCAAAAGGTGCCGACACCATCGTCATTCAAGAAAATACAAGGCTTGATGGCACCACGCTGCACATCACCGCACCAACAGAGTTTGGCCGCAACATTCGCCCCATCGGTTTGGATTTCAAATCCGGTGATGTGCTTGTGCCCGCGGGCACCAAACTCAATGCCCGCGACATTGGCCTTGCAGCTGCAGGCAATGCCGCAATGATCCGTGTACGGAGGAAACCGCGCCTCGTGCTGTTTACCACAGGTGACGAGTTGGTGTTGCCGGGCCAGAAACCCCGTGCCGATCAAATCATTTCATCAAACAGCCCCGCCATCGCCGCCATGGCTGCCGCATGGGGTTGTGAGGTGACAAATCTCGGCATCATTGGCGACACATTGAAGGCTACAATGGCGGCGATTAAAAAAGCCAACAGCGCCGATATTCTGGTGACTACGGGCGGCGCATCCGTGGGGGACCATGATTATGTGCAAGAAGCCCTCAAAAAATCTAGCGTCAAAATAGACTTCTGGAAAATTGCACTGCGTCCCGGCAAGCCGTTCATGTTTGGCACCAAGGGAAAATTGCGGATCATGGGTCTGCCAGGAAATCCTGTGTCAGCGCTGGTTTGCGCCCGCATCTTTTTGAAACCCTTCATCACCGCAATGCAAGGCTTGAACAGCGACCAAAATCTCATCCAGGCCCGTTTGGGGGCAGCCTTGCCCGCCAATGATTTTCGCCGTGATTATATGCGCGCCAGACTTTCATATGCCCCCGATGGCACCCGCACTGCCACCGCCTTTGCCAAACAGGATTCGTCCATGCAGCGCAATTTGCGCAATGCTGATTGCTTGATTATCCGCGAACCCGAAGCCTCTGCTGCCGCAGCCGATGAGCTGGTTTCCGTAATTTTGCTCGATATATAATAGCTCATAACGCAAACACTTGCGGAACGAAGGCGAAACATGTATAAACGTTTTGGATTTGTTCTGATTCACGGAACGCATAGAGGATAACGCCCATGCTCACGCGCAAGCAGCTTGAATTGCTTTTGTTTATCAATGAACGCCTGAAAGAAGAAGGTGTGCCGCCCTCTTTTGAAGAAATGAAAATAGCTTTGGACTTGCAATCCAAATCCGGGGTGCATCGGTTGATCGTGGCCTTGGAAGAGCGCGGATTTTTAAAGCGTATGCCGAACCGAGCCCGCGCCTTGGAAGTGATCAAGTTGCCGGATTCGCACTCGCCTAGTCTTACAAATAAGCGGTCTGGCTTCACGCCAAATGTCATTGAAGGGTCTTTGGGCAAGGTAAAACCGATGCCCGCCGCCAATGATGGCTTCCCCCGTGCCACCGCCATTCCAATGATGGGTCGCATTGCAGCCGGTGTTCCCATTTCTGCCATTCAAGATCACACCGCCAACATTATGGTGCCACCAGAAATGCTGGGTGGTGGCGAACATTTCGCCCTCGAAGTGAAAGGCGACTCGATGATTGACGCTGGTATTTTTGATGGCGACACCATTGTCATCCGCAAAGGTGACACCGCTATTAATGGCGATATCATCGTGGCCTTGGTCGATGATGAAGAAGCCACTTTGAAGCGTCTGCGCCGCAAGGGTGTGTCAATCGCTTTGGAAGCCGCCAACCCTGCCTATGAAACTAGAATTTTTGGGCCTGACCGGGTGCGCGTGCAGGGCAAATTGGTGGGGCTGCTGCGGAAATATTGAGGTGACTTTGCCAAAAAACAAAGAAACCCAGGCTGTTAACCCGGGCACCCTTGCAGGGGATTGGCTTGTAATTTTTAATTCATCGCCGTGGATGACGAGAGATATTTGTATGGGTCTAATGCAGAAGCACCTTTACGCACTTCAAAGTGCAGCTGCGGGCTTTGCACAGCACCGGTTTGGCCGGAGATCGCAATAATATCGCCGCGCTTCACGGTGTCGCCGCGCTTAACATTTAAAGTTTTGGCATGGGCATAGGCCGTCACAAATCCACCGGCATGGCGAATGAGAATGAGATTGCCATAGCCTTTCAGTTCATTGCCAGCATAGGCCACCACACCCCCTTCGGCAGCGCGAATGCTGGTGCCTTCGGGCACAGCAATGTTAATGCCTTCATTTTTCAAACCGTTGGGCTTGGCGCCAAATTCAGAAATCACTTTGCCCTTCACTGGCCAGCGCATCGAAAGCGCTGAGGCATCAGCAGGCACAGTTGCAGCGGCAACTTGATTGTCTTTTGGTAAAGCTAAGGGTGCGGCTTTTTGGGCCGGAACAGCTGCAGAGTTATCAGCAATATTTTCTTCCGCCGCAGGTGCAGCTTCCGCAACCGCTGGCACCTTACCGCCCGCAGGAATGCGCAGTTGCTGGCCCAGTGACAAAGCCTTACTATGGGACAAGCCATTCAAATCAGCAATCGCAAAAGGCGACACTCCGAATTTGCGGCCTAGTGAGAACAGTGTGTCACCGCTGGCTACCACATGGCTTCCGGTTGATTTTGATTTCAATAACGGGGCCGCGGGAGCTGCTGCAGCCTGCTCTTCCTGTATCAGCGGCACAGCCTTTTGTGAAACTTTCAACGCCGAGGCTTGGGTGCCGGGAACCCGCAGAACCCGACCCATCGAAACGGTGTAAGGAGCAGCAATATTATTGGCAGCACCGAGTTGTTGCACACTCATGTGATTGGCTTTGGCAATGGAATACATCGTCATGCCCTGACCCACCTGCACTGTGCCAACTGCTCGAGGCTGAGCAACGGCCATTTGCAGAGAAGCTGGAGCCTTCAGTTTAAATGTTGGCTTCTGATAAATTGGCGCCGCAGCAACTGGAGCCAAGGGCTCTGCCCCTGCTTGTTGATCAGCGATCACAGGCTGCGCATAGACTGGCTTTTTGTAAACTGGAGCCTGATAGACTGGCGCTTTGGGCACGGGGTTCATCGCCAGTGCCGACTGCTTGTAAGGCTTCTTATAGCTGGTTGTATAATCATAGGCCGGGGCCTTGATCTTATAGCCAGGTGTTGAGGCAATCGGACTCTGCACAATTGTTTCTTCAGCATTAGCCAAAGCGCGTGGCTTGGCATATTGCATGGCCACAGGCTTTTTATATTTTGGCACCGATGCGGTATAAACCGGATCTGCATCAGATGGGTTATTGTAGTTTTGCGAGAAGCGATCAATTGAATCTGAGCAACCGGCCAACAAAGCCGCAGTCACTGCTGTGATCACTAATTTAGCCGTGGGTGAACCAAGGCGGGCAACAGGCACGCTGATACGCATACTCAAAACTCCAATACAAACTTACTCAGTATTTGGAATATGGCCCATCTTGGTTAAGGGAGCGTTTATGATGAATGGTTGTTTAAAATAATTCGTAAAAATTATTCAACGACGACCTTGGCACCGACCTGCACGCGATTAAACAGATCAATCACATGCTCGTTCAGCATCCGAATGCAGCCTGATGAAACCGCATGGCCAATGCTCCACGGCTGCGTAGTGCCGTGAATTCTGAAATCAGTGGAGCCAATATACATGGCACGCGCACCCAAGGGGTTTTCTGGGCCACCGGCCATAAAATCTGGAATAATGTGGCCGCGCTCGGCTTCACGTTTAATCATCACAGCGGGCGGCCGCCAATCGGGCCACGTGGCTTTGCGGCTGATATGATTGCTGCCCGACCATGAAAACCCTTCGCGTCCTACACCCACGCGGTACATAATGGCTTTTCCATCTGGCAAAATGAAATAAAGTTTACGTTCCGCAGTGCGAATTAAAATGGAACCGGCTGCTAGCGTGGAGATGAAATCAATCGTAGCGCGGTTCGGGCCTGACACATCATCTTGCGCATAAGTTTTAGGCAATTGCTGCGGGTCAATCGCCATGGCCATTTGGGTGCCATCCATGCCACCTAATATTTCAAATGTGCCAGGTGCTATTTGAATGGGTTTGGCCACGGCTGGCACCGCAAAACATAGAGCCGCACCGGCCACAGCACACATTAATTTCATCTTATTCACTCACAAACTTTGAAGCTTATGATGAATGAAGGGGCTTAAATTGGCTTTAAATCTTATAGTTTATGAATCATAACTTTCGCAGATTGATTGGTTACAGGATGCCGCCAGCGTGGCGCAATCTCGGCTATGGGTTCCAATACGAAACTCCGTTCAGAAATTCCGGGATGCGGCAACACCAAAGCCTTTTGATGCTGGCCCCGCTGAAGCTTAATGAGGCCATGATAATCTATGACGTCCAGATCAAGCGTGCGCGGCCCCCAACGCTTGGCCCGCCTGCGGCCTGCGGCGCGCTCAATCATATGCAAGCGTCGCAATAAATTTTCAGGCGCTAAGGCCGTTTGGATAATGGCCACGGCGTTCACAAAGTGGGGTTGGTTTTTATTTCCAAAAGGTGCGGTTTCAATCAGAGTTGAAACAATAATCAATCGCAATGGAAACTGGTTTAGTGCGGCCACTGCTTTTTCCACAGTTTGCCGAGGGTTGCCCCACGGTCCAGATATATTGCTCCCTAAAGCCACCAATATCATGAGTGTTCACGCAGAATATCAAGACTGGCTTGCGCATCATCTTGCGCCGACGAAACCGGAAAGCGTATGTGACTCACAATGCCATCCCTTGCGATGATTGTGAGGCGGGTCAAAAATTCTTCGCCGCCGGTTTTAAATCGTGGTAGCGAGAGTGTAGAAGAAAAATGGCCTTCAAAATCTGACAATAATGGATAAGGTAGTCGGTGCAGTGCTGCAAAATCGGCCTGCCATTCTTGCGATAACAAACTCACTCCAAATATTTTTACATTGAGCTTGGCAAACGCGTCATTCGTTTTTGCATATGCCAAGGCCTGCGGCGTGGAGCCATGGGCTCCTGCAATATGATCCCAATTCTCAGGATCCGGATGGCCCACCTTGCCAGTATAAGTATAAATAAAATAAACCGCCCTGCCCGCCACATGCGCGGAATTAACAACGCCACCTTGCGTCGAAGCTAACGCCACATCGGGCAAGGGTTGGCCCATTAAGTGCAACACGGCCTCAGCCCCGGTCGCGCAGCACACGTGATTTTTCACGGTTCCAATCGCGGTCTTTAATGGTTTCGCGCTTATCAACATTCTTCTTGCCGCGTGCCAAAGCGATATCCACTTTGACGCGGCCACGCGGATTAAAAAACATTTTAAGTGGCACAATCGTCAAGCCTTCACGCTGAATGCCAATGGCAAGACGGTCAATCTCTTTGCGGTTGAGCAATAATTTGCGTGGTCGCTTTTGCTCGTGGTTGAAACGGTTGGCCTCACGATATTCGGGAATGTTAGAGTTGATCAGAAATATCTCAGTGCCCTTCATCGCCGCATAGGCTTCGCCCAGATTAATGTGGCCGACGCGCAAGGATTTCACTTCAGAACCGACCAGCTCAATGGCGGCCTCAAAAAATTGCAGCAGCTCAAAATCATAGCGGGCGCGGCGGTTTTCAGCCACCACCTTAATGCCTTCCTGTTTTTTTGAGGCTTTAGCACCGCCTGCCTTTGATGACATTAGTTGAGCAGACCCGCATGAATCAAAGCGTCACGCACCATCACTTTAGTGCTTTCCATGACCGGCACCAATGGCAACCGCGCCTCGGCTTCACAAAGCCCCAGCAAATGTGCAGCATATTTTACGGGCCCTGGGCTTGCTTCTACAAACATAGCATAATGCAGGGGCATCAGCAGGTCTTGTAATTGCAGCGCCTTGGCATAGTCACCACTGAGGGTGGCGGTCTGCAAATCGGCACAAAGCCGTGGCGCCACATTAGCGGTCACTGAAATGCAGCCCACACCGCCATGGGCATTAAAGCCGAGCGCCGTACCATCCTCACCCGAAAGCTGGATGAATTTTTTGCCCGACATCAAGCGCTGGCGTGAAGGCCGTGTAAGATCCGCTGAAGCATCTTTTGTGCCGATAATATTTTTAAAATCATGCGCGAGTCGCGCCAATGTTTCAACGGAGATATTGGCTACAGTGCGGCCCGGCACATTATAAACAAACACCGGAATATCTACAGCTTCAACAATGGCTTTATAATGCGCGTAAATGCCGTCCTGTGTGGGCCTGTTATAATAGGGCACCACGACCAGTGCAGCATCCGCCCCGGCTTCCTTGGCATGGCGTGTATATTCAACTGCTTCAGCGGTGTTGTTTGAACCAGCACCGGCAATCACGGGCACGCGGCCTTTGGCTTCTTCTACGCAAATGCGCACCACGGCTTTATGTTCTGCCGGAGTCAAAGTGGGGCTTTCACCCGTTGTGCCCACTGGCACCAGGCCCGAACTGCCCTCTTTAATCTGCCAGCCCACGAATTTTCGAAATGCCGCTTCATCGAAAGCGCCATTCTTCATCGGAGTGATTAAAGCTGGAATTGAACCCTTGAACTGCACGTGAGACCTCGTTGGTAAGAAGTTGGAAACCATCAGGAGCTTATATTGAAGAATTCGTGGGGCGCCATCCGGTGCTGCACCATAGTCTGTCAGTTGGGTGACTTCAAGACAGAGGCTTGACAGAATTCGGTCAAAACTCGGTCTAATTGCTTCTTTAACTGATCGTCGTTTTGGGTTAGGTCAGTGTGTTATGAATTTTGAAGTGTCACGTCGCTCGTTGTTAAAGGGTTTGTTCTCTGCGTCTGCCATTGCTCTGGTGCCAGCCAGTCTGGCCTTTGCCGCACCATCGGGCCTTGCCATTCAAGCCATTCAACGCGCATTAGGGGGCGATTTTCAAACCGGTGGCAGCCTCGCCGCGCAATCAGGCGACCAAGCCGCAGTTAAACTTGTGGAACTGCTGTATCTGCGTGATCATGGCGCTGACGCAGGTTTTCCGCGCATTATGGCTTTTCTTGAAGCAGCCCCCAATTGGCCACTCACTGAAACCTTGATGAAACGCGCCGAACAAGCGCTTTATGAAAACGCAAAAGACTCGACAACGGCCCTTCAATATTTTAACGGCAAACGCCCCACAACACCGTTTGGAAAATTAGCATTGGCGCGGGCCCTCTATGTGTCTGGTGATGCTACAAATGCTAAAATCTGGCTGCGTGAAGCGTGGCTAAGCCCGCAAGTGGATGCCGATAATGAGCACCGCATCATGGCCGAGTTTGGCAATCAACTCTCGACCGCAGATCACAAAGCCCGTCTGTGGCGTTTGATTTATGCTCAAGAAGGCAATGCCGCGATTCGCAACTCCAAGCGCCTTAGTGGTGAATATCAATCCGCCGCCGCTGTTGCGCAAATGCTGTTGCGTGGTGATGGTGGCGCTGACCGCAAATATCAAGCGCTGTCGTCGGCTATGAAAAACGAGTTAGCCCTCAAACTGGTGCGGGCCCGTTATTTCCGCCGCAAAGAAAATTTTGACCAAGCCCGCGCCATTCTTATTAGTGCCCAAGGCAATCCAAATATCGCTCTCGATCCAGAAGCGTGGTGGAGCGAGCGCCGCATTATCGCGCGTCGTTCGGTGGGGCCAAATCATAGGGCCCATTGGAATGCGGCTTATCAAATGTCGGCTGATCATCGCTTGAGTGCATGTGACTCGGCCATTGAAGCAGAGTTCATTGCGGGCTGGGTTGCGCTACGCTATTTGCGTAAACCTGATTTGGCCATGGCACATTTTGCAGCACTGAAGAAAATTTCGGTCACGCGCACGGAAAAAGCTAAAACCGCCTATTGGGTGGGCCGCACTTATGCTGCGATGGGCGACAAAGGTTCGGCTCGCGCCGCATATCAAAATGCCGCGATTCATTCGACTGTTTATTACGGGCAATTGGCGAGAGAACAACTGGGTTTAGGCAATGAGCCAGAGTCTATTAACGGTGGCCAAGCATCACCCGCAGCGCAAGCCAAAGTTGGCCAGGATGAAGTGATCCGCGCCATGCGTTTATTTGCGCAAGCGGGAACCAAGAATCAGCTTAATATTTTCCTATGGTCGATTGCCAATCGATTCAACTCGACTGATGAGTTGAACGCCGCTGCCGCAATTGTGCAAAATCTCGCTGGTACATCATGGTCACTGCGCTTGGCGAAGGCTGCAAGTATGCGTGGTTTCGATATCGACGCTTGGTCCTATCCGGTTATGGGTCTGCCGCGCTGGAACCAAATTGGCAAACCCATAGAGCGCTCATTAGTGTTTGCCTTGTCACGTCAGGAAAGCGAATTTGATCCGCAAGCCGGAAGTTCCGTTGGCGCTCAAGGTCTCATGCAACTCATGCCAGCCACAGCACAACTGATCGCACGGCAATACCGCGTGCCATTCGCGCAAAACAAATTAAAAGGTGATCCCGCCTATAATGTGAAGCTGGGTGCGGCACATCTGGCGGATCTCGTTGATGATTTCAACGGCTCCTATGTGCTCACATTGGTGGCTTATAATGCAGGCCCGCGCCGTTCGCGCGAATGGGTGGATGAATATGGTGATCCGCGCGGTGGACAGGTGGACCCAGTGGATTGGGTGGAATGCATTCCCTTCGAGGAAACCCGCGGCTATGTGCAAAAAGTGATGCAGAACGTGCATGTTTATCGCTCGCGCTTGGCACCCGATTCAGTGCGCCCCATGACGGCCGATTTGAAACGCGGAACACCGAGTGAATTGAATGTGGCAAGCACCGCACCGATTGAAACTTCTGTTGCTTGCAAGACCAAATCCATTACATCATTTCTCAATTCCTGTGAGTGAGCAGTTCATCAAAGCCCGCGATGGCACACAGATTTTTGTGGATGATCGCGGACCGATTTCTAACGGCTTAATCCCCATTCTGTGCTTGCCGGGCCTCACCCGTAACAGCAAAGACTTTGCGCCGATCTTTGAACTTTATGCTGGGACGCGGCGCGTCATCGCCGTGGATTTGCGTGGCCGTGGTCGTTCGCAATACGCCGATCCGAAAACTTATGCCGTGGCGCAAGAACTTGATGACGTGATCGTGGTGTTGGACGCACTGCAGGTTAAACACGTTGCCCTGATTGGGACGTCGCGAGGAGGGATAATTGGACAAGTGATGGCGTCATTGCATCCCGATAGAATTGCAGGACTGTTTCTCAACGACATCGGTCCTCAACTAAATCCTGTTGGCCTGAAGCGCATCTTGAATTCAATTGCCACGACGACTTCGTTTAAAAATTGGGATGATGCTGCAACACAGCTTGCCGCCTCGTCGCATGGATTTAGGAACATCTCTTCACAACATTGGCTGATCATAGCCAAACGCATTTTTACCGAACGCGATAATCATCCGTGTACGGATTATGATCCTCGCCTCACACAATTTGCCATGAGCACTGCCGATATTGATGCCGGAAAACTGCAAGACCTGTGGGCTATGACACCGGCATTGAAAGAGATTCCAGTTGCGATCTTACGTGGCGAAAACTCTGATCTGTTGAGTGCTGAAACTGTTACGAAAATGCGTCAGATTTTATCAGCACTGATGTCGACAACATTGCTTGATCGCGGCCATGTGCCTTTTCTCGATGAGCCGGAATCAATCTCGGCAATTCAGAAGTGGGTAGAGGCTGTCGATCAAAATGAAAAAGGCCGACACGAAGGCCGGCCTTCCATAAAACTCGTATAAACTATTTGCGCGTGCGCGTGCCAGAAAGCGTTTCACTCTTGACATTGCGCAATCCGCCGGTGCCATAAAGTTTGGTGAATTCGGCTTCTTTGCCTTCGGCCAGAAGAGCTGCCTGCTTAATCCATTCTTCGCGCTTGATGCGGCCATTGAAGCGCAAATGATCATCCACCCACGTCACTTGAGCTTCGGTCCACGATGCGATTTGATCAAAATGGAAGAAGCCCAAAGTGTGAAGAATGCTTTCATTCTTCGGGCCAATGCCGCTGATGCGTTGCAAGTCATCGGCCTTGCCGCCACGCGCGGCAACAATGCCCTTGGGCCGTTCCATTTTACTAACACTCAGGGCAGCTGCCACAGCCATTGCGGGCGCGGGCGTTGTGGTGGGTCGCGGGGCGATAACTACCGACGCTGGAACCGACACAAGTTGGGGCGCAGGTGGCGGTGTATAGACGGGTGCCGCAACCACGGGCTTGGCCACAGGTTCGATCACAGCAGGCGCACCCAATAAATTGCGCAAGGCCCAGCCCAGCAGACAGCCCACTAAATATGCTATCAGCATCCAGATGGCGAGTTCAATGAGATAATGGATCATATGATGTCGCCTTCCTTAGCGTGACGTGCGGTCAGGAATTGAAGTTGTGAAGCCCACATAGGCCCCCAGCAACAAGGCCAAAACCAACCATAGCCAATTATGCTGAACCAAAATCCAGCTATTATGGAAATTAAAGAATTCGTTCATGTCCATTCCCCCCTATTGCGTAACCGTGAATTCAACACGGCGGTTTTTCATACGTGCTTCATTCGTCGTTGCCGGATCGAGCGGCTTGTCTTTACTATAACCCTTTGCGGTCAAACGGGCAGTGTCAATTCCGGCCTTGGCTAAAACATCGACCACGGTATTGGCACGGCGTTCACTGAGGCCCTGATTGTATTTTTCCGAGCCAAGATAATCCGCGTGGCCTGCCACTTGAACTTTCAATGTTAAGCAGCGCGGGTCTTTAAGCAAAGCTGCATATTGATTGACCGAGCCCTCATAAGTGCCAGTCAGTGTATCCTTGTTAAATTCAAAACGAACAGGAAACACGGCGGCAATTCGAGCGATGGTTGACACGCAATCATAAGGCTTGCCAGCGGCAGGGGCTGGGGGCGGTGGCGCCACGTTGACCGTCAACTCGTCCTTGGTTGCATCGCCCACGGTTTTATCTGTTCCATCGCCTTCAACGGCCGACACATCATAAACTCCATTGACCAATGGTTTTGATGGCTTCAATGTCCACTTGCCTGAAGCATCAGAGAGCAACTCGAAATTCGTTCCCAACTTGTAAGTTGTGCCATCCAAACCAACAAGCAAGCTCTTGGCAACACCTGCATTCCAAGTACCCTTCACAACCGGATGATCTGACTCGGAAGTGCTGGTTTCCACTGTCGGCGCAACCATGATCACAACTGGAGGAGCAGGAGCAACAGCTGGAGCTGGTGCTGGTGCTGGTGCAGGAGCCGCTTCTACTTTGGCAGGGGCTGGAGGGGGTGGAACATTCACTTCCACCTCTGCAATGCTTGCATCTTTCATCAAAGCGCCGGCACCATCACCCACTTCAACAACAACGTCATAAATGCCGTTGGCGAGAGGTTTGGCAGGTTTCAAAGTCCAATGCCCGGCGGCATCCGACAACAAAGCGAAGTCTTTACCTAATTTATAGGTGACACCTGCCAGTGAAACACTGAGTGTCTTGGCAACACCAGCAGCCCATGTGCCCTTGATCACCAGCACATCTTTATCTGATGTCATTTTCTCAATGGTCGGCGCTGTTAACAGAACGGGCAGAGGGGCCACAACCGGAGCCGCAATAACAATTGCATCACGCACCCGTGTTGAAGTGATATTGTTGGCTTTATCGATCACCGTAAAGTCGAGATCATATTTACCGGGTGCCAAATCGACTGCAGGGACAAAGGTAAACTTGCCGTGGCCATCTGAAATTAATTCTTTGTCCTTGCCCAAGGTATAGGCTTTGCCAGCGAGAGAAAGCGACATGGTTTGAGCATCATCCTCAGGCCAGGTGCCAGTAATAGCATAAGGCCAAACCGCATCAGCCGGAGCCGCCATTATGGTGGGCTCGGCTGGGGGCGCAGTGTCAACAACCACAGGGGCAGCCGCCGCAGCACTGGTCACAACACCAGCTGCATCCGCCACCTGTGCAGTCACGGTGTGCGGGCCATCTTTAAGGGCCGTCGCTGGTTTCAATACCCAAGTTCCGGCATCGTCCACTGTCAATTCCTTGTCGGTACCGAGCGTATAGGTCTTGTCGTCCAACACCACCATCAGCTTTGCAGCGGCCTTGGGGTAAGTGCCAGTAATCATCGGCACGGCGTTATGGGTGATCAGTGCACTCACTGTCGGCGCCGCTAAAGGAGGTGCCACCACAACTTTCGCTGCAACAGGTGCCGGAGCCGGAGCCGCAATGACCAGTTTGCCGGGTGCAACGCTGGCTGAAACCATGGCACCACCATCAGAAACCGCTGCCGACACATCATACGACCCTGCCGGAATCGCAACCGTCGGCTTCAGCGTCCAATGTCCAGCAGTCGATTGCAACTCGGCATCGGTGCCCAATTTATAAGTTTTGGCATTCAACGTCACATCCAAAGTCTTGGCCACATCCTGCGGCCAGGTGCCTTTAATCAACGGCATCCCATTATCAGTGGTCAAAGATTCGATCGTTGGGGCCATGAGAGGCACCGGAGCGACGATTTTAACGTGGCTCACATCAACAGTGCGCACGCCATAAGTGTCGGCTACGGCCTTCACGGCGGCATCCAAGGCTGCCTGCCCCGTAACCTGCCCCGAAACCGTTGCATCGCGACCGTCAAAAGCAACCTTTGCCCAATCACCCGCAGCGCTCATGGCTCGCGCTGTCATGTCTTTTTGCAAGGCATCCGTTTGCAACCAACCGCCCGCCAAAAACGGCAACCCTGCCATCACTGGCGCCCACTTAATCCATTTTAAAGGTTGCCAATAATACATTCTAACTGTCCCCGTTTTCAGTGCTGCTAAACTGGTGCTGTTAACCAATTTTCACCTTATTAAGAATGTGTTAGCATATAAAAACAGCTTTTGGCTATGTGATTCTTGTCTGATTACACCTTGAAAATTACGTATCCCAACGATAATATTTAGGGTTAATTAATCTTTGAAAGGCTGGGCGCTTAAAACTGTGGCCTTTGCGCCACAGGTCTCAAAAAAGGCCCCCCTTAACCGCCGTATAGGTTGACCTTAACTCCAGAAGCCGCGAAGAGAAGGCGTGTGCACGACGACTCGTGCATTGCCTCACCTACTCATTTGCAGGGGACCGGGGGGCTCATTTGAACTCCAAAGACTTGGGAGAATACGATATGAATATGATGAAAATTGCACTTCTCGGAACAGCCGCTCTTGTAGCTGTATCGGTTAGCGCCCGCGCTGACAATCTGTCTGACCTCAAAGCTCAGATCGAAGCACTAAACGCACGCGTTGCAACCATCGAAACAGCTCCTGCTGTTCCAGCTGGTTTCTCGTTGGTCACTGTTGGTTCTGCACCAGCTATCCAAATGGGCCTTGTTGATGACAAAGGCTACGGCGCAACAGCAACACAAATCGGCATCATGCCAACAGCTGATGCTCCTGCATCAACTGTAATTCAATGGTCTGGTTTCGTTCGTGCTGCGTTGGTTTATGACTACGTGCAGATTCCTGGTGGCAACCAAGACAATATCAATGTTAAGGCTCGTGGCGAATTCAAGGTTTCTGGCAAAACTGATACCGCAGTTGGTGAAGTTGGTGCTGCAATCAAGATTCGTGCCCAATGGGAAAGCAATGATCTGAACCGTGGCAGTGCCGGCGTTACTCCTGGCACATTTTTGAGTTCCCCAGGTGCTTGGGGCTATTGGAAGATGACTCCTGAGCTCACACTCGGTGGTGGTATGGACGGGTCATTGGCTGGCAACGCATTCGGCTATGATGGCGCTTGCAATTGCTATTACACAGACAATGCAAACGCTGGTTATGGTCACGAGGGTGATCCTGCTCAAATGCGTTTGAGCTACGCTTCAGGCCCATTGTCTGCTGCAATCGCAATTGAAGATGAACATAACACTGTTGCAAACAATGCCGGTGCTCTTGGTGTTGCTGGCGAAATCAAGTTCACTGGCGATACAATTT
>JANMWK010000166.1:0-12761 GCA_031393975.1 Hyphomicrobiales bacterium
GCTGCCTCGAGGCCTCATGATGTCCCTAACTTGGGATCGTGGCACTGAGCTCGCCTACCATAAGAAGTTTACAGTCGCCACGGATGTCAAGGTCTACTTCTGTGATCCCCAAAGCCCTTGGCAACGTGGAAGCAATGAAAACACCAACGGCCTTCTGCGCCAGTATTTTCCAAAGGGTACGGATCTTTCAAATTACGACCAAGATGCACTTGATCACGTGGCACTCAGTCTAAACACCCGTCCACGAAAAACACTTGGCTTCCTGACACCTGCTGATAAATTGAAAACCGTCGTTGCGCTGACTAGTTGAACCCACCGCAGCCTATTTCGCGAGGGATGCGATATGAGGTTCGCCTTTATCGCGAAGCACCGGAGCATCTGGCCGGTAGTATGGCTGTGTAAAGCGCTGGATGTATCACGCTCAGGCTTTCATGCTTGGATGAACCGCACACCTGCGAAGAGGACTCTGGAGAATGACGTCATTGCACGCGTTGTTCGACAGAGCTTCATAGCCAGCGATCGAACCTACGGGGCACGGCGTGTCCGGCATGACGTTCTGGCTGAAGGCTTCAACTGCGGCTTGCACCGCATTGAGCGACTTATGCAGGTCAACGCTTTGAAAGCACGGCCCCGCAGGCGTTACCTGCCGCCAGATACAGGCGAACGCAGACGAAGTGCCATTGCCCCTAATGTTCTTGATCGACAGTTCCATGCATCCGCTCCGAACACGAAGTGGATTGCTGACTTCACCTATATCTGGACGGCTGAGTGTTGGCTTTATGTTTCTGCCGTGATTGATTTGTTTTCGCGGCGTGTCGTTGGTTGGTCGATGAGCACGTCCATGACCGCACAGTTGGTGGCTGACGCACTTGTCATGGCCATCTGGCGGCGAGGTAAGCCAGATGCTCTTCTGCACCATTCAGACCAAGGCAGCCAATATACAAGTGAACAGTTCAGCACATTGATGGCCGAAAATGGCGTCGCCTGTTCGATGAGTAGGTCAGGCAATGTCTGGGACAATGCCGCGATGGAGAGCTTCTTCTCTTCAATGAAGACTGAACGAACAGCCCGCAAAACCTATCGCACACGCTCACAAGCCAAAGCTGATGTTTTCGATTATATTGAGCGTTTCTATAATCCCATTCGCCGACATTCGACGTTGGGCTATATCAGCCCTATTGAGTTCGAAAGAAAGGCAGGTGTAACTTAAGATCCTGTCCACGAAACCAGCAGCAGCTCAATATCGTTGATCGCCTTCATGTAACACCAATGCGTCCTTTGTCCTTGAAGTCCAGTCTATTGTGCAGGGAAAGCTGAATACAGGCTTGATTGGGTAACATTATTAGCACTGGCGCAATACTGGGGCCCCACAAAGCTGCGCGGAAGGAAGTGCCAGGAATCTTGTGTTTTGTGCCGAGTTAACCATTATTATACGTCGGTCGCATCGCTGACTCCGTGCTTGCGCTAAAGTTCAACAGCCGAGAGTCTAGCGTTGTACTCCTTGAAAAATCCGATAATCTGCTCTTGGATAAATCTGCTCTTCTTTATCGTCTGTCGCCTCGGATTGAGAGCAGGATACGGAATGAAGTCGGGAACAAGTCCAGTACCAAAGGTCCGCGCCCGCGAAACCCTTCATTATTCAAGTCATGCATTCTATCCAAATGGCGCTGATGTCGGACAATCGCCAAGCAGTGAACATGAACGGCAGATGAACGATAAATTTAAGTTAGGTTCAGATAGGGGAACCTATAAGTGCGGCCTTAAAGCTGACGAACCCAAATTACGATATATTCTAAACTTCACTTAGAGGGAATAACCATGATCCGTAAATTCATCATCGCTGCTGCTGCTGCAGGAGCACTTCTTGGTACTGCGGCTGTGTCAACAGCTTTAGCTGAGACGAACGTCCACGTTAATTTCAATTTGGGCGGTTACTCCAGCCATTATCCTGAGTCATATCCCGTTTATTCGTCCTATCCAGTCGCTGACGAAGACGACGACGAGTATGACAGTAGCGATTGCGGCTATGAATATATTACTGTCAAGAAGTGGAACCGTTATCACGACCGCTTTAGGATTGTGCACAAAAGAGAGTGGGTTTGTAACTAGCAGTTGGGTTCTACAAGTTTGCACAGTTGCGAGTTCCGATAATCCCTTGTTACTCACTCGAATTTGGCGCCGCGGGAACACATTACTTGCATAGAAAAATTATCAAGGAACCTTTTTGCTCTTAAAAAGTTTTAACAAGAGTTAAATTCAAAAATCAGGAGAGTTAAATAACCTTTAAACACATGATCTTAAGAACAGCCGCGGCTAGTGCTATCCTTTTGGGTGTATCGGCTTTTGTACCTGTACCCTTTTCTGTAGGGTCTGTCGCCCACGCCGAGACGAGCGTTTTAGTAAACTTTAACATTGGCTCATTTTATGATCGCTTAGAGCCATATGGAAACTGGGTCTCTTAGGACGATCAATATGTGTTTGTTCCTCAGCATGTGGCGCGAGGATGGCGTCCTTATACCTTAGGCCATTGGTCTTATACCCATCGCTATGGCTGGCTCTGGGTTTCCAATGAACGCTTTGGTTGGGCCACCTATCATTATGGGCGTTGGTGTCATTCAAGTGACATTGGCTGGTATTGGGTACTAGGAAGGCGCTGGGCCCAAGCGTGGGTAGCATGGAGCCATGGTCACAACAATGTTGCTTGGGCACCTTTGCCACCCCGCCATGGTCGTAATGTTGATGTCGATATCAACATTAGTATAGGCGATGTGCCAGACTATTAGTGGCAGGCAGTTCCAACATCAGCCTTCTTATCAATCAATCTATCAGACGGGATCATTCATGATCGCGGCGAAGTTCGCACAATCGTCCAACAAGGTACGCCTCAAACCGTACGCATCGAAAATAACATTGTGATTAACAATGTGATTCAGGTGAACGACATTGAACAGGCAACTAATACCCGGGTTAAGGTTCTTGAAGAAAAGGCAGTGACGTCGCCTGATGCTGCGGGAAAAATCCAAGATAATTCCGTGGCGATCTTCAATCCTGAAGTAAACGTTGATGCCGCTGCTAAGCCTAAAAAAGAAATAAAGGTTGAACAGATCGTCACAGCGCGCAAAGCTCAGGGCATTCAGTTCTCAGATGTACCTGCAGCCAGTGCAACATCTGGTGATAAAACCAAAGATGCCAAGCCTGCCATTTCGGAGCCCTCTCCAACAGATACGTCTGCTGTAGAAACCCCAGCGGTTAAATACAAAAAGGATAAGGCTACAGTAGTTCCTCCTGCTGATACCGGCAATGCAACGACTGATGTTTCAGTCGAGAAAGGTAAAAAGAAGAAGGCAGTAACAGAACCTGTCGTTCCTCATGATACCCAGCAAGGTACAGAGCCTCAGTAAATTGATCAACTACCAAGTGATCAGAAACAGAAAAAACATAAGGATCTAGGTGCAGGTGATCAGCAACCTGTCGATCAAAATGCTCAAGATTCCAATGCTGGCCAAAAGCTACAGAAGGATGAAAATGCCGTTAAGAAGCAAAAAAAAAAGGGTGATCAACTCAAAGATAAATGTGATCCCGATACTGAAAACTGCCCACCTGTTCATTAAGGCTTAACACTTCACTTAAAAAGGCGTTGCCAGAAAAGCTGGTGCCGCCTTATTCTTGGTCAGGTCTAAGTGAATAACGCCAGATCATATTGATGAGCTATTTAAAATTGTTTAGGTACATTCGCAGAGCGTAGCAAGGTGTGTGTGCGGTTGTTTGCCATAGAGCGTGCAAACTCTGAATTAGATTGACGGCCACTGTTGAAACCCATATATTATGATCCGTTCACCAGGGGAGTCCCGCAAGGGGCTGAGAGGTCATTAGGCGAAAAAGCGCTGGCATGACGACCCTATAACCTGATCCAGTTCATACTGGCGTAGGAAGGGAAGAGGCCATGCCGCCATTTGCGGGATTCGTTTCACATCACCTGACTTTGCGTTTGGGCAAGTGCTGGATTTCCACGTCGTTGTCAGGAGATTCCCATGAATGCTGAAACCCCAATTGTGAGCGCTGGTGCGCTTCCTGCTTCCACAAAGATTTATACGCCGGGCAGTTTGCATAAAAACATTCGCGTTCCCATGCGCGAGATTTCAGTGCATCCCACCGCTGGCGAACCGCCGCTGCGGGTTTATGATTCATCGGGGCCTTATACCGACCAAAATTTCACTAGCGACATTGCAGCAGGCCTGCCACGTATTCGCTCAGACTGGATCATGGCGCGTGGCGACGTGGAGGCCTATGTGGGCCGCGATTTGCGCCCTGAGGACAATGGTGATGTGGGTGCGGATAAGCTCACACCACGGTTTCCGATCTTGAATCAGCCCTTGCGCGCCAAGGGCAAGGCTGCAGTGACACAGTTGGCCTATGCTCGGGCCGGGATCATCACTTCGGAAATGGAATTCATCGCCATCCGCGAAAATTGTGGACGAGAGATGGCAGCAAAACGTGATGGCCATTCTTGGGGTGCCAACATTCCGGATTTCGTAACACCGGAATTCGTGCGCGATGAAGTGGCTTCGGGCCGCGCCATTATTCCGGCCAACATCAACCATCCTGAAGCTGAGCCGATGATCATTGGGCGCAATTTTCTGGTGAAGATCAACGCCAATATCGGCAATTCGGCGGTCACGTCGTCGATGGCCGAGGAAGTTGAAAAAATGGTGTGGGCAATCCGCTGGGGGGCCGACACGGTGATGGACCTTTCAACGGGCCGCAACATCCACAACATCCGTGACTGGATCATGCGCAATGCGCCAGTGCCGATTGGCACCGTGCCGATCTATCAGGCACTGGAAAAAGTGGGCGGCATCGCTGAGGCGCTGACCTGGGAGGTTTACCGCGACACGCTAATTGAGCAGGCCGAGCAGGGCGTGGATTATTTCACCATTCATGCCGGAGTGCGCCTGCCTTACATCCCACTCACCGTGAACCGTGTCACCGGCATTGTCTCACGCGGCGGGGCGATCATGGCCAAGTGGTGCCTTTATCATCACAAGGAAAGCTTCCTCTATGAGCATTTCGACGAGATTTGCGATATAGCACGGGCCTATGATGTGAGCTTCTCATTGGGGGATGGCTTGCGCCCAGGCTCCATTGCCGATGCAAATGATGCCGCACAATTTGCCGAGCTTGATACGCTGGGAGAGTTGACGAAAGTTGCATGGGCGAAAGATTGCCAAGTGATGATTGAAGGGCCGGGTCATGTTCCCATGCACAAGATCAAAGAGAATATGGATAAGCAGCTTGCCACCTGTGGTGAGGCACCATTCTATACGCTGGGTCCACTAACTACCGACATTGCGCCGGGCTATGATCACATTACGTCGGCCATCGGTGCAGCGATGATCGGTTGGTTCGGCACCGCTATGCTGTGTTACGTGACACCAAAAGAACATTTGGGCCTGCCGGACCGAGACGATGTAAAAACCGGAGTTATCACTTACAAAATCGCTGCCCATGCGGCCGATCTGGCCAAGGGTCATCCCGGCGCAAGGTTGCGCGATGATGCTCTGTCGCGGGCGCGCTTTGAATTCCGCTGGGAGGACCAATTTAACCTTTCTCTTGATCCCGAAACGGCACGCAGTTTCCATGACCAAACCCTCCCCAAGGAAGCGCATAAGCTCGCGCATTTCTGCTCCATGTGCGGCCCCAAATTTTGCTCAATGAAGATTTCCCAGGACATCCGCGCTGAAGTACAGAAGGAAGGCCTAGCCGAAATGGCCCGCAAATACCAAGCAGGTGGTGATCTTTATGTTGCAGCGGACAAGGTGCCTTGACGTGAAATTTACAGTCATCGGTGCGGGCATTGCCGGATTGACTTGCGCGCTGGCGTTGGCGGAACGTGGCGCGGCCGTTGAGGTGATCGAACGTGGCGCCAAGCTTGGGGCTGAAAGTTGTTCGTGGATGGCAGGCGGGATGTTGGCCCCATGGTGTGAACTTGAAAGCGCTGAAGGCCTTGTCGCTGAAATGGGTGTTGAAGGATTAAACTTTTGGGCGAGATTTCCGGGGACGGTAAAAAATGGCAGTCTGGTGGTAGCACAAGCGCGCGATGTGTCCGAACTTACGCGTTTTACTAAACGCACCTCCAATTTTGAATGGCGTGATGCGCAAGGTATTAGTAAGCTAGAGCCCGATCTTACTGGTCGTTTTGCTAAAGCCTTGTTTTTTCCAAACGAGGCACATCTTGATCCTCGTATGGCAATGGTCACGTTGGCAGAGCTCCTGGCACGCCTCGGCGTTACGATTCGCTATGGTGAAGAGGCCAATACAGCATCACGAGAAGCATCCTCAGTGATTGATTGCCGTGGCTGGGCGGCGCGGGATGCTCTTTCGGATTTGCGTGGCGTGAAGGGTGAAATGGTGGTGGTGCGCTCGCGTGATATCAAGTTTACCCGGCCGATTCGTTTGCTTCATCCGCGCCACCCACTTTATGTGGTACCGAGAGGGGAGGGAATTTACATGATTGGAGCGACCATGGTTGAAAGTGCTGAGCGCGGTCGTATCACGGCAAGGGCAATGCTTGAACTTTTGGGCGCAGCCCATGCCTTGCATCCGGCATTCGCTGAGGCTGAAATCCTCGAGATTGGGGCCGACGTGCGTCCAGCTTTTCCCACTAACCTGCCACGCTTACAATGGCAAGACGGCAGACTTTATGTGAATGGGCTGTTCCGGCATGGCTTTTTATTAGCCCCGGCGCTGGCACGGCGTGCAGCCTCGGTCATACTTGATCAAACCTATTTTCCGGAGGTGATGAATGAAGATAATATGTAACGGAGAACAGTGTGATGTGGCAGCTGACACACTTGCCCGCGTTCTTCTTGAGTTGGGCTATGCAGGCGCGGTTGTGGCCACAGCTGTTAATGGAGCCTTTGTTCCTATATCGTTGCGTCAGAACACCCCACTCAAATTTGGCGACGCCGTTGAGGTGTTAGCCCCAATGCAAGGCGGTTAATACATGAAATTTTATGGCCACGAACCTTGTTCGCGCCTATTGCTGGGGACAGCGCAATATCCGTCGCCTGCGATTTTGAGCGACGCAATCAAACTTTCGGGCACGGAGATTGTCACTGTCTCGCTCCGGCGTGAATCTGGTGCTACACGTGCAGGCCAAGGCTTTTGGTCAATCGTACGCGATCTCGACGTCAAGGTTTTGCCAAACACTGCAGGATGCCATTCCGTCAAGGAAGCCATAAGCACTGCAGAAATGGCCCGGGAAGTATTCCAGACAGCGTGGATTAAGCTCGAAGTGATCGGCGATGATGACACGCTTCAACCCGATATGTTTGCAACGGTCGAGGCAGCACGCATCCTGATCAGTGAAGGCTTTGAGGTGTTTCCCTATATGACGGAAGATCTTGTTGTCGCCGAAAAACTTTTGCAAGCTGGATGCCAGGTCCTGATGCCTTGGGGCGCACCCATTGGCAGCGGCCGTGGTCTCAATAACGTCTATGGCTTGCGCAGTTTGAGGGCACATTTTCCTGACGTTCCCTTGATTGTAGATGCGGGTATTGGATTGCCTTCCCACGCTGCAGCAGCCATGGAATTAGGGTATGATGCTGTGCTACTCAATACGGCAGTGGCCAAAGCCGTAGACCCGGTTCAAATGGCAGGGGCTTTTGCGAAGGCCGTCGCTGCGGGCCGCGAAGCTTTTCTGGCAGGGCCAATGGAGCAGCGTGACATGGCCGCACCGTCAACACCACTAATCGGGAAGGCCTTTCTGTGATGAAACTAGATCGCTTTTATCTTATTGTGGATGACGTGAGCTGGATTGTGCGAATGGTGCCGTTTGGTGTGAAGCTGGTGCAACTTCGCATCAAGGACAAAAGCGAATTTGTTGTTCGCAGCCAGTTAAGTGAAGCCCGCGCTATCTGTTCTGCACATGGTGCCCAACTTGTTGTCAATGACTATTGGCAAATTGCGATTGAGGACGGTTATGATTTTGTGCATCTGGGCCAAGAAGATCTTGACACCGCTGATCTCGGTGCAATGGCGCGAGCTGGTATAAGGCTTGGCGTCAGCACGCACGACTCCAACGAGCTTGAGCGGACTTTGACACTCGATCCTGACTATATCGCTTTGGGACCCATCTATCCCACGCGACTAAAATCTATGCGCTTTGCCCCGCAGGGCTTGGAAAAGATCAATGAATGGAAAAAGCAAATCGGTGACATTCCGTTGGTTGCCATTGGCGGACTTGATATCGAACGCGGCAAGCTTGCTTTCCATGCCGGTGCAGATCTCGTGGCAGTTGTAACCGACGTGACGCTCAATGCTGACCCGGAAGCCCGGGTGCGCGAGTGGCTCAAAACAACTACGGAGGAAAAGCCTTGAACCAGCGTTACAGCCGCCAGACGGCACTGCCTGAAGTCGGTGAAATGGGGCAGGCAAAGATTGCAGGCACGTCGGTTCTGGTTGTAGGGGCGGGCGGGCTTGGTTGTCCGGTGCTGAGTTATCTTGTGGGCGCAGGCATAGGGCATATAATCTTGATGGACGATGACCGTATTGAGCTTTCCAACCTTCATCGGCAGGTTCTTTATGATACCGATGATGTGGGACAGTTTAAAGCCGAAACCGCTGCAGCAAAACTTTTTAAATTTAACCCCGAGTGTCACGTCGAGGCTAATACGATGCGTTTGACGCCGTCCAATGCGGATCTTTTTGTAGCAAAGGCTGATATCGTCGTCGATGCGGCAGATAGTTTGGCCGTCACCTTTATGCTGAGTGATGCCGCAATGGCTGCGGGCAAGCCACTGGTAAGCGCTTCGATTGCCGGGCTGAAAGGCTACGTAGGTGTGTTTTGTGCGGGGGCACCGTCTTATCGTGCGGTATTTCCTGAAATGCCGCAGCAACTTGGAAATTGTGCGACAACTGGTGTTATTGGCAGCACTGTTGGTGTTCTAGGTTCGTTACAGGCACAGATGGTGTTGAAGCTGGCATTAGGAAGCCAACCATCGCCAGCCGGAAAAATCGTGACCATTGATTTTCAAACTTTTTCATTCGGGGGATTTTCCTTTGTGGGGGCACCTGAACCTTTCGATGGCTTGCACTTCATTGATGCTACGCAATTCCGACAAGATGATATTATTGTGGATCTGCGCAGTGTCGAGGAGGCTCCCGTTGTTGTATCGCCTGGAGCCTATCGATCTACTGTTAATGAAATCGACGATTTTTCTGCACAGGAAGCGAAGGACAAGCGCTTTGTTTTGTGTTGCCGCAGTGGTCTCAGGGCCTGGCGTGCAGCACGTAAACTTCAAGGACAAGGTTTTAATCAAATCGTACTCGTGGCCATAGGAGGGTAAACTTACTGCGATATTGAAGTTTATCTCTTGAGGTCTTTTTGCTTCACAAGTCTTGCCGATAAAAGCGCTTACACACAGTGTTAAAGCGGAATGACTTTATATAGAACTGTGCCCAGCATTGACGATATAGTTTTTGCATTCTTGTTTTTGAGATTGTTGGCAGAATCTTTGCGACGGCAAGCTCCACAGCTTCGACGGTTAGGTCTTTTGCTTTTCTGAGCAAGTGTTTGAGTTTTGAGAACACCTGCTCGATTGGGTTGAGATCAGGGCTGTAGAGCCTGCCCCGTCGAAGGCCGGGGGCGGCATAAACAATAGCCTTGCGCCAACCGATGCAATGGCAGCCCTGACGGCGTCACGCTTGTGGCTGCTGAGATTATCAATTATGGCAAAGTCACCCGGTTTGAGCGTTGGCAACAGAAACTGTTCGACATAGCGCTGGAAGCTGGCCCCATTGATGGGGCCGTCGAAGACGCAAAGTGCGGTAATGCCATCCACACGCAAAGTTGCAAGGAAGGTCATCGTCTTCCACTGGCCATAGAGAACAAAGGCTTGAAGTCGCGGACCTTTGGCGCCCCAACCGGGAAGCGGTGGCATATTGGTTTTGGTCCTGGTCGCGCCAATGAAGACCAGCCGCGATGCATCAATGTGGTTTTGATATTTTTTCCACGAATATCTTTGGCTAGCGACGTCTGCCCTTAACTGTTCAACCCTATGAACCGTTTTTTTAAACCTGAGGCCCCCCGCGATGGACGATGTTCCACATAGTTCGATAATCCACTTTCAGGCCACGGATCACCACCTCGTCAGCAAGCCCTTGCAACGTCACATCACGGCTTTTGATTTGTTCAAGGACCCAGTCCCGTTGCGCACCTGCGATCTTCGGTGCCACGTTCCCACCAATCTTGGCAGGCTTCACAGTGCTCGTGTCGCAGTGCCTTGACAACCATTTCACCAGATACGATACGCTGATCTCACGACGCTTAGCTACGGCATACCTGCTCTCACCTACGCTCACAAACCGCTCCGCGCGTTCGCGCAATTCCATCGGACAAGGCTTCGTCATCTCATGCTGGCCGCCAACCCAGTGGCCAGTTTGAATCACACCAAAACTGATTTGGGAATCCCTATTCGATTCCGTCAAACCCCCATATTGCTCTAGTTGCCGTTGTTTGAAAGCCAGTGTAATAATTAGCGCCCGATCCCCCAAGAATTCGAAAATATAAGTGGCTCAACTTCGAGGCGCTTGCCCCAGCCGCGCGTTTCAAGCTCTGGTTTTTTATAAAGTTTTTTAACAAAGCCCAAGCATAGGTAGGCAACAGGCAAGCATAGGTAGGCAACAGGTAAGACATGCTCAGGCAGATTGAGAATACGGCGTAAATCATTTTCGTTGAAAATACTTACCCAGCCAACACCAATACCTTCTGCTCTCGCAGCAAGCGCTAGATTCTGAACAGCACAGACCGTTGAATAAATATCAGTGTCGCGATTGTGTGTGCGCCCTAACACAATGGGACCGCCGCGATCGCGGTCACAAGTGATGCAAATACTTATGGGTGCCTCTGATATTCCCTCGAGCTTTAGGGAATTGTAAAGCGATAGCCGCTCGTCTTGGAAAAGCTCTGCGGCCTCACAATTGGCTTTTTTGAAGGCATCTTTTATTTGGTGTTTTACCTCTGGCTTTGTGATGATGATGAAATTCCAGGGCTGCATGAAACCAACAGAGGGTGCGTGATGTGCTGCCAGTAGAAGTCGATCTAAGACATCGGGCGGAATAGCTTGCGGCAAGAATTGACTTCGCACATCGCGCCTAGTGAAAATAGCGCGATAAACAGCTTCGCGTTCTTCAGCGCTGAATGGTCCCGCCTCAACGAGATAGTCATAATTTGTTTGCATAAGAGTTCCCTGTCTTTGCCTATCAATGACTTCCCCATTATCCATCTGAGGTCACCGTTGTCGCTTGGCCGGTATTCTGACTTTGGCTTCGTTTGTAACAGCACCTTCCCAATCCCTCGACGGGACCAGTGGTAATTGCTGCTTCATCCACCTAACAGCGTTGGGCACGTCGCGGATTATACCGCGTTCCCGATTATCCTACCGTTTTGCAGCAGGCACCAAGCATAAAAAACATAACGTTAAAGAGGTCTGTGTGCAAGTTGAGCTGGTGGTGCTCTTTGGCCAAATGGCTTCAGACTATAGAAATGTCAAAAGATGTTGCGCCGGATACGACAATACAGCTATAAACACCCGGTGACAGGGGCGTCCTGTATTTTGGACTGAGAAGAACCCTTTGAACCTGAACCAGATTATGCTGGCGGAGGAAGTCGCGGGTATCCTTTCGATCGGAAACCGGGATCTTCATTTTTGCCGAATGTGGAGAACGATGAATATTATGGATCATATCTTGCCAAGATGCGTCAGACGGCGCCATTTTGTGTCAATGAATGTCATGGCGCTATTTTCGGTCATTGCTTTTGCAGAAAATCCTAAATTGACGACCCCCGTGTTTATCGATGACTGGAATAAGGCATGATCCCCAATATCCTGTCTGTTGCCGGTTCTGACCCATCAGGCGGTGCGGGCATACAGGCCGATATCAAAGCGATTAGTGCCAACGGGGGCTATGCTATGGCCGCTATCACGGCGCTCACGGTGCAAAACACACTGGGCGTCAAACATGTGGAATTTGTTGATCCCGATGTTGTGGCCGCACAGATCACTGCCGTGCTCGATGACATCCACGTTGATGCAGTCAAGATTGGGATGATAGGTACGGCTCTGACTGCCGAAGCTGTAGCTGCAGCACTTTCGGGATTTAGTGGTTGGGTTGTGGTTGATCCTGTTATGGTGGCCAAAGGGGGTGACAGGCTCTTGGCTCCTGCAGCCGTTTCAGCCTTGCGCCAACATCTTTTGCCACTGTGTTCCGTCCTCACACCCAACTTGCCAGAGGCTGCGGATCTTCTTGAATGTTCCGAAGCGCGCGACAGAAGCGAAATGGAAAATCAAGCGCGTGCGTTAAATAATCTGGGTCCAAGTTGGGTGTTGCTTAAAGGCGGTCACTTGCAAAGCGACGATTGCCCTGACTTGCTAGTGGGAAAAGGCGGCGAAAAGTACTGGGTCACTTCGCCGCGAACCCAGACACGCAATACGCATGGCACGGGCTGCACGCTTTCTTCTGCACTGGCAACGCAATTGGCCCTGACTCGGGACACCTACCAAGCCACAAAAGCCGCCAAAGATTATATCATTAAAGCCATCACTGACGCTGATGGGCTATCTGTCGGCCGCGGCCACGGCCCCATAGATCATTTCCCAATGTTTAGGAGAAAAACATGAAACGTTTTATTATCCTCGCCACGCTTTTTCTGGCGAGTCCTGCCGAGGCGGCAGATAAACTGAGTGTTATGCTCGATTGGT
>JANMWK010000173.1:0-3132 GCA_031393975.1 Hyphomicrobiales bacterium
TTCAGATTAAACTCATCTATTGCAGCTCATCACAACGAAGTGGAGAATCACGGAGCAGCCACCACTGCTTCGGGGTGAATCAATTGGGCAATTGCGCCTGAAGATGAAACAGCAACCAATTCAGCCGAGCCCAATTGGCTCCGCCCCGACACTACGTTGGGAGCACCTGCAAAAGCCGACATGAGCGAACTTTCCTCGACCCTCCATCAAACTAAGAATCACATGGACAGTCGCGCCGCTTAAGTACTGCGCAAGTTTGGAACTATCGAACATTCTTGCAGGGCGTGAGTTCGGCAGGAATTTTGCTAATCATTGAGGTTCAGTCATGCGAAAGCCACAGGTTGTTGAAACTGATCGACCAGATTTATTCATGCTGGAGGCCGATGCTGGTCGTCTCGAGCTGCAATCTGTTCGGTTTGGAAATCAGAATTTGCAACCACTGACTTCCCCGTTTGTGCTTTGGATAAATGAATGCGATGGCCAAGCACCAAAGGTGAAACATAAGGCAGCGGCTTAAAATTTTGATGCTGGCCCTAAATCTGCAAGGGCTCAAGCATGCCAGGTTCGACCTTAGCACTGAACTGGCACTTTTGCGCTGCACTCAAATCATGCCATATGGGTGCCTTGATAAAGGTCCCCTATGCCCTGCAAACTCTCCGTCAATGTCAACGCCATAGCTTATTTACGCAATCGCCGCCACGTGCCTTGGCCCGATCTTGTGGAACTGGGCCGCATCGCACTGCAAGCAGGAGCTGTGGGCCTCACGGTGCATCCACGCCCCGATGAGCGTCACATTCGTTATGCCGATGTGCCGGTGTTGCGTGATCTCATCCGCAACGAATTCAAAGGTTGTGAATATAATATCGAAGGTTATCCAGACGAGCGCTTTTTGCAACTGGTCGAAGCCAATAGGCCCGATCAAGTGACATTGGTGCCAGATTTGCCGGGGCAGGGCACATCGGATCATGGTTGGAATTTTGCGGAAACAGGCAACCTTCTGCCACCCATTATCAAGCGTCTTAAGGATGGTGGGATGCGCGTTGCATTGTTTGTCGATCCTAATCCAGCACTGCCCGCCCTGGCAAAAAAAACTGGCGCAGACCGCATCGAGATTTTCACGGGCCCCTATGGCGGAGCAATCGATAAATCTACAATGCAAATCGAATTCGAAAAAGTGGTCGCCACTGGAAAAGCCGCTGCCGCCGTCGGCATTGATCTGAACGCTGGCCATGATCTCACCCGCGAAAACCTGCCACGCCTCGTGGCTGCTCTCCCAAACCTGAAAGAAGTCTCCATTGGTCATGCCATCACCGCCGATGCTTTAGTTTTTGGAATGAAAGAAACTGTGGATATGTTCCGCACTGCAATCGGTCACATTTGAAAAGACTTGATATCGCCATTTGCGGCGCGGGCCCGCTGGATTAGCTCCCGCACTGGCGCTTCACCGCGCTGGGTTATTTGATGCGTTGCATGATGCCTTAAAGATCAATTGAATTGCAGTAAAAATAAATAGCAAAATCAAATAGATAGACCAGAATCATCTGATATTGCATGAGGATCGAAAATGCGGGCCACTTGATTTAGTGGTCCATGCCCTCGGCTCACGCTCACCGCTCATCCCCCTTTGCTTCTGGCCCCGACAATCACTGGAAAATGCATTATGGTGCAGTGTGGGCTAACCTGCCTCGGCTAGGATTACTATTTGATGATCACGCCTTGGAGCAGCGTTATGAGAAAGCCTCCGTTATGTCCGGTTTTCTGCCCATCGGCAGGCCATACGAAACCGCCGAACTCCACACCGCATTTTTCTGGAGTTTAAAAACCAGCGACTATCCAGATTGGAAAGCGCGGGGCCTTGAAGCATGGAAGGATCAAATCGAATATCTCTGGCCTGAAACTAATCCGCTGCTCGCCAGCATCACCCGTCAAGATAAAATGACCATGGCCAGCTATGATCACCAGACCTTATCAATTTCCTATGTCCCAAAACTCGTTTTCATCGGTGACATCGCCCACTCTCCTAGTCGACAATCAGGACAGGGCGAAAATATGGCCCTGCTTGACGCAATAGCGCTCACGCCCGTCCTCGAGCAATACAACAATCTCGAAACCGCTTTGCATGATTATGCGAATATCCGGCACAATCCTGTGAAACTTTCTCAAGCTCTTTCACTGATCTTCACACCCTTCTATCAATCAGCTTCAATAATACTCCCTCTGGTGCGCGATTGTCGGGTCATAAACCTAAATCGCTTGCCACCGATGCAGCGATTTTTGGCAAGCATTGTTATCGGACATTTAAGGCGTTGAACCGCCACATTATCAGCGTCGGTGTGACCAGCCATGACGTTTGGTATGGCAAAGAGTGTGCAACTGTTCCCTGCGACTTTGTGGCGATCATTGAGCTGGCAGTTTCAAAGCGTTAGAAAAACACATGACGTAAACCAATGTTGGCACTTTAAGTGGGATAATCGGGGCTGCATAGAAACTCTTTGGAGAATGGGAAAAAAAATGAAATTATACAATCTTCGATTGGCGCCTCGCTTATGTGCCATTTTTCTAAGCAGCCAAGCGAAAGCTGACGACAAATTAGACGGAGCCTTGGAAACCATTATCGCGTCAGACGGTATGCGCTAGGGTCTCACTTATACCAATCACCATCCCGCCTAGTCAATTTCGATTAATCCAAGTTATGGTATATTTTACGGCACTTTTTTTTTGCTGAACACCTTGATTATGGGTCCGCAAATCCAATTTACGCTGAAGTGAAAGGCTCCATTGGTGCCCCACCAACATTTGGTAATTTAACCGTAGACTTCAATTTGCAGCGCCGCATCAAAGCTGGAGATACTTTAGGCGCGGCATCACGCTGGGTACCTGATGTAACCGGCACCTATACATTCAACCATCACTTGTCGGCCTCACTCGGTGCTGGTTATTATACCTATGACGACCCGAGCTTTACCCAAAGTTTCTGGGAAGTTTATGGTGCAGTCGATATGACACCCGCGGACAGTCTCAAGTTCCATTCCGAATTCAGCTAAGATCCAAAATCAGATTGGGGCAGCAATGATTATCTTGAAATGATCTCTTCAGCCACTCTCACCCTGCCGCCCAATTTCGAAGTGGTGG
>JANMWK010000205.1:0-16999 GCA_031393975.1 Hyphomicrobiales bacterium
GCTTAAACGTTCCCACATGAAAGGATTGTTCGGGGTATTTCGCGCCAGCGGAACGGCTGCATCAATAGCGCCTCATGTATTCATCAAGGCTGACTGCGATGGCGCTCATATGCCTATGTTGCAGTGCAATGTCAATGGGGGTCATGTGCACTACGATTGCAGACTTTGTTGTGCGCCACTGAATCCATTATCTATTTACCTGACGTTGGGTCATCGCAAACGTCTATTTCACCATTCAATGCATTTACTACAGGCGGGATGGAAAAAAATAAAACCGCAGAAGCCGCTATTGCCAAATATATTAATATCGGAGAAGGCCTTTAGCTATCATATTTAGCTTCATTTCATTAGCTCAAATCATTCACTATTTCACTCTTTGTGAATAAAAGTCGATACCAGTGCTGGCAATTCGCTCATCTTTGCAAACAGGGCTTCTGCACCGATGTCTTTCAGTTTTTCGCAGGGGGCCTCGTTCTAGTCTTGCAAAGTGGTGACAAATTTGCTAACACCAGTCTATGAGGCAGACTCGTAAAATATCTTGGCTCAAGGCAGCGCGGCGGGATTTTGAAGATTTTCCTGATGAGGTGCAAAACCAGATGTTTGACGCGCTCACTTTTGCGGCTGAGGGCGAAATGTCTGGCAATGCAAAGCCATTTAAAGGTGTTGACGGTGGTGTTTTTGAGATTGCACTAAAATATCGCGGTGACGCTTTTCGAAGTCTCTATGCGGTTAAAATTGATGTTGATATTTGGGTGCTTCATGCCTTCCAAAAAAAATCAAAATCAGGAATTAAGACACCCCAATTTGAAGTGGACCTCATCAAAGAACGATTGAAGCGATTAAAGGAAGCATTGAAATGAGCAAAGATGATTTTGAATTGGTGCGGGGCAGCGGTAACATCTATCGCGACTTTGGTCGTGCAAACTCTGATCTGGAGCAAGCGCGGGCCATTATTGCCGCTAAAATTGTTGGTGCCTTGGATGCGCAAAAACTTTCAACGCGAGATGCTGAAAGATTGACCGGCATAGCCCATTCCGAGTTCTCACGAATCCGCAATGCACAGTTGGCTAGATTTACACTTGATCGCCTTATTGCCATTTTGGGCAAGCTTGATGGTGGTGTCGAAGTGAAAGTCACGTTTAATAAACGTAAGTTAGCGCCTCATGCGGCGGAACGCGCGGCCTAACTTCACCCCTTGTCAATCTCAGCTTGCGTCACAGTATGCGTATATTTGAACTGCACTGTGGATCCGGGCGCCAGGGTTGACCAGATGCCGTCATTGGCTGTGGTGTCGGGTGAGGCGCCTGCACCGAGGGGGCCTGGAATTGTCAGGGTGTCATTGGTGACAGCCCCGGCGCCGCCTGAGATCAGCACGGCTGGTGTTCCGTGCATGTCTGTCACTTTCACATTGGTCACGGTCACATTGCCGGTATTGGCCACAGTGTAAGTGTAAGTGACGATCTGGCCCAGCACGACAGGCGAGGGTGCGGTTGCATAGGTTTTGTTGATCACCAGCAGAGGCGTTGGCGTGCCGTTGTTGGTGAAGATGCAGCTGACATCGTCAGCTGCCTGAATCGTAAAGTTAATGGGGATGGTGTTGAGCGCCGAAACAGACGTGCCGGTCGCATTGTTGTTGGTGCAGGCCACAGTCTGGGCATACCCGGTCAGCAGCGATGCTGAACCCGTGGCCATGGCTTCTGTAAGGGAATAGGCTGAATTGGCGGTTGCGGTAAAGTTCATTGCCGCAGAGGTGATGGCCGCCGCTGTCCCCGTTGTATTGATGGCAGCTGGTGCGCCGGTGCCCGTTGCGGTGAGCCTGAACTGATCAGCGGCGGCCAGGCGGCCAGAGGCGGCCAAGGCTTTTTGCAAAGTGATTTTTGGTGCAATGCCAGCATTGGTGAAAGTGCAGGTGATTTGCGCTGCTGGCAAAATATTGGCGGCGGGAATGTTCAGCAATTGTCCGGTGAGTGAGCCAAACGAGGCGGGGTTTCCCGTCACCGCTGCATTGGCGTCCGTGCAGCTGGCTCCGGTCAATGTGAAATAAGTGCTCGTCGCCTCAGAAATCTGGGTTGTGGCGTTAAGCGTGCTCACTGTGAGGGCTGCGGGTGCGGCAGGGGCTGGCGTGCCTGCCGCTGTTGTTGAGATTGCACCAGGTGCTGCAGCCAGATTGGCAACCGAGAAATTGAAAGGGCCACCGGCCACGTTGGTGGTGGTTTTTTTAACGAAGACAGTGGCAGGTTTTGCCGTGTTGGTTATGGCGCAGTTGATTTGGGCTGCTGGCAAAACATTGGCCGCAGGCACCGTGAGCACAGTGCCAGCAAGGCTGCCGAAACTTGCAGGGTTACCTGTAAAGCCAGAATTGGCGTCCGTACACGTGGCCGATGTGGCTGTGAAGCTTGCTGTTAGTGTTTCAGTTATTTGTATCTGCGTACTGGCGGCCGTGACTTGAATGGCTGTGGGTGCCGCTGGCGTGGCCGTGTTGACGGCAACAGTTGCAATATTTGCAGGGCTGGAAGCCAGGTTCGTGGCTGTGAATGTAAAGGGCCCGCCAACGGAACCGGAGGTTATTTTTTGTAGCGCAAAGGTGGGTGGCTTTGGAGCATTGGTATAAGTGCAAACGATTTTTGCGAAAGGTTTTAGATTGGCTGCCGGAACAGTGATCACGCTCCCTGCAATCGAACCAAAACTGGCCGGATTGCCCGATGTGCCAGAGTTGGTGTCGGTGCATGTGCCGGTGGACAGGTTAAAATTGGTGTTGGCAGCTTCAGTAAGCGTGACCGGATTAAGGATACTGGTCACTGAAATGTAATTGGGCACAACCGGTGCCGCTGTGCCCGCCGCTACGGTTGAAATGTTAGGAATTGTGCCGGCAAGGTTTGTCGCCGTGAAGCTAAACGGGCCGCCAGGCAACAGCGTAGTAATTTTTTGAATGGCTACGAGCGGAATAGCGGGATTGACGATATTGGTAAATGTGCAGGTGATCTGGGCTTTGGCGCGCACATTGGTTGCGGGTATTGTGAGCACAGTGCCTGCAAGGGTTCCGAATGTGCCTGCAGGGTTTCCTGATGTCGCTGCGTTACCATCAGAACAGGTGGCTGATGTGATCGAGAAATTTGTGGCCACTGTTTCCGTGATGGTTACAGCTGAGCCAGTTGCGGTGGCGAGGATCGGCGTTGTAACCGCTGGGTAGGGCGTTCCGACTGTAGCTGTGGTGATGGCTGCTGGTGTTGAAGCAAGATTGGTGGCTGTGAATGTAAATGGCCCGCCCGCTGAACCCAGTGTGGTTTTCTGCAACGCAACTGTGGCCGAAGTGGCTGTGTTGACCGAATTTGTGATGGTGCAGGTGATTTGTGCCGCGGCTACGATATTGGCTGCAGGAATGGTGAGCACATTGCCCGCGAGTGTTCCAAAACTTGCAGGATTTCCTGTGACTACGGAATTGGCATCTGTGCAGCTAGCAGCTGAGGCAATAAAATTTGTGGCCGGAGTTTCGGTAATCGTTACAGCCGTATTGAACGCCGTTACAGTGACGGCTGTTGGTGAGGCTGGTGTAGCCGTGTTGGTGGTCGTTGTCGTGATTGCTGCTGGGGCTGCGGCAAGGTTAGTGACAGTGAATGTGAATGGCCCGCCGATGGCACTCGTTGTGATCTTCTGCAAAGCCACGGTAGCAGGCTTGGCAGTATTCG
Organism: Hyphomicrobiales bacterium; assembly: GCA_031393975.1. Lineage (GTDB taxonomy): Bacteria > Pseudomonadota > Alphaproteobacteria > Rhizobiales > Aestuariivirgaceae > Aestuariivirga. The sequence continues at coordinate 3,687 of JANMWK010000205.1, forward strand.
TGAAGGTGCACGCAACGGCATCGCCATAGGCAGTTGAACCAAAGTTAAAGTTTGTGACGGGTTGATTTGTAGGCAGCACTGTGGGCGAGCCAGCGGCACCATTTACGCAGTTCAAATTCGTTGTATATTGCGCAAGTTTGCTCACGCTGCCTGCGGCCATCTTTTCGACGGCGCTGGTGGCCACGCCCGAAGACAGCGTTGCCACCGCTGTGCCAAATGGCCCATTGCCCGCACCTGTTGATGTTGCCGTCGCCAAGACTGTAGCGTTGCTGGTGGCTTCAACGCTGTAAGTAAATTGATCTGCGGCGTTGGCGCGGCCGCCGCTCACAAGTTTGTTGGTGGTGATGGTTGAGTATTGCAATGCCAACATGACACCTTGCAAACCGCCAGCCACAAGTTGCACGTTCACTGTGGTGGGGCTGAGACTGCCCATGATATAAGCACCAACAGTGCCAGCAACACCTGTGGTGACGAAGGTTGCTGTGCCCGTGCCAGTTGCAGTGGGATAGATTGCACCAGTCGTCGGTGGAACCTTATCGTCGAGTGTCCAGACGCCGCCATTGGTGACGAAGGTGAGGGACTCGCCATTGTTGCTGGATTCAGCATCGGCAACCACCAATTTGTATTGGCCCGTTGAAACCACGCCATTGGGCGGCGTTACTTTGATATTGGACAAGGTTAAATTCACCGTGCCGCCCGCCGCTGTATAAAGAATAGGTTTGCCTGGTATGCCAAGGAAGGATGAATTGCCCGTGGCAGCGCCAGACCATGCCGGGGCAACAACGGCGACTATCGTGTTACCTCCGGGTGAGTTCCCTGAGAGAGTGAACGAGAAGACAGAACCGTCTGATAGCGTTATCGAGAAAGCTTGGCCGCCGCCAAATACTGTAGCATTGTTGTAGGTGGACATATCCATCCAGCAATAGGTTTGCCAGGCGGGAGGGGCCGCCCCTTGCGATGTGGCAGGGCCACACGTTGCAGCAAAGCTTGCCGAGGTGACAGCTAAAAACATTGCCATCGCCGATAAGACGAGACGCATCCCATACCTAAAAAGTGCAATTCTCAACATTTACAACCAAGTGCAATTTAAGATTAAGTTTGCACGTGCTTAGAACGGGCTAAGTTATAAAATGGTTAATAATCTATTGATTTCGGGTGAGCGGGCCAGCTTTTAGGGGTGAATAAAAGTCGACACCAAAGCGGGTAACTCACTCATCTTGGCAAATAGCGCCTCGGCGCCGATGTCCTTTAGTTTTTCACCATGCGCCACGTCCTCATCATGCGTGCCGGTAAAGCCGAGGGTCCAGCAGCCGGCATCGACAGCAGCGGTTACGCCAGTCACGGAATCTTCGACCACGATGCAATGATCGGCTTTAACGCCAGCTTTTTTGGCAGCCAGCAGAAAAACATCTGGCGCAGGTTTGCCTTGAGGCACATCTTCAAATGTAATGATGGCGTCTTTGAAATAACCCATAAGTCCAGTGAGTTGCAGAGCAAGCTTCACACGTTCTTTCGGGCTATTTGAGGCAATCGACATGGTGAGGCCCATATTGCGAATGCTTTCAAGGGCATCACGCACACCGCGCACCAATTGCAGCTCGCTGCGATAAAGTTCAGCAACCCTTGCATTTTTGGCCGTGAGCAGATCATCGGGGAACACTATGCCGCTCTGCGCGGTCAATTCCTTGAGCATCGCCTCAAAAGTGCGGCCCACAAAACGTCTATGGGCTTCGGCCTCAGTCATCTCAATGCCAAAGCGTTTGAGTATCTCGACATCGGCCCGCATCGACAAAGGTTCGCTGTCGACCAAAACGCCGTCACAATCGAATATGATATGGGATATCGTCACGCCCCTAAGTGCCGGAATGCCGCAATGACGTCAACATAAACAGCGCGTTTGAACGGAATAATTAAATCGAGCATTTCGTCCATTTTAGCCCAGCGCCACTGGTCAAATTCCTGTTTATGGCCCGGAGGCGTCAGGTTGATCTCGCGATCATCACCCAAAAAGTCGAGAGCAAACCATTTTTGTTTTTGGCCGCGATATTTGCCTTTCCAGCTTTTGCCGATGAGGTGAGCCGGCAAATCATAGGTGAACCAGCCGGGGGCTTCGGCAATCACCCGCGCTGACGTGACTGCAGTTTCTTCTTGCAGTTCACGCAATGCGGCGATGCCAGCATCTTCGTCTTCATCTATGCCACCTTGCGGCATTTGCCACCATTTGCCCACGCCATCATCATTCTGCTTTTCAAAGCGGCGGCCTATCCAGACATGACCTTGCTTGTTTAAAAGCATAATACCCACGCACGGGCGATAAGCCGTAATTTCTGTCATTGACTCAATCTGCCTTTGAAAGCGGCGCTCGCTGGTATGAGGATCACTCCGCGATCAGCGGCGGATTTGGCCCATTCTGAAACGGTTTTGATTGTTATATCCAACCCAGATCCTGTCGCAATGGCGATGCCATTGGTTTTGGCCTCTTCTTCCAGCAAGTTCAGGGCGTTGTTGATGGATTCAGCAGTGGCAGCAGTGTCGATCACGGTTTGGCCACGGCGCACTGGGAACTGGATAGATTTTGCCGTTTCTTCGGTGGCTGAAAGTGGCAGCGAGCCATCTTCGATAAATAGAAGGCCGCGTTTGCGCAGCTCCAACAGCAGGGGTTTCACGGCGGCTGGTGAAGAAAGGTAACGCCCCCCCATATAATTGACAATGCCTGTGTAGCCTGCAAAGCGGCTCATATGCCAATAAAGTGAATCGAGATTTTCAGCAGCGCCAGCGTCAGTTAAAAGCGTTTTGGGCCCGGGGTTGGTGCCCGGATAACCCACAGGTTCCAATGGCAGTTGCAGCAATACCTCATGACCCTGTGCGCGGGCTTTATCCACTTGCGCCTGAAGATTATTGCCATAAGGCGCGAAGGCCATGGTGACTTCGGCAGGCAAGTCTTTCATCGCTGAAGCCGTGAGTTTTTCATTGAGGCCCATACCGCCCAAAATAATAACAATTTTTGGTGAGTCAGAATGAATAATGCCCATGGGCACGGTGCGGGCATAGACTTCAGAAGGTTTCCGGCCGCCGCCCATGCGCGGCAGGGGGCCAATGGCATTGGCTTCGGTTATGCCCTCTTGCGGGGCTTTGGTTAAGGGTATTTTCGGACTTACAAATATTGTTGCGTCTTGCTGATACGTATCTTGTTCAACTGGAGGTTCTATGGTGACTTTGGCTTTTTCCAGCGGGGCCTGATCAATGCTGGCCGTATCTGTGGCCGCGTCATCGGGCAAAGCTTCAACCGTGACGACTTTGACCTCTGCGACAGGGAGCGGAACGGCGACCATTACAATGGGTTCACCTGCAAAGGGCATGGGCTGCTTGGTAGCCCAGATGCCACCGCCCACAAAACTGGCGAGCACCAGACAATAGGCGCATGTCAAAGCTGTTGGGCGCTTGCCCCACAGTCTTTGGGACAGGCTGCGCTTATGGAGCGGCTGTTTCAGTTCATCGCGGCGCATCGTGGTTGGTTCGAATCCTTTGCACCGTTTTGCCGAGAGAAGCGTTAACGCCTCATTAACCGTTTTGTAAATTTATCAACAAAAAAGGCCAGTCTTGCGACTGACCTTTTGAAAACTAATCGTTAAATTTACTTAGCTTCAACAGCCGCTGCCGCAGGAGCTGCAACTTTAGTGTTATATGTCAGCTTTTCAGTGATGCGGGCACGCTTGCCGGTGAGACCCTTGAGGTAATAGAGCTTGGCGCGACGCACTTTACCGCGGCGGATCACCTTGATGGAATCAATCATTGGCGAATAGAGCGGGAACACACGTTCAACGCCTTCACCGTATGACATTTTGCGCACGGTAAAATTCTCGTTGATGCTGCCACCAGCGCGCGCAATGCACAGGCCTTCATAGGCCTGAATACGGGTGCGTTCGCCTTCAACCACCTTCACGTTGACAATCAGCGTATCGCCGGGTGCAAAAGCTGGAACTTGGCGCTTGGCCGCAACAATGGCAATTTGCTCTTTTTCAAGCTGCGCAATGATATTCATGAGACTTAATCCTAATTTCGAAGTTGGGGGCTTCTAGCGGCAAGCCCTGTTAAAAGTCAACCTTTGGCCTTGACATATTTTTCCCAAAGATCAGGGCGTCTGATTTTCGTTAATTCTTCGCGTTTTTCGAGTTTCCATCGGGCCATAGTTTTGTGATCGCCAGAGCTTAGAACCTCCGGCGTTTCAAGGCCTTCCCAAGTGCGGGGCTTGGTATAATGTGGGTGCTCCAGCAACCCATCCTCAAAGCTTTCGTCAGCATGGCTCTCCTCGTGGCCCATGACATCGGGCAGCAGACGAATGATGGAATCCAACATAGCGAGGGCTGCAGGTTCGCCACCCGACAGAATAAAATCGCCGATCGAGACTTCTTGTAAGTTACGGTTCACGATGACGCGTTCATCAATGCCTTCAAAGCGTCCGCATATAATCATGCAACCTTCGCCCACGGCTAATTCGCGAGCGAAACTTTGCGTGAAAGGTTTACCACGAGGCGACATAAGCAGGCGCGGGCCTTTATGCGGGGTTGCGTCAATGGCGCGCGCCAGAATATCAGGCTTCAGCACCATGCCAGCGCCACCGCCCGCGGGGTGATCATCAACAGTGCGATGACGATCTGCGGTGTGGGCGCGAATGTCATGCGCATCGTAAGACCATTTGCCTTCGGCGAGAGCTTTTCCAGCAAGGGAGTGGCCGAGGGTTGCGGGAAACATATCCGGAAACAGCGTGAGGATGATAGCGTGGAAACTCATGGTTGCTTGCCTTCATCAAGATAATCAACGGGCAAGTTTACCACGACTTTATCCTTCGAGGCCTCGACGATGAATTTACTATTGTAGGGGATCAGCACAGTATCTGCACGGCCCTCAATCTTCACATCGACCAGATCGCCTGCACCAAAATTTTCAAACCCGATGATGGTGCCTAGTGCCAGGTCACCATTGAAAATGGACGTGCCGATCAAGTCATGCAAATACAGCTCATCTTTGGGCAGTTGGGCGCGAGTGATAAAAAGTTCCGTGCCTTTTAAAGTTTCGGCTTGGTTGCGATCAGTTACATTCTTCAGTGTACAGATGAAATCTTCAACTTGTAATTTGATGCGGGTGATTTCGAATGTCTCACCCGTGGCCGAGGTGAGCGCGCCATAGGTGCCGATGGCTTTGGGATCAGCGGTGAAGCTTTTTAATTTCACTTCACCGCGAATGCCATGCGCACCAATAATAACGCCGACGCGAATATGATTACGCGGCGTCATTTGTATTATTTAAGCAGCGGGGGCTTCAGCTGGAGCAGCGGCAGCGGCTTCTGCAGCGGCGGCAGCTGCAGCAACGGCAGCGGCTTCTGCGGCTGCTATTTTTGCTAGAGCAGCCGTGGCAGCTTTTTCACGCTCCAAACGCTTCTTGCCGGGCAAGGCTTTTGTCGGGTTGTTGCGCACGGGGCGTTTTGCAACACCAATTGCATCAAGAAAGCGCAGAACACGGTCGGTCGGTTGCGCACCCTTCTTCATCCACTCTGCAGCCTTGGCGCCATCAAGCTTCACGCGGTCAACCGCGTCCTTGGCCAGCATTGGGTTGAACGCTCCAATCACATCGATGAACTTGCCATCGCGTGGTGAAGTCGCCGCAGCAACCACGATGTGATAATAAGGGCGCTTCTTGGAACCTGCACGAGCCAGGCGGATTTTAAGTGACATTTGTATTTCTCCTATTGATTGATATTATTTCTTCTTCCCGAAACCGGGAAAACTTTTGAACGGTGAGCCACCCAACCCGGGCAGCCCTCCTAAACCTGGAAGCATGGGCTTGGGTTGTGGTGCGCTGAGTAATTCCTGCATGTCAGGCGGCAACGCGTTGGGGTCGAGACCTGCGAGTTCGGCTTGCATTTTTTCCATCTCAGCTTCAGTGGGAGCAGCCTGCCCGCCCATCATCTTGCCAAGCATCCCCTTGCCTTGGCCCATCTGCTTCATCATGCCCGCCATCTGCAGATGCATTTTGAGCAGCTTGTTGATTTCCTCAACCTTGGTGCCTGAACCTGCGGCCACGCGTTTTTTACGTTTGCCATCCATAATTTTTGGATTGCGGCGTTCAGCTTTTGTCATCGAACTGATGATGGCGAGTTGATGATTAAAAACTTTTTTCTGAAGGTCCATGCCTTCCATCTGTTTTTTCACTTTGCCCATGCCAGGCAGCATGTTCATGATGCCGCCCATGCCGCCAAGCTTTTCAATCTGGCGCAACTGGTCTGCAAGGTCATTGAGATCAAATGCGCCTTTACGCATCCGCTCGGCAATTTTCTTGGCCTTGTCGTGGTCAATATCAAGGGCCGCGCGTTCAACCAGCGACACCACGTCGCCCATACCGAGGATGCGACCAGCGATCCGGTCGGGATGGAAATCTTCAAGGCCATCAAGCTTTTCGCCAGTACCCATCAGCTTGATCGGCTTGCCTGTCACAGCCCGCATGGAGAGCGCTGCACCGCCGCGGCCATCGCCATCAATACGCGTGAGGACGATGCCGGTGATGCCGATTTTTTCATCGAATGAGCGTGCGAGGTTTACAGCGTCTTGACCTGTGAGCGCATCAACGACAAGCAAGGTTTCTTTCGGTTTGCAAATATCACGAACGGCGGCGGCTTCGGCCAGCAGTTCATCATCAATGTGCAGGCGGCCAGCCGTGTCCAGCAGCACTACATCATAAGCCCCTTTACGGGCTTCACTCATCGCGCGCTTGGCGATTTGGATAGGGGTTTCGCCCTTCACAATCGGCAGTGTGTTGACGTTTACTTGTTGGCCGAGAATGGCCAGCTGCTCTTGCGCTGCGGGCCTTCGCGTATCGAGGGACGCCATCAGAACCTTGCGCTTTTCACGCTCAGTTAAGCGCTTGGCGATTTTTGCCGTGGTGGTGGTTTTGCCGGAGCCTTGTAAACCGACCATCAAAATCGCGACCGGCGGCGAGGCGCGCAAGTTGAGCGCCGATTGATCAGAGCCCAGGGTTTCAACTAAAGTGTCGTGAACAATTTTCACAACCATCTGGCCGGGCTTGATGGATTTTACAACATCGGCCCCCACTGCAAGTGCGCGCACTTTTTCAATGAAGGTTTTAACAACCTCCAGCGCCACATCCGCCTCAAGCAAGGCACGGCGCACTTCGCGCATGGCGGTGTCGACATCAGCCTCCGACAACGCACCACGCCCGGTGAGCTTGTCGAATATGCCAGACAGACGATCGCTTAAAGTTTCAAACATCGGTTCTCTTGCTTCTTCCTTGCTTCCTACCCTTCTCCCCTGGAGGGAGAAGGTGCCCGTAGGGCGGATGAGGGGGCTGGTGGTTTGAGTCCAACTGCTACCATCCCCCTCATCCGTCGCTTAGCGCCACCGTCTCACTCCAGGGGAGAAGGGTGCAATTTAGCTCCTAAGCCACCACACCAAACGAAAAACCACCCGGGAGCGAAACTCGCTGCCGGATGTGGGCTGGTTGCCTCCCGGGAACGTGCCCCATGTGCAAAAAGCCTCGAGACGTTTGAAAAGCGTCTTAGGATGTGGGCGACATAGGGGAAGTGGGGGGAGAAGTCAAACATGCTAATTGTAAGCAGTCAGCAAGAAAACTCAGCTAAGAAATTTTGCAACGGCGTGGTAATCGATTATGGACTGAGGTGGAGTAATTAGATGGCTGCAGGAAATTCGGACGACGTCACAATTTTTTTAGTTTTGTTTGCACAATTGAAAGACTGGATTGACGATGATCCGCTATTGATTGAAACAACGGCTTTGGAAGATATCGGATTTAGAGATGTCTGTGAAAATGTTTATTGGGCAGGCTTTAGTTTAGAAAGTAGAGAAAAGGAAGACAGGCAACTATTTGCAAATCCCGTAGATGTAAAATTTGTCCAGTCGTGGCGAGAATATCAAGATCACTACATTGAGAAAATAAATAATGTGGTTTTCAACACAGAAGATTTATTCAAAGGTCTAGATCTGGGCATAATACAAGAGAGTAGAGTAATTTCGAGAGCAGAAATTGCTTGGGAGAGCGCGAATGATACTGCTACTCAGCTTGTTGAATGCATTCGAACTTTTTTCTCCTTTAAACAAGAATATATTTATGATGAAAACCATGAACTACCGGATGCTTATAGGAAGGAATTGCTTGACGGCCTGAATGCGCTCTTAGATTTGCGTAATAAGTTAGGCATTGATTTCCGAGGCGTATTTCGTCGAAGAGAGCTAGTTCCATTTGTATTGATACCGAGGCATGTTTCCCCAGCCTACAATACAGAAAAGCAGGACCTGTTGATCGATTATCTTCAGCAGGCCCAAGAAGCATTTGTGAAGGGCGTTCCTCGTGCTTCAATTGCGCTCTTGCGATCAACGGCTGAGGCGGTACTTCGTTGGTACTATCAATCCTTTGGAAACAACCTAGAAGAGGTAATTAATAATGCAAAGTTTTTACCGGCAGGAGCGAGCCAAGTTTCCCTCCATCGCCTGCGGACATTTGCTAATGAAATATTGCATGTAGATCAGAAGGAAGGTTCACGAGTTGGATCTTTGAAATTGCAGCCATTAAGTGACGTAAAACAAGAGCTGGAACTTGCATCACTTTTGCGAATTGTTAGAGATTTGATCGAATCTGCTCCAACTCATATTGTTAATGCAAAAAGAAGATATTGAGTTGGAGAATTGGTCTTAAAATCAATCATTTAACCGTTGAAGCGTGTCCCATGCCCCAACCCATCCGCATCATCACTTCCGCTCCCCTCATCCTCGCAAGCATTAACAAGCGTTACAAAGTTGGTCCGGACGCGCGTATGAAATTGCAGTGGGAAAAGCTGATGGAAGATTTTGGACGCATCGAAGGCCAGGTGGGCATGAAGGCTTATGGAGTTTGTCACGACTTTGGTGAAGGGCACATGGACTATATGGCCGCTGCAGAAGTGAAAGATGGTGGCCAGGTGCCGAGCTATTTGCATGTGTTGCACATTGCAGCGCGCCGCATTGCGGTATTTTTGCATGAGGGGCCACTTGAAAAGATTTCCGAGACTTGGATGAAGATTTTTGATTTCTGGATTCCGGCCGCGAAACTTGAAGTGACGGCAGGCCCGCAGTTTGAGGTTTATGGCGAAAAGTTTTATGCTGACGACGTGAACGCCAAGGTGGAGATTCACGTTCCGGTGAAATGACGCCCCCTTCTCTTTCTCGCTTGGGGGCTGCAAACTGAGTTAACGGTTTTGCAATCTGATGAGCGCAGGCTTCTGACAGTTAGTGAGGTGTATCATGCGTAATCCCGTTGAGCTTGGCGCTGATTTTATGGTCTCCTGCCCCGAGACGGCGGTGCAGGATTCGCCCATCCATCACATTCGCGCTCGCGGCAATTTTCCTTTGCTGTTGCAAGAAGACATGGTGATTGAACTGAAACGCAGTGACCTTTTGGAAAATTGGCATGAAACCTGTGGGCTGGCGCGAAAGCGCGTCGACCAACTGGTGCTGGAAGCGGCAGCGCGAATTCATTCAGCTCTCAACGATGATGATGAATTTGATGCGGCTGACATTGCAGGCGACACAGCGGCGTTTTTTCTTTTAGCACTGCGCCAGAAGGGTGTGAAATTCCCTTGTAATATGCCGCCTTGCGAAGTGCGTTATTTTCACGACACAATAGCTGGCGATGTGCGCCATGTGGTGGTGAATTGACGGAGACGGCTCCTACAGCTGATGCTTATGGTAAATCTTTGCGGGGGCTGGGCTTCAACCTGATTGTGAAAGAGGTAAGCCGCGCTGTGACTTTTGCCGTTCAAGTACTTGAAGCTAAAGTTTATTTTCAGTCTGAAGGCTTTGCGGCCATGAAATTACAGGGTCAAGACTTTATGTTTCATAGTGATGAGACTTATCATAGCAATCCATTGCGCGGCAGTTTGGGCGAAGCGCGGGGCGCGGGGGTTGAACTTCGCTCATATGGAACCGATCCGGATTTGGCCGAGGCGCGAGCGCGGGGCTTGGGCTTCACGATTTTGGCTGGCAGTTTGGATAAGCCCCATGGTCTTCGTGAATGCATGATTGTAGATAATGACGGCTATGTGTGGATTCCCTCGGTTCACCGCAAATCATAAAACTTCTGTTTAAGCGCTTGTCTATTCAAGAATTCCTGAATAATTGAACAAATAACCCGTTTGGAAATCTTGAAATTACTGGCCCCGCTGTGACGTCATGCAGCGGTCGCAGGCATGGCAGCGGGCAATATTGCTGGGATTTTGAAGATCACTGGACCCGCTTTATCATTCCACCTCATGGATATGACTTTGCGTGATATTCTCAATCAGAAGCGGATCGGTCGTGAGGTTCACTACATCATCAATAATACCATAATACCATGTTGCTGCAAGCGCTCGAAAGTCTGGTGATCCAACTGGAGAAATAGAATATTTATTCTATTTTCTGGCACCAATGATTTATTTGTTCCATTCAAATTGAAACTCGTGTAGATGGGTTACATCTGTTAAATCCAGTCATCCTTTATTTTTTAGATGGAGTTTCAAATGGTCAAGGAAATCGGTCACTTTATTGGCGGCAAGCATGTGAAAGGCACGTCTGGCCGATTTGCTGATGTTTATAACCCCAACACAGGTGAAGTGCAGGCCCGTGTGTCACTTGCCTCCACCGCCGAGCTTCGCGCCGCCGTTGAAAATGCCAAAGCTGCGCAACCCGCTTGGGCCGCCAAAAACCCGCAGTTTCGAGCTCGCGTGATGATGAAATTTGTAGAGCTGGCCAACAAGCACCGCGAAGAATTGGCCACCCTCATTTCCATGGAACACGGCAAGACGGTTCCCGATGCACTGGGTGATCTTCAACGCGGCGTGGAAGTGGCGGAATTTGCCTGCGGCGTTCCCCATCTGGTGAAGGGGGAATTCACCGACGGCGCTGGCCCCGGCATTGATATGTATTCAATGCGTCAGGCTTTAGGCGTGGTGGCTGGCATTACGCCGTTCAACTTTCCTGCCATGATCCCGTTGTGGAAATGCGCTCCTGCCATTGCGGTGGGCAATGCCTTTATTATGAAGCCATCGGAGCGTGATCCGTCTTGTCCGCTTCGTATTGCCGAACTGTTTTTAGAAGCCGGCCTGCCACCTGGTATTTTGAATGTGGTGAATGGCGATAAAGTGTCAGTGGACGCGATCTTGAATGACCCAGACATCAAGGCTGTGGGCTTTGTGGGATCAACCGCCATTGCGCAATATGTTTATGCAGGGGCCACTGCAACCGGTAAACGCGCGCAGTGCTTTGGCGGCGCCAAGAACCACATGGTGATTATGCCAGACGCAAACATGGATCAGGCTGTTGATGCCCTGATTGGTGCTGGCTATGGCTCAGCTGGTGAGCGCTGCATGGCGATCTCGGTTGCCGTACCTGTGGGCGAAGCTACAGCCGATACTTTAATGGCCAAGCTCATTCCGCGCGTGGAAAAACTCAAAGTCGGGCTGTCGACTGACCGCGAAGCGGACTACGGTCCGCTGGTGACCAAGATGGCTTTGGACCGCGTCAAGAGTTACATTGATATTGGTGTGAAGGAAGGGGCAACGCTTGCCGTTGATGGTCGCGGCTTTAAAATGCAGGGCTATGAGAATGGCTATTTCCTCGGTGGCACGTTGTTTGACAATGTGACCAAGGACATGCGGATTTATAAGGAAGAAATTTTTGGGCCTGTGCTGGGAGTGCTGCGCGCTAAGACTTATGAAGAAGCTTTGGGTCTGTGCAATGACCATGAATATGGCAATGGTGTTGCGATCTACACGCGCGACGGCGATGCAGCGCGCGATTTTGCGGCCAAAGTGCAAGTGGGCATGATTGGCATTAATGTGCCCATTCCTGTGCCCTTGGCATACCACACATTTGGTGGTTGGAAATCTTCCAGCTTTGGTGATCTCAATCAACATGGCCCAGATGCCATTCGGTTCTATACGAAAACAAAAACTGTGACATCGCGCTGGCCCTCAGGCACCAAGGAAGGTGCACAGTTCTCGATTCCGACGATGCGGTAAGTCACATGACCGCACTCGATTTGTCGAACGGTTATTATGATCTGCCGCCTGGCAAATTGGCGAATGTGGTGACGTGTTTGGAAATGATGGCAAACCCGCTGGTGGGGCCGCAAGCGCTACCTATGGGTTTTTCTTTACGTCGATTTGGGCCACAAGATTTGGCATCTTTTCGCGCCCTATTTCGAAAAGTAGGTGAAGACCTCATGTGGTTTTCACGGGTGATTATGCCTGATGATAAATTAGCGACCATCCTTGGCCATCCTGCTGTTGAGTCCTATGCACTGTATAAAGATGAAACGCCAATCGGCATTCTGGAATTGGATTTCCATGAGATGCCGAATTGCGAACTGGCTTTTTTTGGCTTGGTTCCAGACGCGGTGGGATTGGGTGCTGGTCGGTCACTCATGAATATGGCCATTGCCATGGCATGGGCCCAACCGATTAATCGGTTCTGGGTTCACACCTGCCATTTTGACCATCCCAACGCGCTGCGGTTTTATCAACGCTCTGGCTTCAAGGCCTATAAATTGATGGTAGAAGTGCATGATGACGCGCGGCTACAAGGCAAAATGCCAAAATCCGCCAGTCCGCACGTGGCTTTGATCGAATAAGGCGCTGTGTTTTAAGCTTATTAAGGTTTTCGCTCGTATGATTGTGCCGCAACTGTGTGAGCGCTCATGTATAATATTCTGACCAATGTCGGCCCAGCCCTTCCTTTCACAATGATCCTGCTGGCCGTGCTGGGCTTACGATACCGCGTAACGCCGCGCACTAACATGTGGATCAAAACTACACCCGCCAAGCTTTGGGCTCTGCTTGATATTTACGATGGTCGCGTCGAGAACTGGGGAACGACTCTGATCACCACCACGCTTGTCGACGCCAAAAAGCAGATTTTTCAAAAGACCTATTCGACGACCCAAAGCAATGGAACGGTACGCAATTTTCACGCCCAGTTCAGTCTTGAAAAGCGCGACGAAGAACACCTCATCATTCTAAAACGTGAGGGCATTGAAGGCAAATCACAGTACAATGAACTGCTGAAGATTACTCATGAGTTGACACCCGAACGGGAGGGCACGCGCCTGCGCACGGTTTATCATTGGGGACCAAGGCCCGTTATTGCGCAATTGCTGGCGCGTGCTGATCTTTGGAGCGGGGCCTTTCGCTTGAAGAGCTTGGCCGAAACCGGCCTCAATAATGAACGGCCCTATTTCTTGATTTCGGCAGCCGTTGCGATTGTAACCGG
>JANMWK010000207.1:0-10972 GCA_031393975.1 Hyphomicrobiales bacterium
GCTGATGCGGGGGTTGTTTGTTGTGTGCCCGCGTGAATCGCAATGGATTTGACTTGAATGGCCCGTCATCAGTGCTATGCCGACACGCGCGCCTCGTTTGGCGTCGCGTCGCAAGGCGGGCCTGTAGCTCAATGGTTAGAGCTAGCGGCTCATAACCGCTTGGTTCCAGGTTCGAGTCCTGGTGGGCCCACCAAATTTTTGGGTGTGCGTTCATATTTCGTATTTCGGTGACAGTGCATTTAATTATCGCCATGCATGTTTTCAATTATTTCGGAAACGATAATTAAATGCACTGTCACCGAAATACACCGATATATCAACCAATCACTTTTTCTTCACTGGTTTCGGCCCGCGCTTTTCCGGCATCAGGTCACGCCCGGTTCTGCGCTCCAACGAGCGAATAAATTTTTCAGTGCCACGCGGGCGACCGATGGTTTCATTTTCGCGCACAATCAACTCATCGAGGTTTAGGGCCTTACGGGTGAGGAAGCTCTTGATGTCGGGCAGGCGTGAGAGCATCGGCCTCGTGTCGGTGAGGCCGTCATCCACATTTTTGAGATAGGCCGCAGCGCTGCTCCATTTATATTTGGCGGGCGTATCGGCCAATCCGGCTTCCACCGGGTTGCGCAATATATAATGGAATGCCGCGACCAGATGGCTTTCGTCCATCACCGCAGCGCCATAACGCCCCTGCCAAAAATGCCCAGTCTTTTTCTGGCGCGAATTGATCATGCCGGCATAGCGGCGATGCACGGGGGCCAGCGCAGCGCGCAAGCCATCCTCGCTTTTCGGCACCAGAATAGCATGGATGTGAGTGGGCATCAGCGCATAGGCCCAACAGGAAACGCGTGCCTCTTTGCAACTGGCGGCAAGAAGATCGCGAAAGGTGAGATAATCCGCGTCGTCAAAGAAAACCTTTTGCCGCCCATTGCCGCGTTGGGTAATGTGGTGGGGGAGGTTGGGGATGACGAGGCGGGCGATGCGGGACATGGGCTTGAAGTATCACAGTTGCGTCAGGGAGTCAATAGAATGCACTGTCACCATAATCCTACGGATTTCTCGGTGGCCATTTCTTTAGATCGTAATCTGCGTCCCAATTTCCACCACACGATCCGGCGGCAGATGGAAATAGTGGCTGGCGTCGTCGGCGTTACGTGACATGAGAATGAAGAGCATGTTTTGCCACGCATGTGGGCCGCCTTCACTGTTGGTTTGAACGCTGCGCCGCGACAAGAAAAATGAAGTAGTCATTGCGTTTGTTATCACGCCATCTTTCTTGGCCAGCTCCAAAAGCTTTGGCACATTGGGTGTTTCCATATAGCCGATAGAAGCAACAATCGTAGTGAAGTTCTCGCTCAGTTTTTTAATACGCAGTTTTTGTGCGTCGTCGGTGGATGGCGTGTCGGTTGTTTTGACTGTCAATATGATGTTATTTTCATGCAGCACTTTATAGTGTTTCAAGCTGTGCAATAAAGCTGTCGGTGCAGTGTCAGGCTGGGATGTAAAAAACACGGCAGTCCCTGGAACACTATGTGGAGGGCGTTTGGCGAGCGATTGCACTAAACCAGTCAGCTTCACGTCCATTTTGTTGATTTTTTCTTGCACCTGTTTGGTGCCCACACGCCATGTCCACATGACTATGATCAACAAGCCAGCAATCGCCAATGGCACATAACCGCCGTCAACAATTTTCAGGCTGTTTGCGCCAAGAAACACCAAGTCTAAAGTAAGAAGCGGCAACATCAACGTCAGCGTTGCACCCATCGACCATTTCCAACGATTCTTGATGACAAAGATAGCAAGGCATGCGGTCACGACCATGGTGCCAGTCACGGCGATGCCGTAAGCTGAAGACAAGGCAGAGGAATTGCGGAATGCCAAGACCAGCACCACCACGCCAAACATCACCAACCAATTTACCTGTGGCAAATAGATTTGACCTTTTTGATCGGGTGAAGTGTTGCGAATTCGCATGCGCGGCAATAGGCCAAGTTGAATGGCTTGTTGGGTCATGGAAAATGCGCCGGTGATCACTGCTTGGCTGGCGATAATAGTTGCCAAGGTTGCAAGTATTAGAATAGGCACAAGGGCCCAATGTGGCACCATTAAGAAGAAAGGATTATCAATCGCTTCCGGGGTCTTTAGCAAAAATGCACCTTGACCAATATAATTAAGCAACAGGCATGGCAGCACAACAACAAGCCAAGCATAGCGAATTGGATTTTTACCAAAATGGCCGAGATCAGCATAAAGCGCCTCGGCACCTGTGACTGCCAAGAACACAGCACCTAATGTAACCAATCCAATAGCGCTATGAGTGTTCAAAAAATGCAGCGCATAGTATGGATTGATCGAATAGAGAATTTGCGGGTAATCGGCAATGTGCGCAATGCCCGCTGCAGCAATGGCAATAAACCACACCAGAGTGATGGGCCCAAACAAATTTGCCACACGTGCCGTGCCACCGGATTGAACAGCAAACAGCCCCACAATGATGATGAGTGTAATCACTAAAATATAGGGATCGAAGGCTGGCGTAACGATGCTCAATCCTTCAACGGCCGAAAGCACACTGATCGCAGGTGTGATCATCGCATCGCCGTAGAACAATGCTGCGCCGATCATACCAAGAATTGGGATTGATAGAAAAAACTTCCCGCGCCCGCGTTGCGCCAATGCCATCAAAGATAGCGTTCCACCTTCGCCTTTGTTGTCAGCGTTCAGCAAAACCAAAACATATTTGAGGGTGACAATGAGCATAAGTGCCCAGATGATGAGTGAGAGGACACCGAAAACAATCGGCTCTGAAATAACCTTGTCACCGTTAAGCGCCGCTTTGACCGCCTCGCGCAATGCATAAAGAGGGCTGGTGCCGATATCACCGTAAACAACGCCGATTGATCCAAGTGCCAGTAAGTAAAATGATTGCGGCTTAACGCCGTGACGTGAAAGGCCGGGATCGTCTGGTGCCTCCGCCAGTGTTTGTGTCGTCGTCATAATGTTGTTTTCCTTTTATGCTGCAGTGCAGCGGAGAACCTTTATACGCCGCTCTAAATCCTTAACTTATGCATAGATTGAATGGCTGCTGTGTAAACAGTTCATACGATGCAATCCAAACTTCTCCGAAATTACTTTTTAATATCAATATTTTAATTGAATGGCATAAAGTATGCCAACTGTTTTTCATCCCCCAACGTCGTTTTCATGATGGACTCAAAACTATTGTTGGGTGGGTGGGGCTCGCACAAGTGGTGACCCAGTTGTGGAGTATGACGAGGAATAGCTGGTTGACCGAACGGTGTCAAGGGTTGTTTGCTATTGTAGGAATTATTTTTCTAACTGCTTGTTTTTGAATGCAATTGTAACATGGCAAAAAACAAAGCCCGGATTTTCGGTCCGGGCTTTTTAAGTTTGGTGCAGTATAAATCCTTAAGCGATGCGCAGCATCTCTTCTTCTTCGTGGCCATGGCCTGGCATTGGTGGGGCGCCTTCTCGAAGAACATAACCGCGGCCCCATACGGTTTCGATGAAATTCTTGCCTTCTGCGGCGTTGGCTAATTTCTTGCGCAGCTTGCAGATAAACACGTCGATGATTTTGAGTTCAGGTTCGTCCATGCCGCCATAGAGGTGGTTGAGGAACATTTCTTTGGTGAGCGTCGTGCCCTTGCGCAGCGACAGCAGCTCTAGCATTTGATATTCTTTGCCAGTGAGGTGCACACGTTGGCCGCCCACTTCAACGGTTTTGGTATCGAGATTGACGAGAAGTTCACCCGTGAGAATGACCGATTGGGCGTGGCCTTTGGACCGGCGCACCACCGCATGGATGCGTGCGACCAGTTCATCTTTGTGGAATGGCTTGGTCATATAATCATCAGCGCCGAAGCCCAGACCCTTCACCTTATCTTCAATGCCGGCAAGGCCGGAGAGAATGAGGATTGGTGTGCCGACTTTCGAGACGCGCAATGATTTCAAAACTTCATAGCCAGACATATCAGGCAAATTGAGATCGAGCAGGATGATGTCGTAATCATAAAGCTTGCCGAGATCGACACCTTCCTCACCAAGGTCGGTCGTATAGACATTGAACCCTTCAGACTTCAACATCAGCTCAATCGACTGAGCCGTTGCTGTGTCGTCTTCGATTAACAAAACCCGCATGCGAATCCCCTTTAATGCCGATCCCCCGTCGCCCGAGAGACCCTAAATTTTATTGCCAGCCCCATTTTGGGAAACTGACATTACGAACCATTAACTCTGATCTTTAAGATAGACTTAGAAAGGTTAACAAAACCTAATGAGTCTCACTCAAACTATAACCACTCAGACACTAGCTGTAGGGCCCTCGCCGCAAAAACCCCAATATCTAGTGGAGGATTGCTGCAGGCTTTACGCGCAACGCTTAGTAACCAATTGTTAGTGCGCAATTTACTTGGCCTTAAACCTGCTTGTTCATGATGGTGGAAGAAAAGCTGTTCTCCTTTGCTAGTTGATTCGGAGAATCGTGAATAGAGTCGTTATCAAGTTTGTTTGGCGAATTTCTTCGCTGGTGTGTTGAGTAAAGGTGGGTATGAGTATGCGTTCACGTGAAAGCCTTTTGCGGCTAAACCGTTTTCGGGTTGAAGATTGCCGCAGGCAAGTGGCTGATATGGATTTGATGATTCAGGATTTGATGCGCAAGCATGATGATCTTGATGCGCATGTTAAGTTTGAAGAACAGCGCACCGGGGTGACTGAGCCGAACAATGTGAATTATTCAATGGCGGCCAAATCGGTGCGCGGGCGGCGCGATAATATTTTGAAGACAATTGGTGAATTGCGCGATCAACATGAATCGATGATTGAACGTTTAAAAGAAGCTGAGGCTGATTTGCGCAAAGTTGAAATGCTGGTGGAAAAGGAAACGCCAACAGCAAAGACCGTTATTCCAGATATGCCAGGTCGCATGCCGATTCACGCACTAACACGATAAGAAAAAAAGAAGCTCCAGATTGGCTGGGATTTTCCCGGCCTTTTTATTTTCATCAATTTCTAAAGCGCGTACGCTTTCAATTTCTCATAGTACGGCCGTGCTTCTTCTGCTACTTTGAGAAGTGATGAATTGGACGCAATCCCTTGCGCTGATGATTTCTTAAAGCCTGTCGATTTCCACGCAGCGTTATACCAATGCGGCGCCCAAACTCCGTCGCAAGATTTTGGACCCTTGGGCCACTGCAGCATCGCTTCATCGAATGGAATGGCAAGTGCGCCACATAGTTTTATGAGACTTTCACGCGGATTAGCCAGATGTAAATCAGCTTCCACCACAGGCGGCGCATGCCCCAAACGCTGCGCAACTTCATCAAAAATTTCCGCCTGTTCAACAAAGCCAATCGCATGAAGTGAAACTTCATCATGCTTTTTGGCATAAGACGCCAAAACTTTTTCAGGTGATCTGATTAAAAATGCATTCGTCAGTATGCTGATGAATTTGCGATCAAACTTCGCTATCATATGGTGCGTCATTTGCTTTTGATAGAATATTGGTTTTTCACTGCTGGTCATGCAGCGCTTTTCAACTTCAGACCAATCCGTCTCGCAGCCCCTCAAAATATCATCGCGCATGGGATGGGCAAGTCCCGTTTCTTTCAGATAGGCCCCATAAAAAGGTTCATCCCAGGCCACGCAGTCGGCGCGGTTGGCAAATGAGTACATCATGGCCGTCGAGATATTGCGTGGGCCCGACCACATGGCGATGTTTGTCATTTTAAATTTCCTGTCGAGATAAAAAACCAAATGGCAGCCATTGCTATGGCGACAGCCAAACAACGACGCACCAATGTTGCTTGTGGCGAATGTTCCAACCAGTTGGATAAGCTGCCTGCAAGAATTGCGATTGCGGAATGAATGGCAGTGGCGATGGCCACATAAACTGCGGTGAGCAATGCCAGTTGTTGCTGAGGATGATCAGTAACAGTCATGAATTGCGGCAGAATGGCCGCATAAAAGAGATAGGCTTTAGGGTTCAACACGTTGCTGATCAGGCCTTGCGTGAAGTATTCGACATTAGATTTTTCTTCAACTTTTTTCGCAGCGACAGAATCGATCCAAGCGTCATAAGCCAGATATAAAAGATAAACTGTTCCGATCCAGCGAAGACCAGTGATCAACGATGGATAATTATCAAATAGCAATGTGAGGCCAAAGCCCGCCACCAAACCTGCAAAGGCCAGTCCTAGACATATTCCAGCAACAGCAGCCAATGCCGAAACGCGACCGCGCGTTGCACCGAGAACAGCCAGCCACGTCATGTTTGGGCCAGGCGTTAGTTCAATAATGACGGATGCAACAATGAACTCAAACATCACAAGCTGCGCGTGGCTTCACGCTTGGCCAAATTTTTATACGCCTCGGAAAGTTTGCGTGTGACCTCCCCCGCCCCACTCCAATCATCCACAGACAGAGGATGTCTCACGGGTCTGCCATCGATGATGCGCACTGGTGTCGTGCCCGCAAAGGTGCCGGTAACGAAGGCTTCATCAGCCCCATAGACATCATAGAGCGAGAAATGTTTTTCAAAAACCGGAATGGAAAGATCTTGGGCTAAGCGAATGATATTGCCGCGCGTAATGCCGGGGATGCAGTATTGGCCGGTGCTCGTCCACACTTCGCCACGCCGCACAATAAAGAAATGGGTGGAGTTACAAGTGGCCACAAAGCCATGTGGATCAAGCATCAGGGCTTCATCTGCACCTGCATTTGTGGCTTGTATACAAGCGGTTATGCAGTTTAGTTTAGAATGTGAATTAAGCTTCTGGTCTTGCACATCGGGGTAGCCACGGCGTACATTCACAGTGTGCAGACTTAAACCCTTTTGGAATTTTTCGGGGTTTGGATTTTTATATTCGGGGATAATCACGATGGTCGCGGGAGAGATGGTAACCCGCGGGTCTTGATAAGGTGTTGCCTTCACACCGCGTGTGACCATCAAGCGGATGTGCACGCCATCATTCATCTGGTTCGCATCGATGCACGCAAACAATCGCTTCACTAATTCATCAGGGCGCAAACCAATATCCATCAATATGGCCTTGGCCCCTTCATAAAGGCGCTCAATATGTTCGCGCAAAAACGGCACACCACCATTCACAAGGCGAAGCCCTTCCCATACGCCGTCGCCTAAAATGAATCCAGAATCAAAAACCGAGACGACCGCCTTTTCGCGCGGCAGAAGTTCACCATTCACTGAGATGAGAATATTCGCATTGCGCGGATCAACCGCGATGTCGTGGATGGATTGGGGTGATGTGTTCATGTATGCATCTTGGCGCTTGCGCATAAAAAGATAAAGGGGCCAGCCATGCTAAGATTAATCCGCCAGTCCGAAATGGCCTCCGGCCCTTGGCGCAATGGCATGGGGATTTCGTGGGAGATCGCATCGCACCGCGAGCAAAATGCGAAAGAATTTTCTTGGCGTTTTGCCAAAGCTCGAATTGACCGCGATGTGCCGTTTTCAATTTATCCAGGCATGGACCGCGTGTTTATGCAGATTTCAGGAAATGGTTTGGATTTGGAATTTGAGGGTGGCCAAAAAATTGAAGTTCACCAAAGCAACGTGCCGTACGCCTTTGCCTGTGATATTCCACTGAACTGCAAATTATTGGATGGTCCGTGTTTTGATCTCAACCTGTTTACCACCCGTGATGTTTACGAAGCGCAGGCAAGTGTTTTGAAATTAAGCGGCATGGAAACGCTTGATCTCACTGGCGTTGATGCAGTGTTCTTTGCGCTCGAAGGATCGGTGGTGTTAAGCGGGCAGGGCGGGGCGGTGAGTTTGAACAAAGGCGATGCAGCAGTTGCATCACATGAGCAAGCGATCAATATCGCCGGACATGGCGCTTCGGTATTTGTGGGGATTTTAAGTAAGTGCTGATCCTCACTTCTCCACATAATAAACTTCAACGTTGCCTGTAATCTTGAGCGTCATCGGATTGCCGTAGCGGTCTTTTGACTTTCCACCGACTGGCATTCGCACCCAGTTTTCAGAAATGCAATATTCTTCAATATTGGTTTTTTCCACGCCGTTGAAGCGAATACCAATTTGATATTGCAGCACTGCTGCATTGAAGTGCGGGCTTTTGGGATCAATGCTCAAATGGTCAGGCAAAGCTGGCTTGGCAACGGGGTTTGTATCAGTCATTCGAAAGACTCCATATGAATTTTCCGCATGCTCTAGCCCAAGTTCAAAGACTTGTCTCTAAGGGTCGGCCAGCGGCAATTGAATTGATCATTTAAATATTCTCTGGCGACGAAAAAGGATCGACAAGGCTACATCCACCACATCATTTTAATCGCTGGAACTTTACAATCCAAGTTCGCTATGTGAGCCTAAGCGTTGGAGTACCAAAGTCTCATCGTCAGGCTTCATGTAAATAAGTACCAAGTCCGGCTTGATGTGGCAATCGCGATGATTTTTCCAATTACCACTCAAAGGGTGGTCTTTATAACGCGGCTGAAGCTGTAGATCATTTAAAAGCTGATCAACGATCAAATCTAGCTCTGCAAATAGTGCCGCTCCATGACGACCTTTCAGCACACGTTTAAGGTCTTGTTTGAACCGAGTTGAGGTTTCAATCTTCCTCAAGTAATTCTTCCATCAGTTCATTCATATTGTTATAGCGCTTGGCCGTGCCTTTGCGATATTCCTGCATTGCTTCAATCGTTTCGGCATTTGGGATCAGCGGCTCAAACGGCAATTCCTTGTCTTGCGCCACGCGGGTCAGCATCAGGCGCACGGCGTCAGACACGGTCAGGCCGATAGCTGCCAACACAATTGCCGCTTCCTTCTTGATCTTGCCATCGATACGGGCTTGGACGAGTTCATTTGCGGGCATTGGGGTTATCCTTTGGGTGTGAATGACAATGTAATGCAGCAGCTAACGGATTGCAACCCTCACCAACTCATCTCCAACCCCAAGCTGGCCGCATGTGTATCTTGGCCGCCACGCAACTTGCCGTCATAGACGGCAAAGTGGTTGGCTTGCAGGCTGAGCCCGCGATTGAGTTTGCCGTCGAAGTCAGCTTCGAAATTAATTCGGTGACAGTGCGTTTAATTTAACGGTCATAACGACATCGTTTGTAAATATCGCAATAATTAAATGCACTGTCATGTCTGGACGGCGCTCTTTTGGCAAGGGTGATTTTGGTTTGATGGTTTGAGGTTTTTGGCGCGGGGTGCGGTCATGTCTTCGGCCTATGATGCGACCTTGGTGGTTGGCCGCTGGCCCTGATGTTGTTCGCTGATCAACAGTCCCAATCACCGTATCGCGCTCAAAGGCAGCCTGACAGTGCAACGGGTTTTCTGCTGATCGCGCCACATGCGCTTTGCCTCTCACATCATTTCAATGTCACTCCGGCCAATTCGGGGTTCTGGTGTTATGTCAAGTTCAGTTCGTTCGGTGTTGCGTGTTTGGGGTTGTAGCAGTCATCTCCCGCCATGATCGCCCATGCGGTACGGGCCATTTTATTGGCCAAGGCCACGGCAACAAGCCTGAAAGGCTTTTTGGCCAGAAGAGTTCTGGCCCAGTCGGCCAGTGGTGATTGGGTCTTACCGCTCTTGATGCGGTAGAGGGCAGCGTGGGCTCCCACCACAAGCAGACGCCTGAGATCACGATTGCCCATCTTGGAGATTTTCCCAAGCCTGGCCTTGCCTCCAGTGGAATGCTGGCGCGGCACAACACCGATCCATGCCGCAAATTCGCGCCCGCCTTTAAAGGTTTGAGGATCACTGACCGTGGCGGTGAGAAGTGTTGCCGTCAGTATGCCAATGCCTGGCACAGTGGCCAGACGCATGCTCGTCTCGTTGGCCTTGTGCTGTTTGAGAATGACGACATTCAGAACCTTGATCTCATCTTCAAGAGCCAGCAGGCAGCTTACCAGGGGGCGCAGGGCCTGCACCATCACTTGAGGCAGGCTGTCATCGCTCTTGACACGGTTGACCAATACCTTCACTTCATGAGCCCCTTTAGGCACAACAATGCCGATCTCGCCAAAGTGGCCCCTGAGTGCGTTGATCAATTGTGTGCGGTTTGCTGTCAGCAGATCACGGGCCTTGAACAGCATCAGCAGCGATTGCTGATCAACACTCTTCGTGCCCACAAACCGCATCTCAGGATCGCGAACCGCCCGCGCAATCGCCTTGGCATCAGCGGCATCATTCTTCATGCGAGGCAAAAAGGCTTTCACCCGCTGGGCCGGAATAAGCTTCACGTCATGGCCAAGCTGCAAAAGCGCGCGCGCCCAATGATGCGCCGAGGCACAGGCCTCAAGTCCCACCAGACAAGGCGGCAGTTTAGCAAACCACCCCAGCACCTGACCGCGCTTCAAATCCTTCGTCAAAACCGTGACACCGCCTGCGTCAAATCCGTGAATGGAAAAACTATTCTTCGCAATATCAAGACCAATTGTGTGGATGGCTGTTTCGGTGGCAGACTTCTTCATGGTGGATGGCTCCCTCGTTGGGTTGTTAAACGACAAACCCACTTTGGCACATCAGATGCCGTAAGCGAGCGCCGTCCACCACATCACCGTAACCCAAGAGCATGTTGGCCGCGCAGTTTGAAATAGAGAGCTGTCAGCGACCAAAACACAATCAACACCAACACATAGGCAAGGACTGAATAGAGGACCACCCGCCAATCGCCATCATAGGCATGCACCAATCCGGTCAAACCCAATCCCGAATTCAAATAATTCGGAATGATCTGCCACTTCCAATCAATGATTGCAATGGCGAGCAACTGCACCGTCAATAAAATTGTCCAATCACTTATCGACAATTCACTCACTGAAACATAATCGCATCGGTTTGGCAGAGATCAGTGTCGGGTTGGTTGGTGATTTTGCCGGAGGCTGTAATGAAGGTGAGATCAAAGACGCATGATGTGCCACCGGGATCAAAGCTCAATGACGGATTTGTTGTGGCATTCGGAGCGAG
>JANMWK010000007.1:0-1969 GCA_031393975.1 Hyphomicrobiales bacterium
CGCCTCACATTTTCCCTTCACGGAGCCTTCGATGGAAGTGGATATTCAGTATGCCAGAGAGGGTGGCGTGTTGAAGCTGGGTACGGGCGACAAGTGGATGGAAATTTTAGGCAGCGGCATGGTGCACCCCAATGTGATCCGAGCTGGCGGGCTGGACCCAGACAAGTATCAAGGTTTTGCGTTTGGCATGGGCATCGACAGAATAGCCATGCTGAAATATGGCATCCCAGATTTGCGCGCGTTTTTTGAGTCAGATTTGCGCTGGTTGCGGCATTATGGATTTCGTTCATTGCAAGTGCCGACATTGGTAGGTGGATTGTCTTGAAAGAATTAGCAGAAAACTGCAGGGTTACGTGTGTTAAAATATCTTTGACAAAAACAGAAGCAGCTCAGCAACAACTCGAAGGAGCAATTAATAATTTTTTCCTTGGTAATTGGGCATGCGCAATTACCCTTGCAGGGGCGGCTGAATCCATGCTGCCTCCTGTCGAAGGGAAAGATGATTTATTTGAGACAGCAAAGTCCATTGGCCTAAATAAGTTGGAAATAGGTGAGAGCACGGCCGTAACATTGATCAATAAAGAACGCGATTGGCTCAAACATTTAACAACTAATAGTCCAAGTATAATGACTTTGCAGCAAGATGATGCAATCCTAATGATATTGCGCGCGTTTACCCGCTTAAAAGCTAATTTAGACAAGTCATCAATATATATGGATACTTTTGTTGAGTGGCTGGAAAGCAATACAACTATTCAATCTGTTTCAATTCAAACAAATTCTTCGGATATGCTCTCGAAATGAAATTCACTCTCTCCTGGCTCAAAGAGCATCTCGATACTTCGGCTTCGCTGCAACAAATCCTTGATGGACTTGTGGGTGTTGGGCTTGAGGTTGAGGAAGTATCTGATCGTACGCACGAATTGGCAGCTTTCAAAGTGGCTTTTGTGTTGGAAGCTGAGAAGCACCCGAATGCCGATAAGTTGCGGCTGTGCAAGGTTGAAACTGATGAAGGCATCAAGCAAGTAGTGTGCGGTGCGCCCAACGCGCGGGCTGGCATGAAGACCATCATTGCACTTCCCGGTGCAGTGATCCCCGCCACGAAGGATGTGCTGCAACTCGGTTCCATTCGCGGCCAGGAATCGCAAGCCATGATGTGTTCGGAGCGCGAGCTTCTCATTTCGGAAGAACATGACGGCATTATTGAAGTGCAGGGCGATTGGCCGGTGGGCACAGCTGCTGTTGTCGCACTCGGGCTTGATGATCCGATGATTTATATCAAGGTGACGGCGAACCGTCCTGATGCCTTGGGCATTCATGGTCTGGCGCGTGATTTAGCCGCCAAGGGCCTTGGCACTTTAAAGCCGATCAATACCACCCCTGTGATAGGCACATTTACTTCTCCGATTTCAGTTTCATTGCAAACTGAGGCTTGCCCCCTCTTCGTGGGCCGCTATTTCAGAGGCGTAAAAAATGGACCGTCGCCAAAGTGGTTGCAGGATCGTTTGCGCGCCATTGGCCTTCGCCCGATTTCAACCTTGGTAGATATCACCAATTACATCACCTTCACATATGCGCGACCCTTGCATGTGTTTGATGCTGATAAGACCCATGGCAATATTTCTGCGCGTTTGGCGAAGGATGGCGAATCCATTCTGGCGCTTGATGGTAAGACTTACACCCTTGCCAATCAGATGACGGTGATTGCCGATGAGCAAGGTGCTGAAGGCATTGCAGGCATTATGGGTGGAGGGGCTTCGGGCTGTTCGGAAACAACAACAAATGTGTTTCTCGAATCCGCATGGTTTGATCCGCAGCGCACGGCTGCCACGGGCCGCAAACTGTCAATCAATTCTGATGCGCGGTACCGTTTTGAGCGCGGCGTTGATCCTGCCTTCACACAAACAGGCGCTGAGATTGCCACGCGCATGATTTTGGAACTGTGTGGCGGCGAGGCTTCCGAATTGGT
>JANMWK010000031.1:0-10148 GCA_031393975.1 Hyphomicrobiales bacterium
ACGGCGCACGCCCATGTTCTCCCCAATAGTGGCCACCATTTCTGACACATATTCGGCAACGGCATGTTTGGAGCCGGGGAAATGCGCAACTTTCAATTTTTCAGTCGAGCCATTGGCGTCAATTGCCAATTTCGAAATTTCCGCCACCATGGCCTGAAACTTCTCGTTGCGGGCCACAAAGTCAGTTTCCGAGTTCACTTCAACCAAGGCGCCATGCAAACCTTTAACGCATAGGCCAACCAAGCCTTCAGCGGCAACACGGGTGGATTTCTTGGCAGCTTTTGCCAAACCCTTCGCGCGCAGCCAATCAATGGATGCTTCCATATCGCCATTGTTTGCAGCCAATGCTGTCTTACAATCCATCATGCCTACGCCGGTCTTCTCGCGTAAGTCTTTCACCATGCCAGCAGTAATGTCAGCCATGTCAAACCTCATAAATCAAAGAAACAAAATGGGTTCGCAACCATTGCGAACCCAGATCAACTGAAAAATCAAGCTGAAGCCGGAACAGCTTCCATCATGGGTTGTTCAGCCGCACCCGCATCGACACCAGAATGCTGGCCTGATTGTGAAATGCCTTCGATCACAGCCTTGCTGATCAAATCGCAATACAAGGCAACAGCACGAGCCGCGTCATCATTGCCAGGAATTGGGAAGTTCACGCCCGCAGGATCAGAGTTTGTGTCAATGATCGCGATCACCGGAATACCCAAACGATTGGCTTCCTTGATCGCGTTTGCTTCTTTGTTGGTGTCAATCACGAACAGCAAATCTGGAACGCCGCCCATGTCCTTGATGCCGCCCAGAGCTTTTTCAAGTTTGGATTTGCTGCGCGCCATATCGAGAATTTCGCGCTTCTTCAGGCCTGCGGTTGATTTTTCCATGGTGTCGTCGATCTTGCGCAAGGTCTTGATCGACGCTGAAATGGTTTTCCAGTTGGTGAGCATTCCGCCCAACCAACGTGCGTTGACATAATACTGTGCGCAACGACGAGCAGACTCGGCAATTTCTTGCGCCGCTGAACGCTTGGTGCCCACAAACAACACGCGGCCACCCTTGGCCACAGTGTCAGTGACCAATTGCAATGCTTGATGCAACAAGGGAACAGTTTGTGAAAGATCGAGAATATGGATGCCGTTGCGCACGCCGTAAATATATGAACCCATCTTTGGGTTCCAGCGGTGGGTTTGGTGTCCGAAATGAACGCCAGCTTCCAAGAGCTGACGCATGGTGAAATTGACCGTGGCCATTAGTAGTTCCTTCTCCGGTTAATCCTCCGCAAGTGGTGTGACCAGATTATTCCGGCACCGGAAGGAGTGTTCCCTATGAGGGGCATTGCTGCCCATGGGAAACTCCAACACCTGCGTGTGGTTTTAGTAACGGGTGGGGCTATACCGGGGGAATGAAGGGATGGCAAGGGTGGTTCAAGATACTTGCATTATGGTAACTTTTATGATACCTTTGGTCTATGGAAGTCTTGGAATATCTGGACCCCCAAGGACTGAGCCCATTTCGGGATTGGTTCGATGCGCTTGATGCACAGCCCGCCGCCAAAGTGTCAACAGCCCTCACCCGTTTGTCACTTGGCAACACCTCGAACGTCAAAGGTGTTGGCGCTAGCATTCTGGAGTTAAAAATCAACTTTGGCAAAGGCTACCGGATTTACTTTGGCAAAGATGGCGAACAGCTTGTGATCCTGCTCGCCGGAGGAACCAAACAACGCCAACAGCGCGATATCGTTGCCGCGCAGAAGCGCTGGCAAGATTATAAAGACCGCAAGAAAGGAAAAATCTAAGATGGCCCTCACACGAGAATTTAAAACTACAATTCAAGCCCGCGCCCATCGTGATCCTGAGTTTCGCGACGCCCTACTCACCGAAGGTGTTGAAGCTTTACTAGCTGGCGATGTCGATTTGGGCAAAGCAATTTTGCGTGACTATATCAATGCCACCGTGGGGTTCGGCCCGCTTGCGGAAGCCACAGGCGCACAGCCCAAAAATCTGATGCGTATGTTCGGCCCGACAGGTAATCCAACTGCAAAAAATCTCATGGGCGTGATCGGTCATCTGCAACGGGCGAGCGGAATTAATTTGCAAGTGCGGAATGGAGCATAGAGTTTACGACATATTGATTATTAAGGTAATAAAAGCCTGCGGCGTTCAGAGTTTTTTCCGCACAGAGTTCACACCCTCACTTTAGATCATCGAAACTGACAGTTATTATAATTTGGTCCAAAAAAAGCATTGCCCAATAATGCAGTCCGTCTGGTTCCATCAACTTCGTATATCGATATGAAAAAACTCCGGGATATGCACCATGTTCGGAAATATTCGGCAACGAATTGAATAGAAGAAAGTGCTCGGGCGGATTGTCTATAAATACATCGCGCAATATTGGCCACTCTACAGGCAATACTTCATCATTGTGGACAAAAAATAATCCCCTAATTATTTTCCAAATAATGCGATTAAATCTCCTAGTGTCAAAACTTTTAGCAATTTTACTATTGGGCAAATGAATGCCTCCAACCTTATCACTGAATTCATTCAGCACTTGAATTTTGAGAGGTAGTTCCTTTTTAGAAATTATGTCAGTAGCTAACTTTCTGTAGTGTGATTCACCAGCATACGAGCCTTTCGCTAAAGGCAGAATTGTCGCTAAAAAATAGTTCTCATCGAGTTGATAATCACTATTACACTGCCTATGAACTCTTCTAGTCTGAAGATTAGGTCCATGTGTCTTTCTAATCTCAGGTGTCCACAGCTGTTTCATTGGAATGTGATCAACATTTGTTGGTTCACTCAATGGCTTTCCGCACAAATAGCAAAGCACCGTCTTGAGTTTATCAGATCCTACATCCAAATCTTTATTCATATTACTTTCAGATTAACTTTCACACTATCGAACTAAAAAGCTTAACCGTTACTAGACTTCACAAACCGCGTATAAAGCCAGCCAATGCCGATCAAGCTCAGTCCGATCCCCATCACACTTGCAATCTGCCACAGGCCGCCCAGTTGCCAAAGGTCGTAAGCAAAGGTTTTCAATAATGCCAGCACCATTACGGCCAGCCCGCCGTAGCGGATGGTTTGGCGGTTCCACCTCAGGCCTGCAATGAACAGCGCAACGGCTGTCACCAACCAGGCGGCGGAGAGTGCGTAAGATTCAGCATCGCTGCTGAATTCAGGAATTAAATACGGGCCTTGGAACAGGCGTTTGGTTTCTAGAGTAACGAAAGTGATCACCAACACTAACGCGAAAACTCCGATGGCTCCCCGCCATTTTCCTAAGTCTAAGCTTTCCATTTTGCGTGCCATTAATGCCAGCAAAACCACAGGGCCAAGATAGGCCAGCCACAGCGTGTTGATGAGGGCTCCGCCTTCAATGGGTTCTCTTGTCATCAAAGGGTTGAGGGCAATCAAACTCAAACCCACAATAGCCACACAACTGCCCACCAGTAAAATGCGCGAACCCCAGAGCGACACGAATGAGGAGTAAAGCTGTTGACGATACGCCAAGCCATAGGCCGCACCCATCCATGCCAGAATATGCGCTGACATTTCCAACAGCGTAATTTGATCATGCACGATACCGCCGCCGATGAGCACACGCAGTTCCACGGAGATAAGCGAAATTGCAAGGCCAAGGCTGAGGCCTTCAAGGGCCACGCTATAGCGGCGATATTTATCATTGTTTAGCTGGCGGCTGCCCCACCATAAAAGAGCAGCAGGAACGCCATAGCCGTAAAGGGGCCAATGCGCACCCAGGGGCAGCGTGGTCGTTTCATTCCAGAATTCACGCGAGATGAAAAGCCGCACAGTGGCCAAACTGCTTAGAAAACTTGCTATAGCTCCCATAAAACGTGCCGGCATGAAGCGCGTGATCCAGGCCACACCTGCGGCCAAGACGGCGATGGCAATTGTATACCACACGCCATCGAACATGCGGTCGAGCGCGAATAGTGCGAGCAATGCTGCGCCAGCTAACAACACGCCACTCGAAAATTCTTGGACGGGATCGGTGATGGTTTGACGACGCAGATAGACCAGCGCAAATAGCGCTGCTGCTAAAGCTGCTGCAATCGTCGCCCAAGCACCCTGCCCCATCACAAAATCCGCCCGCGCCCAAGCGCCGAATAGGAATATGAAAGCCGAGCCTGAAGCAAGGATCGCCCAAGGTTGCGGCACGGCATTGCGCCAATATCCATAGGCTCCGATTCCGCTAAACGCTGCCAAGGCCAAAAACATCCAATTGCGGAACAATGGCGGGGCGATGAGGCCAGGCACCGTGGACCACATGCCATTTTCATCCATAGCCCAGTTTTGAGTGGAGACTTCCTGCCAACCCATCAACACAAACAAGGTGAGCGCTGCTGCTGCGAGCACGGCCCCGCTCCACCCTTTTTTTAACCAACTGAATACGGCGAGAGCTGCCATGCCGATTGTGAAAATAGATAAGGCATTGAAGCTATGGGCCGACTCGAAAACCTGCGCAGCCAAAATGGCTGATGCTGCGGCCATGCCACACACCGCAAGGCGCAACGCGTGACTCATCTTAGCAGGCACACTGAGATTTCCACTCTCGTCACTGAGTATGTTCCTGCCTTCCACCATCAGTGTTGCAGCCGCACCCAAGGCCAGCGCGAACAATCCGATTGGCACAATATCAGCCAACTGGAATGGACCGCCATTGATCCACAGCAGTGACCACACCAAAGCTCCTGCAATGGCAAGATAGCCCAGCCACCACCAATTGCGCCCGCGCAAAGTGAAGAAGGACGCGGCCACGATAACGAATAAATAGGGATAAAATGCCCAAGCATTCGGATGGGGAGACGTAACCAACATAGGGGCCGCAAACGCGCCGATCAAACCTAGTGCAGCAATCAATGGCCCCTGCAAACGCGACAATGCAAAGGCACCCAGCGCAATCAAGCCCAAACCAATGAAAGCAACAACACCGGGAATAATATCGTAGAGCGCGTGGGCGGCATAAATGCTGCCAAAGCCTGTAACCAGACCTGCAGCGGAGAGAGCAGCGGGCACATAATCCACCACGTCAGCACTGCGCGAGCGTCGCACATATTCACCAGCGGCCACCAGTGCAGCCGCAAACACGAGGCCCAGCAACACACGCAATGCAGGTGAAATAAGTCCGTTATCATGGGCATATTTAATCAGCAGCAATCCACCTAATGCTACGGCAGCGCCGCCGATCCACACAAACCAGCGTGACGCAAGCGCTTGCTCGACGTCGCGTTTGGGTTTTTCTTGTAAAACGATTGGGGCTTCAACTGCGGCGCCAATCGGCGTCTGATCAACACCCAACGGCGGGGGTTCGATCTTCTCAGACACTGCCACGGGTTCGACCATAGGCTTTGCACCTGATGCCAAAGTATCGCTCAAGCGCCCCATTTCCATTTTTAGTTTGGCCAGTTTCCGGTCCAAGGTGGAGACTTTGCTGAAAGCCACGATGGCCAAAATGCAGGAGATGAAGACAAAACCGACGATTAGAACGGCGAGCACTTCAATATCCATCTCCGGCGACTCCAAAATAATCATTACAATAGAGGGCTTGCCAGCATCTGTCGAACTTGGGAAAAGGCCCGCATGATATTGCGATCAGAACTTAATGGCTCATTGAAAACGGCTGCTCAGGTGCGCTGGGAAGCAGCGACTGGCCTCACCGACTATCCGCAAGCGGTTGCCCGCATGGAGGCTGAGGTGGCGGCAATTGTTGCGGGCGCTCCAGAACTCGTGTGGCTGGTCGAACACCCACCGATTTACACCGCTGGCACCAGCGCCAAACCTGCCGATCTGGTCGACGCATCGCGTTTTCCGGTTTACGAGACTGGTCGCGGCGGCCAATATACTTATCATGGCCCTGGCCAGCGGGTGGCTTATGTGATGCTAGATTTAAAACAGCGCGGCGGCGATGTGCGCGCCTTTGTGGCCGGGCTGGAAGAGTGGATTATCGCAACTTTAGAAGCGTTCAATATTGTCGGAGAACGACGCGAAGACCGTGTGGGTGTTTGGGTGCGGGGTGATGGCCGCGAAGACAAAATTGCGGCCCTTGGCATTCGCGTGCGCAAGGGTATTAGCTTTCATGGGATCAGCATTAATGTGGCCCCCGCTCTTTCACATTTCAGCGGCATTGTGCCGTGTGGTGTGACCGGTCATGGCGTTACGAGTTTTGCGAAATTGGAGTTAATGTTCACAATGAGCGATGTTGATGTTGCTTTAAAGAAGGCATTCGAAAAGGTGTTTCAAAAATAAAAAAACCCTCTCTAATATTCCCAGAGAGGGCTAACACTTTACGCAAACTTACTCAGTGGTTGTGGGAGGCGATTTGTGTTCGGCCATAAAGCGCTCAAACGCTTCTTGATCTTTAGCGCGACGCAGCTTTGTCAAAAATTCATCAAAAGCGTGGCGCTCTTCATCGAGCTTCCGGCGCTCGGCTTCGAGTTTTTCCATGGCTGCTTTGCGGTAATCATCGAAAGCGGCATTGCCAGTTTCCGAAGGGCGCTTCCAACTGCGGTTAAAATCACTGAAGTTAGGAGCTTTGTTTTGCCAATGAGTCCAAGGGGCTTCCATATCTGCTGCACCTTTCCAGAGTTCACCTTTTTTCATCTTGGCGAATAAAGCCAATAGGCCGAGCGGCCAAAAAATCGCAAATCCGCCGATCACGGCGCCGACTTCGTAAATGGACCATGGCTTTTTATTCATGCGGGAACCACAGCCGCGGCCAAAGCGACTATAGTGGTCACCACCATAACCGTCTTGGGTTGCACTTGCAGTATCAATCATTTGATCAAACCTCCTGTTTGGAACATTCAACAGGTAGTGATACAGATTGCAGTTTCAAGTATTATAAAGTGTAACTGAAAATGTTTGCTGGGTTCGTGTGGCGTGCCACCAGCGGGCAATGGGAGCGGCTGCAAACCAAACGATGAGCGTCACTGTCCATGCCATATAGGAGTCGATGGCATAGTGCCACGCTAAGTGAATCGACCCTATAAATATCAGTACAGCATGAGCCGATAATACCCGACCCCAGAATTTGTTGATTTGAAAACCAGCCAAAGCAAACAGCAACGCTGATCCATTATGCAGAGATGGCATGGCAGAGACCACGCTGCCTTTAATCCCCGCGACGTGGCCTTGCCATAGCGTATCTTGCAAGCTGACGGCCCAGACAGGAATGATGTCATTCACGTGCCGCAAATATTGCATGAGTCCGACATAAGGGTCTGGTGAAAGGCCGAGCCTTGAATAGTAACAGGGGCCAGCCGAAGCAAAGACGACGGCCAATATATTTCCAGAAATAATCCAAATGCTCACATATGTGAGAAAGAACCTGGTTCGGAGTTCGCTTGATTTTGCAGCAAAGCCGAAATGGATGAGCAAAATCATCATCGAGAAGAACCACATATTGTAATTCAAATTAATAAGGAACGTGATAGGCGCGTAACCGACTATCGGTTGTAACCATTCCCATGGCTGTTTGCCAAAATGCAATGCCTTGTCCCAATCTGCAAAAGTCACATCCCAAGTGTGAGGCTGCAAGGCGAGGATGTTGCCTTGAATATCTGAAAATATGAATCCCACCACGGATATGATAAGGAGCGCAGGCAAGCCTTGCGCGAAGTGTGCTGGATTCAAGAAGAATGCTTTAAAGGCATCGATTAATCCGCGCGTTGGGCTCGATGGTTTGACGTAGCGTGCCACATGATAAAATAACTTGAGCGAAAGGCCGAGCAGAAGTACGGGAATGAACAATAGGAAAGTCCCAGATACACCCAACAATAAATAAGGCGCACCCAATTCAGGGCGCAGCCAGTGCATTGCTTCATAAGCCATGCAATAGAATGATATGGGAATGAGGAAAATGGCATGGGCGGAAAGGCTCTGTCGCACTAAAGTTCGAAAGCGATGGTTGGAAACTGGAAGTTTTTCACTATTGCTGTTCATGATCGCTTATCCCACTTGACATTTGGGTATCTAAAGTTTTGACGTTTAGATTCAGTAAAGGTAGCTCTTCCCTGCTGCTGAGACAGAAGCTAAAAAGCCGTATAGTTTGTTTTAAGGACCGCAACCATGCCCGTTTATAGATCTCGCACCACCACCCATGGCCGCAATATGGCAGGCGCCCGCGGCCTGTGGCGTGCGACAGGTATGAAGGATGGTGATTTTGGCAAGCCGATTATTGCGGTGGTCAACTCGTTCACGCAATTTGTGCCGGGCCATGTGCATTTGAAAGACCTGGGCCAGCTTGTGGCCCGCGAGATTGAAGCCGCAGGCGGCGTGGCCAAAGAGTTTAACACCATCGCCGTGGATGATGGCATTGCTATGGGCCACGACGGAATGTTGTATTCCCTCCCCTCACGCGAGATTATCGCGGACTCGGTTGAATATATGGTCAACGCTCATTGTGCAGATGCGATGGTTTGCATTTCCAATTGCGACAAAATCACGCCCGGCATGTTGATGGCCTCAATGCGGCTCAACATTCCATCGGTGTTTGTGTCTGGTGGACCGATGGAGGCTGGTAAATATTTGGCCCCTTCAGGTAAAATAAAGGCGCTCGATCTGGTCGATGCTATGGTGGCGGCTGCTGATGATAAATATTCTGATGCTGAAGTTGATGTAATCGAACGCAGTGCCTGCCCAACGTGTGGCTCTTGCTCTGGCATGTTCACCGCGAATTCGATGAACTGCCTCACCGAAGCACTGGGCCTATCCCTGCCGGGCAACGGCTCCACACTGGCCACGCATTCTGACCGAAAGCGCCTGTTCCTCGAAGCAGGTCATTTGATCGTTGATATCGCCAAACGTTACTATGAACAGAATGATGAGAGTGTTCTCCCGCGCAATGTTGCTTCCTTCAAGGCATTTGAAAATGCCATGACGCTGGATATTGCCATGGGCGGTTCCACCAACACGGTGCTGCATATTTTGGCCGCCGCCCATGAAGGCAACATCAATTTCACCATGGATGATATTGACAGGCTCTCGCGCCGCGTACCTTGCGTGTGCAAAGTGGCTCCTGCCAAATCTGATGTTCATATGGAAGATGTGCACCGCGCCGGCGGCATTATGTCGATCCTCGGCGAGTTGGAAAAAGCGGGCCTCATTCATGGTGAATTGCCGACAGTCCATTCCGCCACACTGGGCGCTGCCATTAATCATTGGGACGTGACGCGCACAAAATCCAAAACCGTGCATGATTTCTTTTTGGCGGCTCCCGGCGGGGTGCCATCACAAACTGCCTTCAGCCAATCGCGCCGTTGGGATGATCTCGATATAGACCGTGAAAAAGGTGCGATCCGTTCCGTGGAACATGCTTTCTCGAAAGATGGCGGGCTTGCTGTGCTCAAAGGCAACATCGCGCTCGACGGTTGCATTGTGAAAACTGCCGGCGTGGATGAGAGCATTTTGAAATTCACGGGTCCTGCTGTGGTGTTTGAAAGCCAAGACACGGCGGTGGCTGGTATTCTCAATGGTGAAGTGAAAGCGGGTGACGTGGTGGTGATCCGCTATGAAGGTCCGCGCGGCGGCCCTGGAATGCAGGAAATGTTATACCCCACCAGCTATATCAAATCAAAAGGGCTCGGCAAATCCTGCGCGCTGATCACCGATGGCCGCTTCTCCGGCGGAACATCGGGCCTCAGCATCGGCCACGTCTCGCCTGAAGCCGAAGAAGGCGGGCTCATCGCGCTGGTGCATAGCGGCGACACAATCGAGATCGACATCCCCAACCGCACGATCAATCTGGCAGTAAGCGAAGTTGAAATCGAAAAGCGCCGCGCCATGCAATTGGCACGTGGCAAACACGCATGGACGCCGATGAAATCGAGGCCGCGCAAGGTGACAACAGCACTCAGAGCCTACGCAGCTTTCGCCACTTCAGCGGCCAAAGGCGCTGTGAGAAATGTGCCGTAAAACGCACTAGACAAATTATAACGGGGTGCCTATACGCACCCCCATAGGCCCTGCCCTCAGCGGGGCCTTCGTTCTGAAAGGAACGGGCGGTTAGCTCAGTTGGTAGAGCAGGTGACTCTTAATCACCGGGTCGCAGGTTCGAATCCTGCACCGCCCACCATTTTATGAAAACACAGTTGCTCGTCGTCTTCCCAACGAAAATCGGGA
>JANMWK010000091.1:0-4785 GCA_031393975.1 Hyphomicrobiales bacterium
GGCGTAAAGCGCTACTGGCGCAATGGCTTTGCAATCTTGGAAAAATCTCGCCAAGGATTGGGTTCGCTTAGGATATCGCGCAATGCATTACTTTTGATTGTGAATGACTTTGGCTGAACACCTGTCTCCAACAGTTTCCACTCGATGGGCATGGATATGGCAGCTTCTTCGTTTGCGCGCGGCGAAAAAGGTGCAACTGTGGTTGACCCGCGGCCATTGCGCAGATAGTCGATGAATACTTTTCCCTTTCGGGCATTCTTGGCAAGCGTCGCAGTATAGCGGTCGGGAACTGATTGTGTCATGGCACGGGCGAAATCATGTGCGAAGGTTTTGACTTCTTCCCAGCGGGCTTTGGGTTTCAGAGGCACCACAACGTGAAACCCCTTGCCACCTGATGTTTTGAGCAATGCCGGAAGGCCAAGATCGCTCAAGTGTTTTTTGACATCTAGGGCAGCGGCCCGCACTAACTCACTGTCCAGTCCTTCATCGGGGTCGAGATCAAACACGATTTGATCAGGTGTTTCGATTGCATGTATAGTTGAACCCCACACATGAATTTCCACCACACCCAACTGCACCAGTGCTGCCAAGCCGTCAAAATTGCGGATGTAAAGGTGTTGCTGCTTGTCCATGGGATCGTCCATGGTGAAAATGGCGGGATGCATGCCGGGCGATGCGTGTTTCTGAAAAAACAACTGGCCGCCAA
Source organism: Hyphomicrobiales bacterium (assembly GCA_031393975.1). Taxonomy (GTDB): domain Bacteria; phylum Pseudomonadota; class Alphaproteobacteria; order Rhizobiales; family Aestuariivirgaceae; genus Aestuariivirga. The sequence goes on from JANMWK010000091.1 coordinate 707, forward strand.
TACCGTCGGGAGCCCGCAACAGACTCAAAGGCCGGTCGATGATAAACGACTGCATGCGTGGCCATACGGCTCCATAATAGTCCAGCAAATCTTGTTTGGAGACGTTGGCTTTCGGCCACAGCATTTTGCCCGCATTGCTGAGGTGGACGCTTGTCTCGGGCATGGGCAACGGCTCAAGCTTTTTCTGTTTCACCGGTGTTTTTTCCCGTGATGATGCGACTGGAACTTCCTTGACAACGTCATCTGCTGGCTTATCTTCACGCAAGCCTTGAAAAGACGCTTGCCGCAAAATTCCACCGTTTGTCCAAGCCCGAAATTCCACTTCAGCCACAAGCTCTGGCCTGACCCATATTGCGGTTTTTTCCGTGCGGTCCATTCCCTCAATGGCTGGTGCTGTGGTCTTGCGTTTGTCGAGCCGACGTTTGACGTCGTCACCACTTTTCACTGAAAAGCCGGTGCCAACCCGCCCACCATATTTGAGTTTGCCGTTATCATGATATGCCACCAGAATTGAGCGCAGGCCGCGTCCCGTTGCTGCGGACGTCAGGTAGCCGATGACAACAAATTCCTGACGCTGGGTACATTTTGATTTAATCCAGTCGAGCGTGCGCCCACTGCGGTAGGGCGCGTCAATACGTTTTGAAATGACGCCTTCAAGGCCCATGCGGCAGGCATGAGCCAGCATGACCTCTCCCGTTTCTGCAAAGTCTTCGCTGTATCGCACAACAGCGTCTTCAGGCTGCCGATTTAAAAGTTCCTCGAGACGCAATTTGCGTTTTGCGAGCGGTTTGCCAAGCCATGAAGAGTTGTTCAGTTCCAAGAGATCGAAGGCGTAGAACATCATCCTGTCACTGCGGCCTTCCGAGAGGTCAGCTTGCAACAAGGAAAAGGAGGCAATGCCCTTCGGCGAAAGCACCACCAATTCTCCGTCAATGATGGCTTGTTTACAGTCGAGACTCAGAAGTTCGCGCGGCACTGCATCCCCAAAACGCGTCGTCCAATCCAGCCCGGACCGCGTAAGCAGTTTCACTTTCCCCGATGCGACGTGAGCCTGAATGCGGTAGCCGTCAAACTTTACTTCATGAATCCATTCGCTGCCGGAGGGTGGGGCAGCTTTCAGCGTGGCGAGTGCCGGCGAGATGAATTGCGAAGGTGGGGCAGCCCTCGACTTGGGGGGCACTGCTGCGGTCTTAGCGATAGCCTTGGAGCTTTTGCCCGCGCTGATATCGTCGATGGTAAGGCCAGACTTTACCGATTGTGGTGCCTCCTCCAGAATGTCTGCACTTGCTGTGGCAAACCGATCCTCGGCCTTGATCAGCAACCAGTTATCGTGTTTTTCCTTTGCACGGGGTTTAAGACGCACCAAATGCCAGTGCCCTTTGAGTTTCTCTCCAGCGAGTGCGAAACTGAGATGGCCCTTCTTCATGCCAACGTCCGCATCGCCCTCCGGTAGCCAAGTTCCCCGGTCCCAAACGATTACGGAGCCAGCACCATAAGAGCCTTTCGGGATTGTGCCTTCAAACTCCGCATAATCGAGGGGATGGTCCTCGACATGGACGGCGAGACGTTTGTCGGTGGGATCAAGGCTTGGTCCGCGGGTGACAGCCCAGCACCACAGCACACCGTCATGTTCCAGACGCAAATCATAATGCAATCGGCGTGCATCGTGCTTATGGATGACGAATAGCCCACCGATTGGCTTGGATTTTCGCGGCCCAGCAAGCGCTTTCCCGGAAGGTTCGCTGGTCTTCTTGAAGTCTCGCTTCAACCAGTATTGCTTTAATCCAGGCAACATTCAAATACCCCGAAGATTAGACTTTGCGACCCGCCACTGATTTTCCAGTTGTCTTGGTGTCATTCGGAACTGGCTTAGCCTTCGACTTGGGCTTTGCATCATTGGCCTGCACACCGGGTTCTGATGCCAAGCTTTTTTTCAAAGCGTCGAACAGGTTGACGACATTGGAGGGCGGTGCTGCAGACGAAACCACGGGTGGCTTCTTGCCGGCCTTCTTGGCCTTGACCATTTCCAGAAGTGCCTCCTCATAGTGGTCTTCAAACTTCGAGGGATCGAAGCGGCCTTTTTTCTTGTCAATGATGTGACTGGCGAGGTCGATCATTTGTTGATCGACTTTGACCTTGCCGATGCCGTCGAAAACCGTATCGGGCTGGCGCACTGCATTGTCGTATCGCAATGTGGTGAGCAACATGCCCTTGCCCAATGCTTCTATAACCACCGGGCGCTCTTTACGGTACAATACCATGCGCGCAAGGCCAGCCATCTTCTTTTCAAAGAGCGCATCTCTGATCACTGCAAAGGCCTCCTCTGAAACCTTGTCCGATGGCGCCAGATAATAAGGTGTATCGAGATAGATTTGTTGGATGTCTGCCTTGTTCACGAAACTTTCGAGACTCAAGGTGTGTGAGGATTCAATTTTGACTGATTCAATTTCAGCATCTTCAAACAGCAGATACTTGTCGCTCTCGATTTCAAAACCCTTGACTTCGTTTTTTTCATCAACCGGCTTTCCGGTAACTGAATCGGTGTACTGGCGTGACACTGTGTTGCCAGTGGCCCGATTTAGAATGCGGAATGAGACTTTTTCGCTTTGGGTCGTGGCGTTTGAAAGTTCCACCCCACAGGTGACCAGCGATAGCTTGAGATAGCCTTTCCATGCTGGACGTACAGCCATCACGCACTTCCCCCAACGCTGTGCCGATTCATTGCAAAATCCTCGGCATAGTTCAGGTCCTCGCGCGTAATAACTGGAACAGGATCGCTGACCAGCGCCTGCAATGTCTCTGGCTCCAGAACACCGTGAGATATGCAGGTCTCAAACGCAAATCGCGTTTCCCGCTCGGAACGAAGGAGAGCCGATAATGCCAAAATCAATCGATCGCGGTGGTCCATTGGAGAGCCTGTGAAGTTATTGTTTGTTGCTGACCTATTCAACGAACGTGACTGACGATGGTTCCTTTCAGGAACCATCGGGGCTTGAGTCAGTTGTAATACTACGACTAAAAACCGGAGTTCCAGCAATGAGCATCACATCTACTTTCACCGCAATGGCGGTGGCCACAGGTTTTGCGGTTGGAATCGCCCAAGCTGGAGAAAACATTCAAGGTCCTGCCGGCAAGCTTTATGTGGATGACGGTGGTTCGGGCGGGGTTCCGGTCGTGTTCATTCATTCCTTCGCTGGCGACGCAACGCACTGGGCCGCACAACTAGAGCACCTGCGCAAAACCCGCAGGGCCATAGCCTTGGATTTACGCGGACACGGGCAATCACAGCCACCTACAAACGGCGACTATTCCATTGACGGATTGAAAGCCGATGTCACCGCCGTCGTCGAAACACTCAAACTTGATCGCTTCGTTCTGGTGGGCCACAGCATGGGCGGCCCCACCGCAATTGCCTATGCCACTGCGAACCCAACTAAGGTGGCAGGTCTTGTGCTGGTGGCATCGGCAGCAAAAACCCCGCCTGACATCGCCAAGGAAGTCATCGACAACTTGGAGAAGGATTATGACACGGTTTACGAAGGCTATGCCGCCAAACTGCTAAAGGGTGCGCAGCCGGAAGTGGCCAGAAAAGTCCACAAGGAAATGCTTGCTGTAGACCAGAAAACCGCGATGACCATCATCAAGGTGCTCTTCGCCCATGACCCGCTGCCGGGCCTCAAGCAATATACCGGACCCAAACTCGCCATCATCACATCAGAAGGCGACACGCCGATGGACCTGCACAATCAGGCCGATCTGCCTCACGTGACAATCGAGGACACGGGTCACTGGCCGCAGATTGACAAGCCTGACGAATTCAACCGTGTCCTTGACGAATTTCTCAAACAACACGTGGACTGATCCCAATCCCAAATTGGAGTAACGCACATGCTATTCAAAAATTCGAAGGCCTTCTCAAGTTTCTCAGTCAATGATTTGGACAAGGCGAAAAAATTCTACGGAGATACTCTTGGGCTAAAGGTCAAGGAAACCCCGGAAGGGCTTGAACTTCACCTCGCCGGAGGAACTATGCCGGTATTCATCTATCCCTCCGATGATTATCACGCGCCAGAACATAC
>JANMWK010000111.1:0-4256 GCA_031393975.1 Hyphomicrobiales bacterium
TGTGGCGGCCCATCAGAAAGCAGGCCATCTTCATGCTGAGGTATTAGCTATCCAAAAATCCTGCTCCTTAGGGTTGATGGAGCAAGTTCACACATTTGTTGTGACTTTAGAACCTTGCAGTCATCATGGGCGCATGCCGCCTTGCACGGATGCCATATTGGCGACATCAGCCAGAAACGTGGTGATCGGGGCAGTGGATCCAAATCCTCATGTAAAAGGTGGTGGTGCAGAACAATTGCGCCAACGTGGTCTAAGCGTTTCCTTTTTGGATGTAGCTCGTGAACCGGAATTGTCTCAAGCGCTTCAACGCTTGATTGCCCCTTTTACCAAATGCATGACCAAGGGCTTGCCATGGGTGACGGTAAAACAAGCTTTCAACCGCCGCGGCAGCATGATACCCGAGCCGGGGCATAAAACATTTACATCGCATGCCTCACTTGTATTGGCGCATCAGTTACGGAGACGTGCCGATGCTATTATTACGGGGTCAGGCACTGTTTTGGCTGATGCTCCGGAGTTCACGGTGCGGCACGTTGAGGATATCGTTGACAAGCGCCGCAAGCTCATTCTTTTTGACCGCCGACGCCGTGTTGCAAATGACTATGTTGCATCAGTTATAAAACGGGGCTTTGAAGTCATATGGGCAGACGAACTTCAACAAGTTTTACGCGCTTTAGCCACCGAAGGCACATTGGAAGTGCTCGTAGAAGCAGGACCACATCTTACAGCCTCAGTGTTATCTTCACCCTATTGGGATGAACACGTTTTGATCACGCAAAGCCCAAAAGTCGGCCATGACGACCAGATTGACATCAAGCGTAACACTTTGAGCCTCAACCAATCGGCGGAGGAGGACAACCATGTTTTCAGGCATCATTGAACGATTGGGCAAAGTTATAACGGTTACCGATGAGCAGGGCTCGCTGTCCTGTCGCATTTCTACGGGCTTTGAGGATCTGGCCTTGGGAGAAAGTGTTGCGGTCAACGGTGTTTGCCTCACCATTGCGGCGCTTAGGGATAAAGATGAAGCCGATTTCTTTGCAAGCCCGGAAACCTTAGCGCGGAGTAATCTTGGTAAGCTACAAACGGGGAGTATCGTCAACCTAGAACGGGCAGTAAACCTCAACACTAGGCTGTCGGGTCATTTGGTTCAGGGCCATGTGGACGGGAAGGCCGTGTTGTGCAGCGTCCTTCCTGAAGCCGGAGCGAGAAAGCTGGAGTTTAATATTCCTGCCGCCCTGGCGCGCTATTGTGTGGAAAAAGGATCGATCGCTCTCAATGGCATCAGTCTTACGATCAACACATTAGAAGGACTGGGCGAGGGAACCTCGCGCATTGGCCTCACCATTATTCCCCATACTTGGGAACACACCAACTTATATGCCGCAAATGTCGGCGATAGCATCAACGTCGAAGTGGACGTCATGGCCAAATACGTGGAGCGTCTATGTCAACCTTATCTGAAGCCCTAAAGCACCTCCGCAAAGGCGGCATGATCATCCTTGTCGATGATGAAGACCGCGAAAACGAGGGCGACCTTGTGATTGCGGCGGAATTTGCCACACCTTATGCCGTAAATTTTATGGCACGTTTTGGCCGCGGGCTTATTTGCATGCCGATGGCCGGGCCGATGATTGATCGCTTCAGTCTGCCGTCTATGGTGAGCAACAATAAGGCGCGGCGTTCGACGGCCTTTACTGTTTCAATAGAAGCGCGCACGGGGATCAGCACAGGGATTTCGGCGCATGATCGGGCCCGTACCATTGCGGCAGCTTGCAGCGCTGACGCGAAGCCTGACGACATTGTGTCGCCCGGACACGTCTTTCCATTGCGCGCAGCTCTAGGCGGCGTGCTCACTCGTGCTGGTCACACTGAAGGTTCAGTTGATATGATGACCATAGCGGGGCTACGACCCGCTGCGGTGATTTGCGAGATCATGAGCGATGACGGAACGATGGCGAGACGTGCAGATTTGGATAACTTTGCCAAAGAACATGAGCTTCCCATCCTCACCATTGCGGCAATCATCCACCACCGTAAAAGAACAGAGATGCTGGTTGAGGAGATAGCCCGTTCAGAGCTGCCAACCGCTTTTGCCGATGAACCCTTACATGTTCACGCCTTTCGCAGCCTAATTGACGGCACTGAACATCTGGCCTTAGTCAAATATCCTTTGCCTGCAACGCCGCTGGTCAGAGTTCATTCTGAATGTCTGACGGGCGAGGCCTTGGGCTCGCTGCGGTGTGACTGCGGCCCGCAGCTTCAGGAAAGCATACGGTTGGTTTCTGAAAGCGATGGCGGCGTCGTGATCTATCTGCGCGGCCACGAAGGCCGCGGCATTGGCTTGGCCAACAAGATTCTAGCTTATGGGCTACAAGACAAGGGCCATGATACAGTCGACGCCAATATGGCTCTGGGCTTTGCGCCTGATAAACGCGACTATGCCGCTGCAGCTCATATGTTGAAAGCTTTGGGCGTGTCCTCGTTGGTGCTGCTTTCAAACAACCCCGATAAAGCCAAGGCGTTGACAGCTTTTGGCTTGAACGTGGTCAGACAGCAACCACTGATCATAACCCCCAACCCCTTTAACGCCAGCTATCTTGCAACAAAGCGTGATCGCATGGGCCATACCTACCATTTTAACACAAGGAATCCTTCATGACAAAAGTCCCAAACAAGCCTTGGCGCATTGCTCTGGTGGTCAGCCGATTCAACCCCGAAGTAACTGGTGGCCTCGAACGCGGCGCCATGACTTATTTCAAAGAATGTGGCATCGATGTTACTACTGCCGATATCTTTCAGGCACCAGGCGCTTTTGAGATTCCTTTGCTAGCACAGACACTCGCTCGTTCAGGCCGCTTTGACGGTATTGTGTGTTTAGGCTGTGTGATAAAAGGAGACACGGCGCATTTTGAGTTCATCAGCTTAGGGGCCACGTTTGGCCTCATGCACGCCACGTTGCAAACTGAAGTGCCAATCACATTCGGGATCATAACCACTTACACAGATGAACAGGCTATAGCCCGCAGTCGCGATGACAACCATAATAAAGGGCGCGAAGCGGCTGTGGCCTGTGTGGCATCGCTTGAGGCTTTGGTTACTATCAGAGCGCCTACTAAGCCGCTTTAGCGATAGGTCAACACCCCCGCCATGGCGGAAAAGCTAAGTGCAGGTAAAGCCAGAACCAGTCGTCGCCGCGAGGTTTGAATTTTACTTGAGTTAACGATTCTATGTTCGCTCATTATCAAGGTCTTATTGTGATTGATCATTGGCGTTAGCGCGACAGCATTGCTATCGCGCTATCCACTTAGCTCTTCGGATAGGTGTCATAAACGGTGGGTTCGCCAAGTAGCCCGGTGTTTTTAAATTGAGCTGTGAGAGTCGCGTTTCAATACAGTTTAGAGAGGCGCGCAGTGACAGCGCGGCATCAATAATTTCGAGGATGTGCTTCTTATGAGCAATTTCGAGTTCGCAATGACTGAGATAGGGGGAGTTTTGTTGATCTTTAATTGTACTTTTGAGGTACAGTAACTCTGCCTCATTATCTTTCTTCCGAGTGAGCCAGAGATCAAGATCATCCTGTTCGCGCTTATCCATGGGACCGCGGATAGAGACTGTGTTTCTGCGATAATCGACTATTATATTATCCGGATGTGGCAAGGGGTCTGGAAGAGTGGAGATGCCGTGGAGTTTGCGCCTCTCGAGTTCCTCGCCCCAATTCGTCTTATATGTAATCATGGTCTCCAACCATTCATCATGCGCATTCTTGTTCGTCAATTCTGTGTTGGAAAGTAGTTCCGAGAAGAGTTTCTAAGCGCGGGTATTGCCTTTGGCTGCTGTGACGGCAAGGGACCTCATGACAGCCTGTGCTATGGGAACCGAGACTTGAACAGTTCCATCGTTCACCTTAATTGTGCGGTAAGCTTCTTCAAGAATGATCGACTTGAGGCGGTCATGCTGCGGGACATCTGGCCTGCCTTTTTTACCCTTTGGCCTGCCTTTTGGATTGCCGGATTGCTCTGGCTTAAAGCGCGTGGTTTCAGGTGGCTTGCCGTGGCCAACAGTATAGGATTTGCGGTCAGGTCGTTTTGCCAACCGCTTGGTGACTTTCGAATGCGGTTTGGCATCATTCATTCAGCTGCCATCCCGTGGGGCAATGGTTGCTCTATACCGCAGACCAATAATTGGGCCTCATCCTTGGCGAAAGCTTCATAACGCGCGATGATGCGGTCGCAGTAAATCGGATCAAGTTCGCA
>JANMWK010000052.1:0-18900 GCA_031393975.1 Hyphomicrobiales bacterium
ATTGAAGTCAGCCATTTTTTCGAAGCTGAGTTTGACTGACATTTTCTCGCCTTTGGCGTCGCCCAACTTGTTAGGGACATTGAAGGCTATTCCTGGCTTTACGGCCTTCATCCGGTCATCAAAATTATCCATATCCATGTCAAGATATTTGCGGTCCGCAATTGCTGGTTTCTCGACATCAGACGCGTTCCCCGAGAGATCCGACATCACGCCCATCACAAATGGCAGTTCTACCATTTTTTCGGCGTTATAAGGATCTTCATATTGAATTTGCACCCGCGGGGGACGATTGCGTTTGATGAACTTTTGACCACTGTCAGCCATAGCTATTCGCCTCTTCAATTAGTGTTGCGACTTGCCCCTGAAAGGGAACTATAACCCAAGGTATCAGGGCTGGCAATGGGAAGCTGTTTGCCAGTTAACGTCATGGAATTGGATTCTCAATAGGAGCTTCCTGCGGAATTCAAATCCCCCAAATGGATGATATCAAGAATAACTGTTTTAAAACTCGAGCAAAGCACCCTTGGCCAAGCTGTCTATGAGATCGGCAGCGTTTTGCTGCACAAACGATACCGCTGCTTCAGACGTACTCGCTGTCTTGCCATCTTCATAAAGGATGATCCGACCGCAACGGAATTCTTCCACCAATATGGAAATCAAGTCATTCTGATCGTGCTCTCCATCCATGTGACGCAAGAGAAAGCAGGTTGCAGGTTCAAGTGAAACAGGTTCGTGCTTCAAGTTTGCTGTAACGTTTGCCCCTGCTTCAGCATCGGCCTTTGCCATTTTACCAGCTTTTGGCATGGCGGGAGCTGGGTAGGATGCTCTTGCCGGCTGAGTTGAAGGTACAACAGCGCCTGCAAGCATGAGGTTTCTGAAGCCGCGTTTGACATCTTCTGCATCTGATACAGTTTGTAAAAGGCTCTCCAAGCTGCTTGTTGCAGGCAGCTTGGAAATGAACTTCTCCAAAGCCTTATGCATCGCTTCGGATTTGATCCAAAAAGCCTGTCCATTAACAAGCGTCAATTTTGTTTCTTGGCCTTCAACGTCCAAGCGCATGCCCACGTCGGCACTCAAATGCAGTCCATTCAGACATTCTGGTGCTATGTCTCGGACTATCTCTTTTAAGCGAACGCTATGCACCAAGAGTGTTTGACGGAAAGTTCTTCCACTAACTAAGTCCAGAAGTTGTTCGGTGGCGATGGCATTGCCCGCAGAACGTCGTCGAATTTCGTCAACTACGGCAGCACCATAATGATCGACAATCATTGATTGAATTTCGCATTCACCGAGAAATCCCAACCCAAAACCAGATGCACGCTCGGCAAAGTCGCGAAAAAGACAGGGATCATTCGTGTCCTCAAGATATTCATGCGCGACGTAAGTGACGGATAATTTTTGAAGTTTTTCCGCCATTGCCTTTAGGGATTGTGTGTAAACGCCTTGGGAGGGTGAAGCGACGCTAAGGAAACTCAGCAATTGTGCCGCTTCTTGTACTCTGGCGGCGCCTTTTAATCCGTTCGGTAAAGCGGCAGTGAAAGCATCACGCAAAGGTTGGAGCATACGCCAGCCCGGCAAAACGTTGTAGCTAATGTAGGCAATTCCTTCGGGTGATAGGTGCTTTTGGCAGAGTTCAAATATGGAATCTTGCAGGGCGCGCGGCACCCAGGAGAATACACCATGACATACGATGTAATCAAACTTTCCTGCGTCCGCGCTCAAATCTGAGAAACTCTTGCGTTGGAGTTCAAGATTTTGAAGACCTATTTTTTCAATTCTTGCCAGGCCTGCTGCAATTTGTCTGGGCGATACATCAACACCAACGAATTTTGCCTCTGGATAGTTCAGAGCCATCGGAATGATATTCCCACCTGAAGCGCAACCAAGCTCAAGGACGCGCGCTATGTGGACAGGTTTCACTGTTAGTCCAAAAATTTTCGCGATAGCTGCGAGCCGCGCAGGATGGCTTTGCGGAATAGCCCTCGACTCATAGGGCAGCAGGTCATAGGATTTCGCATTGCGGGCAATGCTGAGTTCAATTTGTAAGCTATCTTGCATGAACACGTCCATCGCCCGAAAAAATTCGGGAAAGAGTTCTGATTCCTGTTTGAACCGGCATGACTTTTGCCTATGTTATGCGCGGAGATTGCCGATGCGCAAGTACCACATTTGGGAGTGTGAACTCGGGCATCAACTCATATCGTCAACCCCCGAAATGAAGTGAAGCGACCAATAATCGGTCAACAGTTAAGATCGTTTCTAACTTAACTGACAGTGCTAAAAGTTTTGGAAGGTTCACATTGACCATTGCATCAAACTCGATAGAGTTAGCTACCATGGAAAAAGTACCTGCCGAAACGATCCGTGTTGCAATCATCGAAGATGATGCTGATGCCCTTGATCGCATCAGGACTGCCCTTGCGGCACATGGCGATCTGCCAGTTGTCTCTGTTGCCAACAATGTGGCGGAGGGGAAGGTTTGTATAGATGCAGGCGGATTTGATGTCCTGTTGTGTGACCTTGGTTTGCCAGATGGTTCCGGCATTTCGCTCATTCGCTATGCAGCTCAGAAACACAAGAACATCGACATCATCGTGATCACGATCTTTGCCGAACAGTCAAAAGTGCTGGATAGCATCAGGTCAGGTGCCCGAGGATTTCTTCTGAAAGACGAACGATTTGGTGAATGTGCCGAAGGGATACGCGAAGTGAGACGGGGAGGCTCTCCGATCAGTCCGACTATTGCGCGGCAATTGCTGAAAGAGTTCCAACCGAAAGAAACTGATGCCAAAGCTGCCGCGCTGTTGTCGAAGAGAGAGGCCGAAGTTCTCAATCTCCTGGCGCGAGGCTTTTCTTTTTTGGAAATTGGCGAGCTGCTCAGCATTTCTCGCAGTACAGTTGCAACTTATGTCAAGAATATTTACCAAAAACTGGAGGTCAATTCGCGCTCCGAAGCCGTGTTTGAAGCGTCCAGCCTTGGCATTATCGATATGCCACGGTGAATTCAAGCGCATGACCCGATGCTTGCCATAAACCTATCGATGTTTTTTGCAATCCTGGCAGGCGTGGGCTTTTCTGTCATTGCTGCAATCGCTGCTTTGTTTTGGTTGCGCCAACGCAGCCTGCAAAATTCACTCGCCGAAAAAAACAAAATCAATGCGCAGCTTGAGCAACGCATTGAAACGACAAAGGCAAATCTTTTGGTCAGTGAAAGTGCACGTCGGAAGCTGGAAGTTGCACATGCAATCACTGATGAGCGTGAACGCATGATGCGTGAAATCCATGATGGTATTGGCTCGAGCCTCGTGGCCGCGCTGGCATCGGCAGAGAGGCAGGGCAAGCAAAGCTCAACGGCTGTTTTCGCACTTAAAAGCGCGTTGTCCGATTTAAGGATAGCGGTTGATTCATTGGAGCCAATTGACGGTGATGTGTCTACGCTTCTTGCCAGTTTGAGATACAGGCTTGAACCTGAAATGCGAAATTCAGGGGTGTCATTTGACTGGCGGGTGGAAGAGGTGCCGGCAATCAAATGGCTTGATGCGCCAAACGCTATTCACGTTCTACGCATTTTTCAGGAAGCTTTGGGAAACATCTTGGGGCATGCAGAAGCCAATCTCATCAGGGTCTCTTGCAAGACGGAACTCCGACAAGGCCGGGCGGGCATTGCGATTGAAGTTTCAGATGATGGCAAGGGTTTTGACCCTTCAGTTCAGACGCTGGGCCATGGTCGCAAGAACATGCAGAGCCGGGCAGACGCACTTGGTGCCAAATTTTACGTTGACAGTTCTCCAAGCAAAGGAAGCCAAACGTCACTTTGGTTGCCTTTGATACGCGAAAACGGGGTCAAATCATAAATGGCGACTTGTATTGTAGTCTCAACATCTAGCCCCAGGGACCGCCACTTCCGGAGCCGCCTCCGCCTCCGCCTCCGCCTTCTCTTGATGGGGCAATGGATTTTCGTTTTATAATGGGCTTGGGTTTAGTGGCAATGTGTTTGCGAGCAGTCTTTTTGAAGAGATGAACCTGTGCTTTTTTCTGCGCTTTGTATCGAACAACTTTTTTCTGCAACATCGGGGCATGTTGTTTCATGACAACAACATTCTTCACCTTCGGAGTGCTCCTCTTTCCAGAAGAGAGAGTTTTGACTGAAACTTTATGATTCAGACTGCTCTTGGTATCGGGTTTGACGTCGGCAACATTCCCACCAAGTGCTTGGTACTTGGCTAATGCAAGATCATAGAACATACCGTTTGGAAAATTTTTCAAATAGGTTTTGAAACTTGCAACATCATTGCTGTCCTTGATTCCGTTCCAGAAGGTTAACTCACCTGTTGGAGATTTGTCAGTCACCGTCAGACCCTGTGACTCCTGTGCTGCCACCGGAGACAAGGTACACGCAACTGCCAAGATGAGGGTTGCAACCACTACGCGTACGAGCCTCAAAACATTATGCATTTAACTTCTCCTTGCTTCGGTCAAATTCGCCAATTGTGATTCAGTGCCAGCTTGCAAAGATGACCCACACTCAAACATTTTTTTCGTCACAGCCCAAAAATATCAGAACAAATCTAACCGCGGATTACGGGCGACCCAAGCTTGTTGGGACAACATAACCAGTGTTTTATCAAGGTCTGAATCTGTTTGGGCATTTTCGGCACCAACCTGCTGAATCAACTGTTTGATAGCACTGCGCTTGTTTTCCGCCGGCAATGATTTGAGAAAATCCCTGTTCTTGGGTGTTGCATTAAATTTATCTAGAGCAACCGAGAGGCCTGCATATTCAACAGCCTTTTGGGCGTTGCGCAACTTGGCGGGTCCCTTTGCATAGATGAATGCCAGATTAGCTGCCGCCCAATAATCTCCCCGCTCGGCACCAATGGCATACCACTTTGCTGCGGCAGCAACATCCTTGGCTACGCCGGCTCCGTTATAGTACATGACACCAAGGTCTGTTGGAGCCTGTGGGTGGCCACCTAAGCTGGCCTTTGCGAATAAGTCCTTTGCTTTGTTGATGTCTTTCTTAACACCTTTGCCTTGTTGATAAGCAATTGCCATGTTGCGCATTGAATAAATGTCATCGCGGGCCAATCCAGCCTCGTAAAAGCGCACGCCACGTTGCGGATTAATCTTCACGCCTTCGCCATAGTAATACATCGAACCCAACGCGTTCATGGCATAGGTGTGACCCATTTCAACTGACTTGTTGAGAAGTCCGATTCCAATTTCGAGGTCTTTTGCGACACCACGGCCTTGCGAAAGATTTCGTCCATATGCCAACATGCCGTAGGGGTCTCCCTGTTCGGCAGCAGTTTTGAAAAGCCCGTTGGCCTCAGACATATCCTGATTCCTGCCAAGACCGCGCTGGGCCATATAACCCAATTGGTAGAATGCACGTACATGTCCGGTGTCCGCTGCTTCCTTGAATAAGGAGAGTGCACCGACTGTATCCTTTGCAGCCAATTTGGCCCGTCCCAATTCATACTTATAGCGCGCAACGGCCGGAAATTTGACCACGGCATCCATGCAGGCCGCAACGGCGGAGTCCGGATTGATTTCATTTGGCAGCTTACCAGCGGTAACGCCTTGCAGGTCCAGAGGCTCGCCTGCTTCTTCATCACACTGGACAACAAATGGATCAATGTTTCCCGTCACTGTGGTTGAGGTATTGCCGCTCGAGTCGGCAACTTTCAACTCAAACTGCTGCACCTTTTTATTTGAATCGATTGCTGGCTCAAAAGTAACCTTGCGCAACGCTTCTCCATTTAGAACGTCACCTTCGCTCAGGGGGTTGCCATCAAGATAAAGCATTCCTGCCTTTGGCACTACGGTCACTTCGATTTGATCTGCACCTGCCGCACGCACAATCGGGAAGTTATCGAGCATGGCGACTTGGCCAACGCCAATCGGCACGCGACGGGGCTGGGAAAGGGCCTGGGACAGTATCTCTGCAATCTGGTTTGCAGGTGCTGTCGCAACGGCTGGAGCATCTAGTGATGGAGCGGCAGCAATCTTAACAGCAGGCTCTTTGCTTGCAACGATTGTTTCTGCAGGCGCCAATTTTACAGCTGGGCGTTTAAAAAACACGGTTTGTCCCAAGCTGTCACTGGACCAAGGTTTTTGTTTTTGTTCTGTGGCCGTCCAAACATCCTCCGTGACTTGCGCCATCGCAGTCTTGACGTCGATGCCCAACTTGAATGTGTGGCTGACCATTGAAGCCGTAAAGGGTGACTGGTCGCCCTGGCCGTCAATTGCCACCGCACCTGGTTGCGTTGAAAACGCAACAAGACTACCCAGAGTGCCCTCTTGCGCGGCCAAGCCAACGCCTGCAACCAACAATTGCTTTTCGGGTCCGACAAGAAATGATGATGCAGGGAACGGATTGTTACGGCATGAATCCAAAAAAACCAATTGAAGCTTTGAATTGGATTTCATGTAGGACATGATGGTTTTGACGCTCACCGTCTCTACTTCAAGGTCAGCAGCGGACTTGAGTTGTGCGTCGGTTGGGATGATGCGATTGTCCCCGCCGACCTGAATGCCGTGACCTGAGTAGTAAAAAACACTCATGTCCGCGCCGCCGAGTGATCGAACAAATTTCTTAAACGCTTGGTCAAATCCGACCCGATCGAGATCGATTGCCGAGACAACTTCAAATCCGGATTTTTTCAGGGCCTGCGCAACTGCTGCTGCATCGTTCTTTGGATTGGGAAGTGATGGGACTGTCTGGTAACCGCTGTTGCCGATGACGAAGGCAACGCGCCGTTCACCAGCTTCCACAGCCGACATAGTCAGCCCAGATGATATCAGAACTGCAGGGAAGACAAATTTGAATCTTCGTTGCAATTTGTTGAAATGAAAAAATTTCGTTCTCATTTTCATTTTGGATAAGCTCTCACAAACACACCCGCAGGGTAAAAGGCTAGCAAGATAATGATTGCCTGTCAAAACACTAAATCGTCTGGCTGATTTCATCGCGTCTCGCCATTTCCAGGAGTAGGGATCTAAAATCCATTGTTAAACAATTTGACTAAGTACATTTTAAGTCGCTTGATGCAGCTCAATTTGAACCGTCGGCAGAGAATTGAGCATAATGGCTGAAGCCTGTAATCCCCCAAACGGATGATACATTACCGACCAGCTGACCATTTCGCGCTTATAGTTTTGACAGAACTTTAGATCCCGATCTACCGCGACATCTTTGTGCTTTGGTGGCTAAAACCGAGCAGGCAAGGGGAAATCCAAATTCAATTTGCCTTCAGTGTTACATAAGCCGACTGTGCAGCAAAGCCGTCCGCGCTTGTGGCGGCTTGCAAGAGCGGCCTGACAAAAGCATCAGATTCAAATGCGTCTTGATCATTGAGGGCAAGCAAAGGTTTAGAGGCGGCTATTGCAAATATAAGCATTGGCAGGTCTGATGGTGCCGTTCCGCTGGCATTTTCCGGCGGCGAAAGGCTCAATGACGCAAGCATGTTTCCAGACTTCATCTTGATGCAGTTGGGGCACGAACGATTTACGTTCAATATGCCACCCGCAACATCGACCACAAAGAGATAGACATTCCGATCGCCAATTCCGGTCACCGTAACATTCAGGGCGTCACCCGCGAGCGACCTGCCAGTTTGGTTGCCTTTAATCTCTGTGCGGTCAAGTTTGAGCTGGATCGGGTTGGATGAATTTTGTGGCAACTTGATCAATGTTGAAAAAATCACACACTGTTCTTCCGTCACGGGACGAAAGTTGATGTCCGGAGAGAAACCGGACTTGATTATGAAATCTCGTTGGAAGTCGTTTCGACTGGCATCTGTGCCCGTCAACGAAAGTTTTGCGGAGGTTTCTGAAAGAGAAATAATCTCAGTTTTCAAACACCCATTGGCGCTGTAGTCCGATACAAAGCCTGTCAACGCAGCGATGTTCAATTTTGGGACCGAAGTTATTACAGGTGTTGGACGAGGCTGGGCGGGTACGGGAACTTCTTTGGTCAATTGATTTGAAAGGGAAGGGGTCGCTTCACTTTTGGTATTATCAGTCGAAGACGCTAGAGTTGTTACTTGTGGGAGGTTTGTATTGAGTTCTTGCTTCTTGTTCGGTTGAATTTCAGTGCTCGCAACAGTCTGGTTTTGATTTTGCTTTTGTATCGTTGCCTCTGGTACGGGAACGTTATTGTTGACCTTCACCTCTTTTGTGGCAATCGGAGATGCTGTTGAGGGTGTCGGCTGCTCCACAGGATTGCTACTGGCGACTTTCACATCATTCGCACTTGTTGTGACATCTGCAGAAGGAGCTTTGGGAACTGGTGCCACCGGAACTTTCGGCTGCTGTTCCGAAATGATCTGTGGAGTTGGTGGGTTTGGCTCAAGTTTGGGCAACGATTCCACGTTTGCTTGCGGTTGTGTATTCAATGAGGAAGATTCGGATTTGGCAGTCGCAACTTGGTTTGTATTTGTATCTGGGGGCAAGGACGTGCTCGTGGCCTGTTGTGTGAGCTCGTTCGAAGGTAGTTGCTGATTTTGTACGTAGATCCAGCCTCCAAGAACACCAACAGCCACTACGGAAACAAACCCGAGTATCAAGGCTGTTTTTCCAAAAGCTCCGCTTTTCGATACATTTGCATTCTGAGCCGCAAAGCTCGCTGGTGTCTGGCCCAGTGGCTGCTTTCTTGATCCAATATTTGCCGATTTTGTGTTGCCCGGCGTGGCTGACTTCTTTACTTGTTCCTTGTCAACCCAATCCCGCACTTCAGCCATGCTCGCAGGTCTATTTGCTGGATCTGGTTGCAACATCGAAGTGAGGATGGCCCGTAACTCTTGCGGAATTTCACACGATGCCAAGTCAGGAACTATGCGCCGCTTTTCGATAACTTCGACTTGCGAACCGCTCATGTCAATCGGCTGGCCACGAACGCCTGCGGCCATGGTCAGACCCAGACTGTATATATCCGATTTCGGTGTAACTTCACCGCCATACAATCCTAATTGTTCTGGTGAGACGTAACTGTATTTCCCGGCGAAACTTCCCCCCAACAATGTGCCACCGCCAACAGTGGCCGAGCGTGCAATGCCAAAGTCGATGATCTTTGCGTTTTCAACAAGTCCACCTGGAAGAATGACGTTGTCTGGTGAAATGTCGCGATGAATGACACCAGCCTCATGCGCCTTGTGCAAGCCATCAGCCAGATGCCGTAGCAGATTGAAAAAATCCTGTTGGGAAAGCGGTTTCGATTTTGCACGTTCCGCAAGCGAAGGGCCGTCAACAAATTCCATCGCAAGATAAGGTCGACCAAGTGCACGATCGAGTGAAAAAACATAGTAGCGAACGATAGCATCATGGGAGAGATGATTAAGAACACGCGCTTCTTTGCGGAATAATTCAAAGATCATTTCATCGCGCGCATATTCCGGAAGCACGACTTTGATTGCGACCGGATCACCCGTCTGGATATTATGTCCTTTGAAGACTTCGCCCATTCCGCCGACGCCAATAAGTGAGTCAATTCTGTAGGTCTGGTTGAGTTCGGTACCGATTTCAACCGTCGAACTTCGGGACACTATCTGGGTTCGGTCGTCAGTCATGTTATCATTCTAAACCCAATTGGAACCCTGTTCGAGTACAATCGTGCTGTCAGCCTTTGACGTTTGAGCTATGATGATTGAAATATTGTCTTTTCCACCGCGCTGCAAAGCAAGCCTTAGCAACTCATCGCAGGCAATTTTCGGAGGGAATTTTCTCACCGCAGCAAGGATTTCATCATCAGAGACGTGGCCAGTCAAACCGTCACTGCATAAAATGAAACAATCACCATATTCAATTTCACCCGAAATGGCATCGAGTTCCAAATCTCGATCTACACCGATTGCCCTGGTGATGATGTTGCGGCGCGGCCATGTCAGTGCCTCTTGTTGGGTTATGGCACCAGAATTGACAAGTTCCTGAACTTCGGTGTGATCTTGCGATAACTGTTTCACTGCGCCGCCTCGGGCGAGGTAGCACCGTGAATCACCAGCCCACAGACAGGTGTAGCGTCGACCCTCAACGATAAGGGCGTTGACCGTCGAGCCAACGATGTTTTCGTGCAGGCCATCGGAACGTTGTAACAGTTTTTCATTGACGTTTTCGACGCTGGCCAAAAGATCTGAGAGAATGCTGTTGCTGTCCGGAATATTGTCGACGGCCTCGACAATCATCGAACTGGCGATTCCCCCATCTCGGTGGCCGCCCATACCATCTGCCACCAGCCAAATCCCGCGGCTTGGGTTTGCGTAAATAGCATCTTCATTGACTTTTCGTACATGCCCAGCGTGGGTCACTGTCGCAGTGTCGAAACTATATGTTGGCATAATCATGTTGTGGCCAATCCGGTCATGAAAGTCGTCCAGAGCGAAGGCTTTAGCGGGCCGTGAGTTGTGATCAATTGCCCGGGGTTATTGTCACCGCCTGTAGTCCACCAGATGCCGCGATGATAGCTCAGATTCATTCGGTCTGAATTGCGTAACTTTACGAAGGCCGATTGCAAAGTTTCAGCATTCTCCGTCCAAATGTGGATTGAGCTTTGTTCTTGACGATTTAAAGCAGGCAAAAAGCCTGCAGGTAATCCCACACTTTGCAGAACCCGACTGGCTTCAAATTCGGCACCATCTTGCAATTGTTCCAGCAGTGCAATCTCACAGGCTGCATACCACGCGTCCACTTCACCGGTATCCGGTGGGGCCGGCCATTCGTTGTCAGTTTCCACAGCACAAATGCTGAGCGGGAAATAGCGCCCGACGCCATCGACTGATGGCATGATGGCCCCTGCTGCTGCCTGACCAAAAACACCTGGCCCACACCAGAAATGCCAAATTGGTTGCGTTAGAAAAACATTTACCCACTTATCGCCCATGGCGTGACGACTTTCAGCAATGGCTGCTTGCAACCAACTTTCCCAACCATTGAGAAACGGCCTGGGAACATTGTACGAAACAAAATCACGCTTCGCAGGGAGCTTACCAAAAATCCCGCATTGCATGGCGTACCTACAAACCATTTGGGCAAGTGAATTTCACTCGCGAAATGACCGTGAATGGATTTTCAAGAGTATCAAAAGTCATTTGATATGTGATTTCCCTGCCTCCGATAATGAATTGCACGGTTGCCTTGTTTCCCGATTGCCGCAGTGTGCCGGCCCTAAGCAGCCGTTGCAGCGCCCAAGGTCCCGAGAACTGGAGAGTAACAGGTGCACCGGCGGTTCCAACAGGCAGCGAAACAGAGGCTGTGCCATCAGGTGACCGACCTGGCCACTCAAAATCCGCCCGTGTTTCCACCCCAAAGGGGCTCTCAAGTTTAACGCCATTGACCTCAAATGTTGCCGAAGGGACATTTTGGCTGAGGGTCTTCATCACCATCGCAAACTTGACGTTTGGTGATGTCCCTTGTCCCGTGAAAAATGCATCCTTAATACGTGCGGCATTTTGGAATTGTCCCAGCGTCGCAGGCGACAGTCCCTGACTTAATTTAGAAGTCTGTTTCCAAACCCAAACTTTGCCCGAGGTATCAACGAGATCAGCCAACTTCTCCCGGAAGAAAGCGTCGAACAGACCGTTTGGTCCGAAGACACGCGCGAAATCTGTCATTGGCAATTCAGACTTACTCTTTTCCACAAATGGGAACCTGCTTGTGGCGTCTATGCATTTCTGGAAAACGGTGCCGCTCATCTGCCCACTCAGATTCGTTGTTCGCTCGACCACGATTTTTTTCTCGAACTCCTGCATGTTGGCTTTCAACATGCTTGAAAAGGGTTCTTCGAGGCGCGACGTGCTTGTCGAAAGTGCCGCCAGAAATTGTAATAAATTTTGGTGTGCCTGAGTGGCTTGCTCAAACTTCTGCTCATCGAGAAGGCTTTGATAGAGACCCTTCAATTGCTCCACCAACCCATCAATCTGGCTCTTGCCGCCGACTGACTCAGACAATTCGTGAAAACGCCGGAAATGCTCTTGAATGAAAGCACCGGGTACAAAAGGCTTGCCAATCTCGCCACCGCGCGCGTCTGATTTTTTTGCCGCGTCAAGTCCGATTTCCGCCATATTGCCAATCTGACCTGACCTGCGTGTCACCAGATCGGCTGGGGCCTTTGTCAGTTTATTAGCAACAGCATCCTTGGGGGCTGCCTTGGCAATTGTAAGACGGGTCTCGTCAGCCACAGATTCAAGCAACAATCTGACAGGCGAAGATGCGCCTGTCGCAGCGCGCAACACAATGTAGTCTGGTGCATCGCGCACAAAACTTCGCAATTTTAGCTTGTGCAATTCATTCGTCCAGATTTTGATGAACTCTTCGTCGTAAAGTTTGAATAGGTCGGGTCCCAATCCTGAAAATTGTTTGTAAAGATTGTCCTTGCCGTCTGCGGTGCCCAAAACCCATCTTTCCGATTGAAGCAGCGACATGACGGCATTCATTCTTGCCAAAAATAATTTGTAGAAACCGTCATAGGTGAAAATTGCAGGAACACCCACACTCTCCAGTGGTGAACCATCGCGTGTTGTAAAAACCGAGGCCGCATCGGCACCGGCATGTTGCACAACGGTCCAATCCGGAACGTCTGCGTCGTGGGCAGTTGATTTGATCAGGGCAAATGCCCGTTCTGCCAAGGTCAACCTTGCAAGGGAAGCCTGCGTCGCTTTGACCAGGTCGCCATTCAATGGTATGGCCCGGAAGGTTCCTGCAGATATATTTAACATGGCTTCGAAGTGCTGCTTCAGGCTATCGCGCACTGGCCTGTTCGGCTCGCCCGGATACAGCGCTTCCCAATCCCCCTGCATCCATCCGGACATCAAAGCGGTATCGACTGGCACTGACGGATCACCGCTCAGCATCATATAGACCTTCAACGGCTCGTAGAGCTGTTCTGGTTTGTCTTGCAAGTCGGCCAAACGCTTTTCAAGATGCAGAACAAGTCGCGGCCGGAGCACGCGGTTCAAAGCCGTTTCATAGGCCGAGCTCGCAGCAACTGCGATACGGCTATGTTGACCAAGCCCCAGTGTTTCGGGAGCTGGCACATTGTCATTTGCGTTCGCATAGCCGCGCGGAAAATTTCGCAGCGTATCAAGCGGCCCTGCAATTCTCTGAAAATCAGTATCGTCGATTGGATCTTGCGTGATCAGCGCGGTGTTGCCGCTTGCATAGGATTGCGAGGCCTCATTGGTCGCTGCGATCAAGCGTGTGTTTGCGAAGTAGCTATTCGCCCATCCACCAAGTGTCGCGAACGTAACCAAGCCGATGAGTCCATAAGCCGTCGCTCTTAGCAACAACCTGCGGCGCACTGCTGATGCATTCGTGGAAACCCAGCCAGCTTCGCCAAAAACAACTTTGGTGAGCAGGTTCTCCAGGAAAAAACTTTTTCCGCGTCCGGAATACACGGCGCTCATAGCGTTACCCAGACCCATGCTTCTGGCAAGAGATCCCAAGACCCGGTCGATCGGTGTTCCTTCTTGCGTGCCTGAGGTAAAATAGAAGCCGCGCAGTGTGGCACTTGTCTGATAGCGCGTCGGTTCAAAAATCTGGTTCAGAAAAGCTGTGACCAGAGGTTTCAATGCTACAAGCTGGGTTGGAAACCCCACGAGCCGAACACGGGAAACCGGATCCGGCTCTTCTTGCAATCGGTCAGGAAGTTCAGCTGTAAGCCTTGAAATCAGAAGTTCAATTTCACTGCCAACTTCCGCGACGTGGTTCTCCTTCTTGTTGCTTGTCTGGAATGTGGCGCCCCAGACGACCTTTCGCCTTTGTTCATCCAAATTGCCAAAGAACTCATTGAACCCCGCAATCAGATCGGATTTTGTAAAAAGCACGTAGACCGGGAAATCAACCTGTAACCGGTTGTTGAGTTCTGTGAGGCGCTTGCGGATGGCGACTGCATGGGCAGCGAGCTCTGCCTGGTTCCCGGAAAGAATGTCTCCAATGCTTATGGCAACCAAAACGCCATTGATCGGTTGTCTCGTGCGATGCTTTTTCAGCATGTCAAGGAAGGCGAGCCAACTTTTACGGTCGACATCCGTATCCGAATCTTGGGTTGTATAGCGACCGGCGGTGTCGATGAACACTGCTTCCTCTGTAAACCACCAGTCGCAATATCTTGTGCCACCGCTGCCAGCCACCGGCCCGTTTGCATGGGCGGCAATCGGAAATTTCAGGCCACAGTTCATCAGGGCTGTGGTTTTGCCGGCCCCTGGCGGCCCAACAATCAAGTACCAAGGGAGTTCATACAGAAAATCGCCTTTCGTTCTCTGTGATCCTTTCAGCGTGATGAGTGCGTCCTGCATTTTTTCAGCAAGAACCGATGCATCTGAATTGTCATCTTCTGGCTCTTGCACAACAATGTTTGCTGCAAGCTCCTCTGCGGATTTGCGCTGTTTGTGGATGCGATAGGCAAGGATGCCAAAGAAAATTGCAAGCAACAAGACGATCATCGCAAGGCGCAGCCACGCGTTGTTGAACGGCTCGATACCGGCAATTGCGATCAGAGGAAAGACAAACCAAATCAATATGCAAAGCAAAAGAACTGCAATCAGACTTACGATAAATATAAGCCAGCGCTTCATCACAACGCCTCGCGCGGGATGAACACTTCAACCCGTCTGTTTCTGGCATGTGCTTCCGGCGTGTCGGCAGGATCAATTGGGGCCTTGTTGGCCATACCCGTCGTGGCAAGCCGCGTGGGGTCAGACACCTTTGTGGCAAGGATTTCGGCCACAGCCTTGGCTCGTTGCTCTGAAAGGTCTTGGTTATCCTTGAATTTGACCTTGGACAGCATCGGCGAATTATCAGTGTGGCCAACGATTCGGATTTGCCCCTTCTCCTTGTCAAGCGCCGCAGCAATATGGGTGATTGACGGCAAGAAGCCTTGTCGAACGCTAGCACTGGCCTTGTCGAACACCGCGTCGTTCAAGAGGCGGACTACGATATCTTTGCCGGCATAGTCTGCCGAAAGTTTGTTGCTTGCAATATCTTCAGCCAAGCGTTCACGGATACGCTGCAGCTGGGTGCTCTGCGGGATCACAGGAGGTTCGAAAGGTTTGAATGAGACCCGTTGCAGATTGACGTCGGTCAAGGGGTGCAGACTTGCAAGTTTTGCTTCTGCGATGTCTGAGGAATTCGCCAGAAGCCAGCGCAAGCCGATAAAGCTCAGAAACAGCAATCCTGCAGCACAGGACGCGATAACCCAAAGCGGAATGGCGCGGCGTACATATGACGCCGCAATGTTTTGACCACGCCAGTGCGGCGATATCTCTTCTGGCGCACGCGCTTCCCTGGCCCGCATGGTTTGAAAAACATCGCGGCGGATTTGCTGATGTGCCACATCACCGCCAGCTATCCTGTATTTTCCTTCAAAGCCTAATGACATACATGCGTGCATCAAGCCAAGAAGATGTTGATTGATTTGCGGGTTTTGCTGGAGCTTCGTCAACTCATCAAAGAATCCGATGCCGCTGTCACGGGTCTGGAAGAACCGACTTAACATACTGTGCTGTGTCCAGACGATGCGGTCAGAGCTGGGCAGGTTTTGCACAATGTCGTCTGCAGTCGCACACAACGCATACTTCGCACTGCGCACCTGTGCTTCAGGTATGTTGCGGCCACGCAGCGCAGCTTCAAAATTTTCGATACCCTGCGCTACCGTACCCATCAGCGGGGCGACTTGTGGCAGTGATCTTGCTATTCTGACATTTGACAACAGGATCAACAGCGGCAGTGCCGCCTCAAGAACAGGGTTTGGCCCACCAGTTTCTGCACTTGTGTTCAAGGCAAATTGAGCACCAGCCACATCTTGCTTAACCGGGCGAGTTGGCGGGTTTTCGTAACGATGCAAAGGCGACTGCGTTGAACCACCGGGGCTGTGTGGTTGCCCTCCCCAAAGATCTTGTGATGCTGATGTTTGAGGTTGTAGGGCAACGGGCGTCGGAATGTCCCGTCTTCCGCCTGGATTGGGTCTTATGACAGTCCTTTCGGAATCTGGATCAGGTACAAACGGTGGCTTGTTGTTGCTCATGACCATGCACTCTATTTGCCATCTTCCTTAATGACCCAAAGTGACAGTTCAAGGCCGGGCCAATCACCTGAAAAATGCATTCCAATTCCACTTGCCGTACTGAATTCCGGCCAAAGCGGCGACATGCGGTCAAAGATGAAATAGACATGACTTGAAATTGCCCGGATCTGTGCAGGCGGCGTTGGCACGTGGATGAGGGGAATGCCGGGCAAATGGGCGTGAACAATTTCATCCATGCGCGTATTGGGCCCAACCTTGAACAGCGCCGGAAACTGGTTTTGAATGTCAGTCAATGGTCGCTGAGCTGCAACTTCAAGCACAAATGTAGATGCTCGGAAAAGATTTCTGTCGGTCACTGCGGCCAGGAAAGCATTTGCCGCGCGCTCTGATATGTCGAGGCGGATTGCGCGTCTGGTGTCAACATTCAGGAAACGCTGGATATCGGCCAGTACCGGAGCAAACGTGGCATCTAGATTGTCATGATCATATGCTTGATACGGCTTCAAGCGGCGCTCTTTCGTTGCGTAAGTGGACAGTTCCCCAACCAAACGCAGCAGCTCAACGTAAAATCGTTCGGGATGCACATATCGTGAATGACGCATGTGCCGCATTACGGGGATTTGCCGGTTCAACATTTGCAAAATGAAATAATCCACGCTCTGCATGCTGCCGCTTCCGCGAGGATCGGAAGCAAAGCGTGCCAGTTCTTCAAGCTTTGTCTCAATCCACCCAATGACCCTGTCCAGCCATCCGGTCACTGTCGCGTGGGCGGAAACAACGAGTACTGGCGGTGCTACCTTCTCGTCAAATATGATTGCTTTGTCGGTGACTTCTACGATTCGGGCACACGGGAGGCTTGCAAAGCCTGGTTTAATTGTTTTTCGCAACTCAAAACTGAAACGGGGAGTAGCTACGTCAATTTCTTCTTCAACTTGCATCTTCGAGGAAGAGTCGATCAGAACTTCTGACTTCATGACATAGCGACTGGCACTCTCGGCCAGTTCATCATCAGTTTCCTTGGTGTTGGATTGCCCCATGGGCACGAGCAACCATACGATCATGCCTGCTGATTTCTCGTCGAGAGCAATTGGCGCGGGTAGTGGGTTGTCTCCTGGAAAACTGAATGGCAATCCGTCAACCATGATTCCTGCGGCGCGGCGCAAACCGAATTTTCCCTGCTGGGCCAAGTCACGGTCAATTTCAATCTCACTGAAACCCCAAGGATAAGGTGTAATGTGAGAAGTTCGACTTTCCAGTAAATGCTCAGAGTAACGATCGGCCTGTTGCAGATGTTGCGGCCTCAAAAAAAGTCCTTCAGACCATGCAACCTTGCTATACCAAGACATGTCAGCACCAGCCTCTCTTGCTGGAGGGTTTCCGCACAAGGCGCAACAAACAACGTTGGAACCGTTGGCGGTAAAGGATCATGACGACAAGTCCTCCTTAGGTATTATTGTCACAAGACATTTGGAAATCAAGATAATTCTATATTTTAGGAGCGTTCCAAAATCCGACGCTTGGTTCTAACATCAGCATATTATTCGAACATCATTCAAATGGGGGTAGAGCAATTGTCGAATGAGACTGCAGTATGATCAATCAAATAGGTAATTGCAGAATGTGTTCTTGGGTCTGGAAACTGACAGCGACGACCGCGTGGGTCGGTTTGTTAGCTGCGGCTGATCCTGCCTTTGCCGAGTTCAAGGTCTGCAATCAGTCTGTCGGTGTTTACAATGTCGCTATTGGTGCAGAGAGAGATCAGCGATTTAGCACAGAAGGCTGGTGGGTCATGCCCGCAAATAGCTGCATCATCCCCATTAAAGAGGAACTTGACCAACTCAAGTTGCGCTATGTTTACGTTTATGCGGAAACGGTGACGGGCGATAGTGTCTTTCAGGGAGACTGGGAAATGTGCGTTGATACCAAACGTTTCAGGATTGAAAAGACCGAGGCTGAACCATGGAACTGCTGGGTGCGTGGTTTCAAAGCGGTAAAGTTTTTGGAGGTAGATACCAATCAAGCTAAATCTTGGACACTGTTTGTCCGTCCTGGGAAAAACTAGTGGACAATAAAACAATCATAGTCCGGCCGAAGGCGAACGCGCAAAAAAGCGGCACCCGAGCCAAAAAGACTGCAGCTGTTGCAAAAAAGGTTGCAGAGGCTGCAAATAAGAAAAATCCTGCCTCAGCGCCCGTCAAGAGCCATTCCAGGTTTCCAATTGTTGCACTCGGCTTCTTCGCTGCGATTTTGGTTGGCCTAAGCTCCGCCTTCATGAGCGTTTATTATTTTTCCGGGAACTTGCAAAAGGCACCGGAATTTACCGCTCAAGAGTTGAGCAACGAGTTAGTCCCGGCTGAAGGTGTCAACAATGAAGCTGAAGATGAGGCACTTGTGCGAGCGGCGATCGAACCACGTATCATCAACCTCAGTGGTGATCCCATAATCGTAAGACAATTGTCGAATGCGACACGGCAAATCACGAAACTCGATAACGACGCTCAAAAAACAGCAGCAGGCGACTTGGGCATCGCCAGCAGCGTCTATCGCGTAAAGGATGTTTTAGACACGCCCGACCCCACATTGCAGGCAGGTTTGGCAGGATCACAGGATGATATTGCAGCGTTGAGTTCGTTTGAACCGCCGCCATCTCATGACAAAACCGTCGGCTTTTCCGCTGTCGAAGTTGGCTCGGATGTCGGCGAACAAAAGTTCAATGAATTTGCCCAGAGTGTCAAAGCCAAAACAAGTGTCGCAGAAATGCTGAAGGAATTGGGCATCGAACGGCAACTTGCCAGTAATGCAGAAACCGCGTTTTTGAAGTTTTATGGACGCTCGCAATTAGAAAACGGTGACAGCTTTGCCTTGAGAGCAATGACTGATCAGGA
>JANMWK010000075.1:0-66704 GCA_031393975.1 Hyphomicrobiales bacterium
GCTGAAATGGTGAAGGGCGACTGGATCAAGCCCGGCGCTTGCGTGATCGACGTAGGCATTAACCGCATCGAGCGCGACGGCAAAGCCAAGCTGGTTGGGGACTGTGATTTTGCATCGTGTGAGAAGGTGGCAGGCTCAATCACGCCGGTGCCGGGTGGTGTGGGGCCAATGACGATTGCCTGTTTGTTGCACAACACAGTGAAGTCTGCTTGTGCGATTAAGGGCATTTCTACCCCTGCAATGTAGGTAGGAACCTAAGAGAGTTTTTCG
Source organism: Hyphomicrobiales bacterium (assembly GCA_031393975.1). Lineage (GTDB taxonomy): Bacteria > Pseudomonadota > Alphaproteobacteria > Rhizobiales > Aestuariivirgaceae > Aestuariivirga. The sequence goes on from JANMWK010000075.1 coordinate 271, forward strand.
CGCTTGGTTCTAAAAACCCTATCCCAAATATCAGTGGTGACGCCGAAATTATATTCGCTGGTGCCGTGGTGATGAACCGCATGTTGGCGCTTTAATTTGCGCATGAATTTAAAGCCGCCACTGCCTTTGTGGTGGACGGCATAATGGACCCCCACATAGGAAATATAGCCCGTGAGAAAACCTGCCATGCTGCAAAGTGCAATGTGGGTTCCTGCAACATAGGTGAGCGGCAAGAACACAGTGACAGTTAGAAAAAACAGCGACATGAGTGTTGGCGTGCCAATAAGATCTAACGCGTCATCATGATGTTCAAAATGCATTTTGGAAAAGAGCGGAATGTGGTGCAACACGAAGCGGTGCACCAAATATTCGGCGAGTGTCCAAGTGGCGTAGCCGAGCACGGCCAATGTGACAGATGAAGCGATGGGTTGATGCCGCAGGCCAAAAAACAAGCACGCCAAAATGATAGGGGGGTACACGGCAAAGTCGAGGAAAAACAGGACCGGTGACATATGGGGCGACAAGAACTTGTCATAAAGCCACTGCCTCGCGCGGCTCGAAAATCGAAGCGTTCTTTCACCGAATTCGATGGTGGTCATTCTCGTCGCTTCCTCAGCATATCTGTCATTAACGTTCTATGTTATGCTCTTTCAGCTATAAAGTAAAATCGAGCATTCTAAGGCAAGGCAATATGCTAGCCGACAAAGGCGCGCTCAACGACGAAATTACCGGCTTGATTATTAGAACCTTCGGTGAAGCTCAAAAGTTCCAACATCGCGCGCACATCTTTGATCATGCCGGTGGAACCACACATCATGATGCGATCATGTTCAGGGTCAAAGTGTGAAATGCCAAGCGCGGAAAAGAATTCGCCAGTTTCAAGCAAAGTGGTGATGCGGCCATTGTGCTGCGTTGTTTCGCGCGTGGTGGAGGCGTAGTGTTTCAGACGCTGGGTCGCTTCTTCGCCCACCAAGGGGTCGGTTTTGGTGATAGCAACCGAGTCAAAGCCATATTGCAGTTCGCCGCTGGTGCGGCAAGTATGCGTTAAGATGACATCCCCAAATTTCTCGTAGGTTTCTGGATCGCGGATCAGCGACACAAAAGGCGCAATGCCGGTTCCGGTGGAGAGCATGAACAGGCGCTCGCCTGGCAGCAAAGCATCATTCACCAAGGTGCCTGTCGTTTTAGGGCGCAGTAAAATTTCGTCACCGGGTTGAATTTTTTGCAGGCGCTCAGTCAGAGGACCTTCCGGCACTTTGATCGAGAAGAATTCAAGGCTTTCATCCCACGCTGGGCTGGCGATAGAATAAGCGCGCATGAGAGGTTTGCCATCGGCGGGCAAGCCCAACATGACAAATTCACCCGAGCGAAAGCGCAGGGATTGCGGGCGCGTAATGCGGAAACGGAACAGCCGATCTGTATAATGCTGCACATCGGTGACGCGTTCTGAGAATAATCCAGCGGCTGAGTGGGTTTGGGTCATGGCTCTTATCGTTCTTTATAAAGAACGATATCTATATAAAACCGAACGATGGTGCAAGGGGCATTTTTGCGTTGGCCTATCGCTTGACAGGATTCAGGCCGCAGCGCAATTTGCGTTCCTTAAGCAAATCACTGGGGAGAATTCTGTGGCTATCAAATTTCAACACCTTGTCGGCGCTGTTTTTGGTGTGTTTCTGTTCACTTCAGCGGCCCAGGCCGCCCAATGTGGTTCCACAGCGGCAAATTTTGAAACATGGAAGGCCGAATTTGCCCCCGAGGCAAAGGCAGGAGGCATAAAAGCCAAGGGTTTAGCGGCGTTGGCAGGCACATCCTATGCCACGGCTACGATTTACGCTGACCGCCACCAGAAGAGTTTTAATTTATCGCTGCCCGCCTTTATGGCCAAGCGCGGCGCATCGGTAATTGTCTCGCGCGGGCGCAGCATGAAGGCCGCCAACGCTGCTTTATTTGCATCGATTGAGGCAAAATATGGGGTTCCAGCGGGTCCACTCATTGCGATTTGGGGCATGGAAACAGCTTTTGGAGCTTTGAGCGGCAATCAGAACACCATTTCAGCAGTTGCCACTTTGGCTTATGATTGTAGGCGTACGGATTATTTCACCGACCAGTTGATGGCGGCCTTGCAACTAATTGATATGGGTATCCTCTCATCATCAGCTCAAGGGGCCATGCATGGCGAAGTGGGGCAGACACAGTTTTTGCCCAAAAATATTTTACTCTATGGTGTGGGCGGAAATTTGAATGAAAAAGGCAGTGCGTTAGCTTCAACAGCCAATTTTTTGCGCGGCCATGGCTGGGTGAAGGGTAAGGGCTACCAACCCGGCGAGGTTAATTTTGGTGCCATTCAAGGCTGGAACGCGGCTTCGGTTTATGAGCAGGCGATTGCCATTATGGGGAAGCAGATTGACGGTTAAGTTTGAGGGCCGGTCTATACTGTTTGTAGGCGGCAATTGCAGCCACGCTCAGGCCGACCAGCATGACAATGACTGCCGGGCGCAAACCAAAGCCGATTGACACATTAGCGAGAAGAATTTTGCTGGGCTTGATACCCGTTGCTAAACCGTACCAAGCAAATTCGGTGGCAGCTGTGAGAAGGCTTGCAACGAAGGCCGCCGCACCCAAAGACAATGGCGTGAGCGCCATGCGTCTTGCGATCATCACGCGCACCGTCATGGCGAGCAGGAAGAGGCCAGCCATTAAGGTGGCCGCTGACACATCAATTTTCGACTGCAGGAAATAGTGGAACAGACCGAGGACTGCGAGTCCATAGACAATCCTGTGCAGTGTTTTCCATTTCGCTCCTAATTTTCGTACAGCAGAATCAAAGGAGGTGGCCGCGAGTGCGCTGAGACCCAACAAGGCGATAAAACCAATTGTGAGATAGAAACGATGGACAATTTCACTGACAGCAAAGCCCAAGTCAAATTTCACATTGATAATATAAAGACTGAAATGCGCTAAAGCATAGGCAAAAGCTGTGACGCCCGTCATGCGCCGGATGAGAACAATCTTAGGATAATTCAATATGCGTTGGATCGGCGTGAGAGCCAGCGTGAGCACCAAAAATCTAATCGCCCAATCACCGACTAAATGCAGTGCATTTTTGACGGAAAGAGGCTGCAAGGCTCCGGTGAAAAACCAATAAGCAATGACCAGAGCAGGCGTTATCGCCAGCACCAGTGTTGCAGTTTTGAGTGGCGAAAATCGCCCTTGGCGGTCGTTCCAAAGTTTCATGGTTGCGGGCTTATCAGTAAATGTGTGAACTGTCTGTACACGGCTGATCACGGTTTTGCGAGAAGTGTGGAAGTGTGTTAACGTTGAAAAAACTGAGGAGGATAACGAAATGCAAAATCCATTTATCTGGCACGACCTTATGACTAATGATGTTGAGGCAGCGAAAAAGTTTTATGGCGCTGTTGTGGGCTGGACTTTCGAAGCGCAAATGCCGGACTATCATGTGGCCAGCACCAATGGCGCTGGCATGGGCGGCATTATGGCAACACCGCCGGAGCTTAAATGGATGCCACCATTTTGGTCTGGTTATATTTACGTGACGGACGTTGATGCAACTGTTGCCAAAATTAAAAGGCTTGACGGAAAAATTCACCGCGAGCCGTGGGATGTGCCAAATGTTGCGCGCATGGCGGTGGTAGGAGATCCTACGGGCGCAAGCTTTAACATCATGCAGCCATACCCTCGCGAAGGGAGTAGCTTGCCTCCGTCTTCCGCATTGGGTGCTGTGGGTTGGAATGAAGCGCATGTGGGCGATCTTGATGCGGCATGGAAATTCTACTCTGAGATGTTTGGTTGGACCAAAGGCACTGTGATGCCCATGGGTGAAATGGGCGATTACATGCTGTTCCAGATCAATGGTCAGGACATTGGTGGCATGATGAAAAAATTTGATGCTATGCCAAAGCCCGCTTGGCTTTATTATTTCAATGTAGACGGCATGGAAGCTGCAGCGGCACGCATTACCGCTGGCGGTGGCAAGATTATGATGGGTCCGCATCAAGTGCCCGGTGGCAATTGGATTGTGAATGCCAGCGATCCCCAAGGCGGATATTTCAGTCTGACCAGTTTAAAAAAATAGGAGCTTATTATGCCATATACACTGAACTTTCACCGCGTTCTAAAGGCACCACCTTCTCGCATTTATAAAGCTTTTCTTGATCCGGCAGCGATGTGCAAATGGATTGCACCTGCGGGCTACACCTGCACGGTTGATCATATGGATGCAAAAGTGGGTGGCACATTCCGCATGAAGTTTACGGAATTTGATTCCGGTGGCAGCAACGCTTTCGGAGGCACTTATCTTGAACTCATTCCAAATGAGAAACTGCGCTACACCGATAAGTTTGATGACCCAAATTTAGCCAGTGAAATAGTTATCACGGTTATTTTGAAAAAAGTGTCTTGCGGCACGGACATGACAATCACGCAAGCGGGTGTACCTGATATCATTCCAGAAGAGATGTGTCATTTAGGATGGCAAGACTCGTTGAAACAGTTAGCTCAATTTGTTGAAACGGGAGCGATGTGATGGCTGGAACACAAAAGGTTAAAAACTTTTTTGTAGTTTGACGACAATGCCGAAGAGGCCCCCACTTAATATGTGACGGCCATTCCAAATTCGAAAATCACCCATCTGAACCGTAATGGAGATAAAGCCTTCGTGGTGGAGTTTACGTTGGCGGGCATTGACTATATGGCCCTGAACGGTGGGCCGATGTTCAAACTCAGTGAAGCTGTATCGTTAATGGTGAGCACACAGGATCAAAATGAAACGGATCGTTTGTGGGATTATCTTGTGGCTGAGGAACGCCCTCACGCTGCTGTTGGTTGAAAGACAAGTTCGGACTCAGTTGGCAAATTGTGCCGCAGCGTTTCATGGAATTGATGCTCAACGGAACACCAGAACAACGGGGTCGGGTGAAGGGGGCCATGATGCAGATGGGTAAGTTTGAGATTGATCAATTGAAAGCGGCATTCAAATACCCACATCAATGACGCCAAGGGCGTCTTCGAGTTCGGTTTCTTCGTAACCGAAATGCGAGCTCACAGCGTTGTTGAGGTCTGTGAAAGTTTCTTTCAGTTTGGCAAATGTTACAACATCGGATTTATGGAGCAAGTGATCGGCATTAGTTTGCAATTCTTTGATTAGATCGTGAACCACCAGATGTTCTGCGGCAAGACGTTCAATTACTTTTTTGAGGCCGGGGCTGCCTACTTCGTGAAGCGTTGGAAACACATAGGTGTCTTCGGCACTGTGATGAAAACTTAACATTTGGCATTCTTGGCCGCAGAGATTGCCGAACTGGCGATAATTTGCAGCCATATTCAGAGCAGAAATTTTGTTGGTCAATTGCTGATGGTCCACATCAATCGCGGCCATCACTTCGCTTACCTCCTGCAATTGCGCACGGTGCATGTCGTGATAAAGGGCCAAACGCCTGCCGCGCCGCTTTTGTGCAGGTGTGAGATTTTCAATCTTTGGGGCTTTTGGGCGCTTGCTATCGTCGAGCAGGGTGATACGGTTCAGTTTTTCCATGCCCTCATTCTAACTGAAAAGTGCATACAATGACATCGAATCCCATCGCCGTTTCCACTTGGAGTGTGCATCATTTGTTGGAGACTATTCGGCTGGAGGAGTTGCCATCGGAACTGGCTTTGCGCGGCTATGGGCGGGTTGAGATTTGTCATTTTCATTTGACATCGCAAGAGCCTAGCTATTTGCGCGCTATTGGAACATTGTTTCGTAAATCGGGCATTATTATTCAGACTTTGCTGATTGATGATGGTGACATTACAAATATTTCGACACGCGATAAAGACTTAGCATGGATTTCGGCATGGATTGAATCTGCCGCACATTTGGGGGCTGAAAACGCTCGTGTGATTGGTGGTAAAGCGCCGATTTCGGAGGCGTCGTTAAAATTATCCGTGGACGGATTAAAACACTGCGCTGCTTTGGGTGTAAAAGTGGGCGTGCGGGTGGTGACGGAGAATTGGTTTGAGACCTTGTCAACGCCTGAAGCTGTGCACCATGTTTTAGATGCTGTAGGATCAAACCTTGGATTTTTAGCCGATACGGGCAATTGGCATGGGGCCACTAAATATTCTGACCTGCAATCAATTTTCGCTCGTGCAGAGCTGTGCCATGCCAAAACCAGTTTTTCGGCGGGGCAGGTCTTGGATGAAGATGATAACGGCCAATGGTTGAAGGCCGCACAGAGGGCGAAATATTCTGGTCCTTATACGTTGATTTTCGCCGACGCTGGCGATGAATGGGACGGCTTGAAAATTGAACGTGATTTTATTTTGCGCCATTCGTTGATATGATGCGTTTTTTCCTGCGGTTTATTGGCTTGCTATTTTGCGCACTGCCCTGTGCTGCGGCCGAGCAAGTGGATGTGGCGTTGGTGCTGGCCGTGGATTGTTCGGGCAGTGTTGATTCACGTGAATATCATTTACAGATGGATGGGATTGCCGCTGCGTTTCGCGATCCCGCCGTCATCGCTGCAGCACTCTCTGGTCCGCGTCATAAAATTGCGGTGAATATATTGACATGGGGCGACCCTGATGAGCAAAAGTTCGAGACAGGTTGGCAGTTTATTTCATCGCGCCAAAGTGCAGAGGCGTTTTCCAAGTTGGCCCATGGTGTTGATCGACGCATGGGTGGCGGCACAGGAATTGCGAATGCTATGGCTTTTGCGCTGGCCCTGTTACGCGATGGTGCGACATCGACGCAGCGCAAGGTGATTGATGTTTCGGGGGATGGGGTTGAGTCATGGGAGTTGCGTGAGCCACATTTTAAACTGGTGGATGCACAAAGATTGCGTGCCGCTGATGGAGTGACGGTGAATGGATTAGCGATTGAAACCGATGATCCCAATCTTGGCAAATATTACCGGAAATATGTGGCAGCTGGCCCTGAAAGTTTTGTGATCTCCGTGGCTAGCTATAAAGAGTTTGCGGAAGGCATTCGGCGCAAATTGCTGCAAGAGTTAAACCCCAATATGGCCTCGCTGCCCTTACAGCGCGCCAACTATTAGAATTCGACTTTCATACTGGTGGCAATCAGTTGGATATCATGTGCGCTGACTTCAATAAGAACGAAGCGCATTTTATAACCCCATTTGATGGTACTCTAATCGACGAACCATTCATGTTCGATGGTTGCAGTTTTCTCAAACATTTTTGAAGCCGAGCAATATTTTTCACTTGAAAGTTTAATGGCGCGTTCAACGGCTGCGGGTTTAAGGTTTTCGCCTTTGAGCCGGTAAATCATTTTCACATGAGTGAAAACTTTAGGATCTTCGCCTGCCCGTTCTGCCTCTAACGACACTTCGCAGGCCGTCACTTTTTCGCGGGATTTTTCGAGGATCATCACGACGTCAAAAGCCGTGCAACCGCCGAGGCCGAGCAGCATCATTTCCATCGGGCGCACGCCCAAATTTCGACCACCATTTTCGGGGGCACCATCCATGGCAATGGCATGGCCGGAACCCGATTCACCGACAAAGGTGCGACCATTGAGCCAGGTAATTTTTGCTTTCATGCTATTCTCCGGGATGTTCTGCGACGAAGATTTTTATTTCGACTTCGCCTGCGGCTTTGAATTTAAGTGTGAGCGGAAATACATCATCTTTCAGCAATGGCTTGGTGAGGCCGAGCACCTGAAAATGATTGGCCTTGGCACGCATTGGGAAAGGTTTATTGGGATCGAGGGTAAATTCGGAAACAACATCACTGCCATTGCGCAACTCCACAGATGTGGCGATTGGCGAAGACGCTGAAACGAGGGCATCAGGCATTTTACCCGCGTTTAATACCGGCATCATCACTTGCGTCTCAGCACTCGCCGTTGGCAGCGACCAAGCGTGGCCGATACTAATGTCGCCGAGCGTTGAAGAGTGCGCGAAGGCGAGCGTTGGTAGCAGCGTGAGGGCCAGAAAATGGCGGCGTTTCATCGGTCATCGGCTCTCTTTTCAAAATCTACAGCCATGATAAAGTGGGGCATGGTCAAAGTCCATTTCACATCGAACCTGCGACGCCATGTCGATTGCCCGGTGGTTGAGTGCACCGGTGAAACCGTAGCTGCTGTGTTTAGCCATGTATTCAAAGCCAATCAACGCCTGCAAACTTATGTGTTGGACGATCAAGGGCATTTACGCAAACATATGCGCGTTTTGGTGGATGGATTGGCAATTTCGGATTTAGAAAAACAATCAGATGCAGTGACACCCACAAGTGAAATTTGGGTGATGCAGGCTCTATCGGGAGGGTAAAATGGCTAAACGGATTTTGGTTTCAACTCGCAAGGGTTTGTTTGAGGTGGGCAAGGCGCGTGGCGGTTGGGCCATCAAAGAGGGGCATTTTCTCGGCGATACAATTTCACTGGCGCTGCATGATCCGCGCGACGGCACAGACTATGCGGCCTTTCATCATGGCCATTTTGGCGTGAAATTGCATCGACGGTTGAAAGGCAAGAAGTGGACTGAAGTGACCACACCGAAATATCCAGAAAAGCCTGAAGGGTTGGTAGATTTGGATGGCTGGGGCAAGCCAGTGAAATGGTCCACGCAAATGATCTGGGCGCTGCAGCCCGGCGGCCAAGATGAGCTGTGGTGCGGCACCATGCCGGGCGGGCTGTTCCGCAGCCTCGATAAGGGTGAGACGTGGGAGATTGTGGATTCGCTTTGGCGGCACCCCGACCGCAACAAGTGGTTGGGGGGCGGGGCTGATATACCGGGGGTTCATTCGATCTGTGTTGATCCGCGCGATTCCAAAACTGTGCGGGTTGCTGTGTCTTGCGGCGGGGTTTGGGTGACGCGCGATAGCGGAGCCAGTTGGGCGCAAACGGCGCATGGCATGAAGTTTAATCAAGGTCCTTCTGCAGAAAAAGAATCTCCTGATGCGCAAGATCCGCATATGATGGTGCAGTGTTTGAATGAACCAGACAAGTTTTGGGTGCAGCATCACGCTGGAATATTCAAATCGGTAAATGGTGCGAAGAAGTGGACTTCAGTCAAAGCCCAGCCTTCATCCTTCGGGTTTGGTGTTGTTGTGCATCCTGATGACGCAAACACCGCTTGGTTTGTGCCGGGTGTAAAAGATGAAAAGCGGATTCCGGTTGATGGTGCCTTGGTGGTGACGCGCACGCGCGACGGTGGCAAGACTTTCAAGAGTTTGAAAAAAGGCTTGCCGCAGAAAAATGCCTATGACGTCGTGTTTCGACATGGGCTGGCGATTGATGATGTGGGTGAGTGTTTGGCTATGGGCTCATCGACAGGCAATTTGTGGGTGAGTGAGGATCAGGGGGATAGCTGGGCGCAGGTCAGCTCCACTCTGCCGCAGATTTATGCGGTGCGGTTTGCGGGCTAACGCTGCTTGGTTTTCCAATCCGGATTGATCCACGGTTCTAAGTTGCTGGGCGGCAGCATTTGCTTTCCCAAAATATGATCGCTCGCTTTTTCGCCAATCATGAGGGTGGGCGCGTTGAGATTTCCGTTAGTGATTTGCGGCATGATGCTGGAATCGACCACGCGTAAATTTTGAATGCCGATGACGCGGCATTCAGGATCGACCACAGCGAGCTTATCTTTCGCAGATCCCATCTTGCTTGTGCCGCAGGGGTGAAAGGCGCTCTCACAATGTTCGCGGATAAAGCTATTGATCTGTTCGTCTGATATTACTGCAGCGCCGGGTTGAATTTCGTCGCCCGCATAGGGCTCCATGGCCGCTTGTTTTATTATCTCCCGGGTGTGACGGATGCAGGCACGGAATTCTTCCCAGTCATCTTCGTGGGACATATAGTTAAATAGAATCTTCGGGGAAGATTTCGGATTATTATTCTGTATACGGACGAACCCACGCGACTTGGTGCGCATGGGCCCCACATGCACTTGAAAGCCGTCGCCTGCAAAAGCGGACTTGCCATCATAGCGCACGGCAGCGGGCAGGAAGTGATATTGGATATCGGGATATTCAATGCCCGCCTTGCTGCGGATGAAAGCGCAGGATTCAAAATGATTGGTGGCCCCCAAACCAGTTTTGAACAGCAGCCATTGCAAACCGATCTTGCCTTTCGAAAACAAGCCGAGGTCACGATTGAGGGAGACGGGTTGCAAGCAGCGCAATTGAAAATAGACTTCCAAATGATCATGCAGATTTTCGCCCACGCCCGCGAGATTGTGAACCACTGGTATATTGGCGTCTTTCAAAATTTGGCTTGGGCCAATGCCGGAGCGTTGCAAAATGGCTGGTGAATTAATTGTTGAAGCAGCGATGATCACTTCGCGCCGCGCCGTGACTGTGAATACTTCGCCGCCGACTTCATATTCGATACCGGTGGCGCGTTTGCCGTCTAAGATGACGCGTCGCGCCAAGGCCCCGCTGATCAATTTAACGTTGCCAGATTTCATCGCAGGTTTGAGATAAGCATTGGCGGCGGACCAACGGATGCCATTATGCACCGTCATTTCCATGGCGGCGAAGCCTTCCTGTTGGTGGCCATTATAGTCCGCTGAAACAGGGTATCCCGCTTGACGACCTGCATCAATAAAGGCTTGATAGAGCGGGTTCTTGCGCTCTCCCTTTTTTATATACATCGGGCCATCGGTGCCGCGCCAGCCTTCTTCGCCGCCTTCGACATTCTCCATGCGCTTGAAATAGGGCAGAACGTCCGCATGGCCCCAGCCTGTTGCCCCCATCTCAGCCCACGTATCAAAATCGCGGGCATGGCCGCGCACATAGACCATGCCATTGATCGAAGAGGAGCCCCCCATCACTTTGCCGCGCGGGGTGGCAAGCTTGCGATTATTGAGGTGGGGTTCTGGTTCAGATTCAAAGCCCCAATTATAAAGTGACATTTTCATCGGGTAGGAAAGAGCCGAGGGCATTTGAATGAGGGGGCCGCGGTCGCTGCCGCCATACTCCAAAACGAGCACGGTGTTCTTGCCATCTTCAGACAAACGCTTGGCCATGACTGAGCCTGCCGAGCCGGAACCTACAATGATAAAGTCAAAGGCTTCCGCCATGTTTGCCGCCGCTTGCTAATGAATTTCAGATTACTGGACGCTGGCCCAACAAAAGCGATTGCTTTTGCGACACTCTTTGAGTGGCTTGCGGCAGCCAGCACACTTGGCAGATCAGCTGCGATCTGGAATGATAGTGAGCATAAGGAATGTCTCATGCTTTTGTTAAAAACTGAACCAGCTGCAAGCCAAATCGTCAATGCAGAAGGCAGCTCGCCCTTTGTGCTGATCTGCGAACATGCTTCCAACCGCGTGCCGGAAACGCTGGGGAATTTGGGTTTGAGTGCTGCCGATCTCACCCGTCATATCGCCTATGATATAGGGGCAGAAAGTACTGCTCGCATTTTGTCCAAACTTCTCAATGCCCCGCTAATTTTGCAAAATTATTCGCGTCTTACTTATGATTGTAATCGCCCGCCTGAAGCTGAGGGAGCGACGCCTGAGATGAGTGAAATGACACCAATTCCGGGTAATAAAGGCTTAAGCGCCGAAGCCAAGTTGGCTCGTATTAATGAAATTTATCGCCCCTTTCAAAATGCTATTGCAGCGTTTTTGGATCATCGCGCCGCTCATGCACAACGCGCCATTCCGGTTTCCATTCACAGTTTTACAAAACTGTATAAAGGCAAAGAACGCAGCGTTGAAGTGGGTTTGTTGTTTGATCGTGATGCGTGGTTGGCCAATCTTTTGGTGAAGTCATTTTCGGGATTTAATTCGCAACTCAACGAGCCATACGGACCAAAAGATGGCGTGATGCACCTGATGAATTTACATGCCGCCCCGCGTGGTTTGCATCATTTAATGATTGAAATTCGCAATGACCTCATTGAAAGTGAGCGCGGCCAGCAGCAATGGGCACAACGCCTTTCCATTCCATTACAACAAGCAGCGGCGAAATTGGGAGAGAAGAAATGAACACAGGCCTATTAACCCTCGACGCGCTGAAAGCCGAAGTGAAAGCGGGCACCATCGACACAGTAGTGGTCGCCATGACTGACCTTCAGGGACGCCTTATTGGAAAGCGTTTCCATGCGCAATTTTTCGTCGATGGTGGATATGAAGAAACTCATGCCTGCAACTATCTTCTAGGGGTTGATATCGAAATGGAACCTGTGCCTGGCTATAAAGCGACAAGCTGGGAAAAAGGCTATGGCGACTTTGTTTTAAAACCAGACATGTCCACTCTCCGCCGCACCCCTTGGCTGCCTGGCACGGCGCTGGTGCTATGTGATGTGCTGGATCATCACACCCATGAAGATGTTCCACATTCCCCTCGGGCTATTCTCAAGAAACAATTGAAGCGCCTCGAAGCGATGAAGATGAAGGCCTATATGGCCTCTGAACTCGAGTTCTTTCTGTTTGATGATAGTTTTGAGACCTGCAACACTAAAGGCTACCGCGATATGAAAACCGCGGCTTACTACATTGAAGATTACGGAATTTTACAGACGTCTAAAGAAGAAGTTTACATGCGTGCCCTGCGAAACGGATTAGCTGGTGCTGGCATTTATGTTGAAAATTCCAAAGGCGAATGGGGCCCCGGCCAAGAAGAAATCAATGTGAAATATGATGAAGCTTTGGTGATGGCTGATAATCATGTGATCATCAAAAACGGTGCTAAAGAAATTGCTTATGGTGTGGGCAAGGCCATCACTTTCATGGCCAAGTGGGATTATGGGCTGGCCGGAAATTCTTCTCACATCCATCAATCATTGTGGTCGGCTGATGGTAAGACCTCGCATTTTCATGACAAGGCTGGTCACCATGGCATGAGCGAGATGATGCAGCATTATTTGGCTGGTCAATTGGAACATGCCAGCGAAATAACTTATTTTCTTGCTCCCTATATCAACTCCTACAAGCGCTTCGTGGTGGGCACATTTGCACCCACTAAGGCCGTGTGGAGTTTTGATAATCGTACGGCGGGCTATCGCCTGTGCGGCGCCGATACAAAAGCCATTCGCGTGGAATGCCGTGTAGGTGGCGCGGATCTTAACCCCTACCTTGCATTTGCGGCACTGATTGCGGCAGGTCTGGATGGCATTGAAAAGAAGATGAAGCTGGAGCCGGTGTTTTCTGGCGATGCTTATTCAGCGGAACAAAAGCTGCGCGAGATTCCAAAAACCCTACGTGATGCAACTGAGCTTCTCGACAAATCCAAGTTCTTGCGTTCAGTGATGGGCGATAATGTGGTTGATCATTATGTTCACACCGCAAAATGGGAGCAGTTTGAATTTGACCGCCGCATTACTGATTTGGAATTGAAGCGCGGCTTTGAAAGGTACTAATAAATGACAATCCCCAATCGCAACATCAATTTTCCAACCGCCATCAAATTTGGCGCCGGCCGTATTAAGGAATTGGCCGAGTGGTGCAAAGCCAGTGGCATCATGCGCCCACTGTTTGTGACTGATCCCGGCCTTGCTGCGATGCCGATGGTAAAGGCGATTGTGGATGATGTTCGCAAAGCGGGTCTGGCCATCGAAATGTTTTCTGATGTGCGTCCCAATCCGGTTGAAGCCAATATTATTGAAGGTGTGAAAGCCTATAAGGCTGGCCGCCATGATGGGGTGATCGCCTTTGGCGGTGGTTCTGGTCTCGATATTGGAAAGATGATTGCTCTCATGCATGGCCAATCCATATCGGTGTTTGATCTTGAAGACGTTGATGATTGGTACACGCGAGCTGATGCCTCTAAAATTTCGCCGATCATCGCGGTGCCCACAACCGCTGGCACGGGATCAGAAGTGGGCCGCGCTGGGGTGATCACCCATCCTGAAACCCACGAAAAGAAAATTATTTTTCATCCGGCGATTATGCCGAAAGTGGCAATACTCGATCCCGAACTAACGGTGGGTCTGCCAGCAAAACTCACGGCGGCAACAGGCATGGATGCACTCGCTCATTGCATTGAAGCTTATTGCGCTCCCTTCTATAATCCACTGGCCAAAGGTGTTGGCTTAGAGGGTATGTTGCTCGTAAAGGAAAATCTGGCCAAAGCTGTGAAAAATGGCAAAGACATTGATGCGCGTGGCAATATGTTAATGGCTTCCACCATGGGCGCCACCGCGTTCCAACGCGGGCTTGGTGCTATCCATGCGCTCTCGCATCCGTTTGGTGGCTTATATGACGCCCACCACGGAATGCTGAACGGCATCATCATGCCTTATGTTTTGAAGGCCAATCGCAAAAAGATTGAGAAAGATATTGTCCGTGCTGCCGCTTATTTGGGCATCAAGGGCGGGTTCAATGGCTTTATGAAATGGGTTCTCGCTTTACGCAAAGAAATTGGCATTCCGAACGCGTTGAAAGATATCGGCATCGATACAAAGCGCCTCGACGAAGTGGCAGAGATGGCCGTGCGTGATCCTTCAGCGGGCGGCAATCCCATTCAGTTCAACATAAAGCAGTATAAGTCCTTGGCGAAGAAATGCGTGACGGGTGATTTGTGAGGCTTACGCCTTACCAATTACTCCCAAATGCGTATTCTTGAAACCTGATGCATATTTCAGTCCATATCCAACTGCGCGATCAAACCCACTATGGGCAAGCCAAATTAACGCGGTGAAGCTGCTCAAATCACGGAGGATATGAATCATCGTTCTGTTTGCGTCCAGCCACCAGCCAAGGCTGGCCAAAAATATTGCCACACCTTCAGCGCGCAAGAGCAGTTTCAAAGCTCCAGTAACAATTATGCGAGTTCCTTAACCAGTGTCAGAAACTGTGCCACATCTGCTTCGGGAGTGGCCCAGCTTAATACAAAGCGCGTGTGCACTTCAGAATCTGCCAATCCATCTATGGGCCACTCATAAAAATTTGCACCTGCAGCGGTGAGTTTTTCAAACAAAGTACGCGCCATCGTCGCGAAGACTTCATTGGCCTGCACCGGATTGCTGATGCGCACTTGATTAGAGTGTTGAAAACCAACTGCCAATTTTTGCGCCAGACTGTTAGCAAGTTTGGCGTTTTCTAACCACAAATCATCTTTCAAATAAGCCAATGCTTGGGCTGAAATATAACGGCCCTTTGATAAAAGTTGTCCAGCACGCTTGCGACGATAGAGGAAATCTTGAGCAAGGGTGGTGTCAAAAAATACCACGGCCTCCAAAATCATTGCACCATTTTTTGTGCCCCCGAAGGACAGTATATCAACGCCGGCTTTCCAAGTCATTTCAGCCGGGGTGCATCCGAGTGACACCAGCGCATTGGCAAAACGAGCGCCATCCATGTGCAGTTTCATGCCGTGGGATCTGGCGATAGTCGATAGTGCGGATATTTCAGCAACCGAATAGACTGTCCCAAGCTCGGTGGCATTGGTGATGGAGATGGCGAGAGGCTTTGCACCATGTTCGCCGTGAACAAACCCTGTGAGCTTTTGGGCTATGGCAACAGGTGTTAATTTTGCACCTTCACCTTCGAGGGTGATCAGCTTTGCACCCCCTGTGAAAAGTTCAGGAGCATTGCATTCGTCGGTGTTGATGTGAGCCGAGGAATGGCAAATGACGCCGCCATATGGGGGCACTAAAGCCGAAAGCGCCAAGCTGTTGGCTCCGGTGCCGTTCATCACTAAAAATACCGTTACGTTTTTTTCAAAAACAGCCGAAAGTTGACGTTCAAATTCTTTGGCGCCATCATCATGCAAATATGAAATGTCAGTGCCATGGTTAGCCGCGACGATTGCGTCCATAATTTTTGGGTGCACGCCATAGACGTTATCAGATGCAAAATTCACGAGAGGCTCCGCTGGATTTAGCTCAAAGTGATGGGCACTTTGATATAGTGCACGCCATTAGCATCAGCTGGGGGCATTTTGCCAGCCCGCATATTAACCTGAATGGAGGGCAACAGAAGAGTGGGCGCAGACAGTGTTTTATCGCGGGTTTGGCGCATGGCCACGAACTCATCCTCGGTCACGCCATTATGCACGTGCACATTGGCAGCCTGTTCCAAGGCCACTGTGCTTTCCCAAACATAGTTGGTCCGACCACCTTTGGGTAAATAATCATGACACATAAAGAGCCGCGTTTCGGGCGGCAGGCTGAGCAGACGGTGGATAGAACGATAGAGTGCGCGCGCATCGCCGCCCGGAAAGTCTGCACGCGCTGTGCCGTAATCTGGCATAAATAAAGTATCGCCAACAAACACAGCGTCACCGAATTTATAGGAGATGCAGGCGGGTGTGTGGCCCGGAGTGGCGATGACTTCAACTTGCAACACACCAATGTTAAATGTGTCGCCATCTTTGAGCAGGACATCAAATTCAGAGCCAGTGCCAGAAACATCCATAGCATTAAAGATTGGACGAAAGATTTTCTGCACATCGCGGATGTGTTCGCCAATGGCCACTTTGGCTCCAGTCTTCAGTTTCAGGTAGGGTGCACCGGAGAGATGGTCGGCATGGACATGAGTTTCAAGAATCCATTCAATCTTGAGGCCATCGGCACTTGCCTTCTGTAAGATCGCGTCGGCTGAATGCACATCGGCGTGTCCGGTCTTGTGATCATAATTCAATACCGGATCAATAACGGCTGCTAATTTAGAAATGGGATCAGCAACAAGATAACTCACCGTATTGGTGGGCTCGTCGAAAAAGGCATATATCGCTGGCTTGGCCATGGGGGACCCCTCAGGTTCCACCATAGCATAAGCGTGATATGTGTTTTACTAAAGCATAAACCCACCTGCAGCTTCAATGCGCTGGCCATTCACCCAGCGAAAATCATCAGACAGCATGGCAGCGGCCAATGCACCAATATCATCGGGCAAGCCAGCGCGGCCCAGCGCTGTCATCCCCGCTATCATTGCGTTAACTTGTGGGTTGTCACGCGTGCCGCCGCCACCAAAATCTGTGGCAATGGCGCCGGGGGCCAAAGTGTTGGCGGTAATTTTGCGCTCTCCTAATTCCTTAGCAAGATAACGCGTGAAAACTTCGATGGCACCTTTCATAATTGCATAAGGAGCGCGGCTCGGGAATGAGAAGCGCGCAAGGCCAGAGGACACATTGATGATCCTGCCACCATCGGCTATTACGGGAAGAAGTTTCTGGGTGAGGAAATAAGGGCCCTTGACGTGGATATTCATCATCTCGTCGAATACCGCTTCACTGGTTTCGGCGATGGAGACCGCGGCACCCGTGCCACCATTATTCACAAGGTGGTCAAATGTGTTGCTGCTCCATGTGGCGGCGAGCGCTGTTTTAACGTCGGCCACAAATGCGTCAAACGTATTGACCTTGGCCACGTCAAGTTGAAGCGCCACGGCTTTGCGGCCTAGAGTTTGAATTTCCGTCACCACAGCTTCGGCATCTTCTTTCTTGCTATGATAAGTGATGATCGAGTCTTGGCCCTTCTGTGCTAAATGCAAAGCCATGCTGCGGCCAAGACCGCGGCTGCCGCCCGTGATAATGTTGATTTTCATGTTATACTCCAATGGGATTTGTGAAGAAGGCACCTTGAATAATTCAAAGTATTGAAAGGATAGCGCGATGGATGAAATCATTGAGCATAAAGCGTAAGCGGAACTTAAAAGACAGTTGGACGTTTAAGTGTTGCTTCAACAACACTTAAGGATAACAACTATGACAAAAACGACTTTCGCTCTTGCCATCATCACAGCTGGCTTGCTTGCCACGGGGCCAGCTTTTGCTGATATGATGAAGTTTAAAGTAACACTGGATGGAAAAAGCGTGGTACCGCCAATTGAAACAAAGGCCAACGGCACTGCTGATGTAACGGTTGATACCACAGCCAAAACCATCACTTGGACCATTAAAAGCGCTGATCTGTCGGGACCACCAGTTGCGGCTCATTTTCATGGCCCGGCAGATGTTGGAGCCGACGCGCCACCAGAAATTGACATCTCCAAAATGGTTGATACTGGTACGGCACCGATTACGGATGATATAGTTGCGCAAATCAATGCCGGGAAAGTCTATCTCAACATTCATACCGCGAAGTTTCCCGATGGTGAAATTCGTGGTCAGGTGATGAAATAAGCGCGTAGATAGATATGCCTGTCACTCCGTCGAAATACGGAGTGACAAAGTTCAATACGCAATTATATTTCGTTTTTACAGTAAAAATGATTCTTTACTTGCGCTGAGTACTCTTAAATGGCATGTCCTTAGGTCAGTAGAGTTGACCTAATAGGAGATCATTGCCATGAATGCACCGGTAAGTTTGCCTGAAGGCATGCGTCCTGCTCATGGGCTTTATGATCCTCGCAACGAGCATGATGCATGTGGCATTGGGCTCTATGCCAACATCAACAACATTAAAAGCCATGAGATTGTGTCTAAGGGATTGCAGATTTTGCAAAACTTGGAACACCGTGGCGCTGTGGGTGCTGACCCCAAGGCTGGCGATGGCGCCGGCATTCTCATCCAAATTCCGCATGAGTATTTTTCCGCTGATGCCAAGCGTCTCGGTTTTGAATTGCCTGCTGCTGGGCAATATGGCGTGGGCTTTTTGTTCATGCCGCGCGAACCTTTATACCGCGCCGACATTGAACGCATCTGGTGGGAAACAGCGCGCGAAGAAGGCCTGAAGGTTTTGGGCTGGCGCGATGTGCCGGTTGACTCTTCGGTCCTTGGTTATTCCGTAAAAGGCACCGAGCCCATCCACCGCCAAGTGTTCATTGGCCGTGGACCCACCATTCGCGACGAAGCACAATTTGAGCGCAAGCTTTTTGTCTGCCGAAAAGTTGTTTCGAACCGGATTATGGAAGTGCTGGGCACCAAGTCTCGCACTTATTATCCGGTTTCAGTATCCTGCCGTACCGTTGTTTATAAAGGCCTCGTGCTGGGTGTGGATGTTGCGAATTATTACGTCGACTTGAAAGATGAGCGCGTGCAATCGGCCTTTGCTTTGGTGCATCAACGCTTCTCCACCAACACATTTCCAAGCTGGCCCTTAGCGCATCCTTATCGCTTCGTTTGCCACAACGGCGAAATCAACACGGTGCGTGGCAACTATAATTGGATGGCCGCACGTCAGGCCAACATGAAATCTGATGTGCTTGGCGAGGATTTGTCAAAGCTCTGGCCCATTTCCTATGAAGGCCAATCGGATACGGCCTGTTTTGATAATGCGCTCGAACTGTTATACATGGGAGGCTATTCGCTGCCCCATGCCATGATGATGTTGATCCCTGAAGCGTGGGCCGGCAATCCGTTGATGGATGAGGATCGCCGTGCGTTTTATGAGCATCATGCGGCGATGATGGAACCCTGGGATGGGCCCGCCGCCATGGTGTTTACCGATGGCAAAGTGATTGGTGCCACGCTGGACCGTAACGGCCTGCGGCCCTCGCGTTATTTGATAACTGATGATGGCCATGTGTTGCTTGCTTCTGAAATGGGCGTGCTGCCTTTTGATGAATCGAAGATCATGCATAAGTGGCGCTTGCAGCCCGGCAAGATGTTACTGATTGATCTCGACAAAAAGAGAATTGTTTCTGACGAAGACTTGAAGAAAGAGCTTTCGACGGCGCATCCTTATAAGGATTGGTTGAAGCGCACTCAGGTTGTGCTGCGGGATATGCCCAAGGCGAAAACTGCGCGGCCAAAAATCGCGGTGCCCTTGCTGGACCGTCAGCAGGCTTTTGGTTACAGCCAAGAGGATTTGAAAGTGCTGATGGCCCCCATGGCTACGACAGGTCAGGAGGCTACGGGCTCGATGGGCAATGATGCGCCAGTCTCGGCGCTGTCCGATAAGGCAAAGTCTCTCGACACTTATTTCAAGCAAAACTTTGCGCAAGTGACCAACCCACCGATTGATCCGATCCGCGAAGAATTGGTGATGAGCCTTGTGAGCTTCATTGGCCCGCGGCCAAATTTGCTTGATCTCAAAGGCACGTCGAAACATATGCGCCTTGAAGTGTCGCAGCCCATTCTCACCAACGAAGAACTGGAGCGCATCCGCAACATTGGCACGGTGCGTGAAAACTCATTCCGCACTGTCACCATCGACATCACTTATGACGTGGCCAATGGCGCTGAATATATGGAAGCGGCTTTGGACAGCGTGTGTGCTCAGGCTGAACGTGCAGTGAATGATGGGTACAACATTATTGTTTTGTCTGATCGTTCGGTTTCAGCCGAACGCGTGGCCATTCCATCCTTGCTGGCCACATCGGCAACCCATCATCACTTGATCCGCAAAGGTCAGCGCACACTTGTGGGGCTTGTGGTTGAATCGGGTGAGCCGCGTGAGGTGCATCAGTTCTGTGCGCTTGCAGGTTATGGCGCTGAAGCCATCAACCCTTATCTGGCTTTTGAAACTTTGGAAGCTTTGCTGCCAACGCTTGATGAAAAAGTCTCCGCTTATGAAGCGGTTAAACGCTATATCAAAGCCGTTGATAAAGGCATTTTGAAAGTTATGTCGAAGATGGGCATTTCTACGTTTCAATCTTATTGTGGTGCGCAGATTTTTGATGCAATTGGCCTCTCAACCGAATTCATCAAGAAATATTTTACCGGCACGGCCACACAGATTGAAGGCATTGGCTTGGCAGAGGTAGCCGAAGAAGCTTTCCGCCGCCACGAAGATGCATTTGGTTTGAACCCGGTTCTCTCGACATCCCTCGATGTGGGTGGTGATTATGCGCAGCGCATTCGTGGTGAAGCGCATGTGTGGAATGCTGAAACTGTTTCAACATTGCAATATGCAGTGCGGGGCAACTCGCTCGACAAATATAAAGAATATGCCCGCCTCATTAACGAGCAAAACGAAAAGCTGAAAACCTTGCGCGGGTTGTTCCGCATCAAGTCGGCTGAGGAAATGGGAAAGAGCCCCATCAGCATTGATGAAGTGATTGCCGCTAAAGATATCGTGAAGCGTTTCGCAACGGGTGCGATGTCTTACGGCTCCATCTCGCGTGAAGCCCATACGACGTTGGCCATCGCCATGAACCGCATCGGTGGCAAATCCAACACCGGTGAAGGCGGTGAAGAATCTGACCGCTATACACCGCTGCCCAATGGCGACTCCATGCGATCTGCCATCAAGCAAGTGGCCTCTGGCCGCTTTGGTGTGACGACTGAATATCTTGTCAACTCCGACATGATGCAAATTAAAATGGCGCAGGGTGCAAAACCCGGCGAAGGCGGGCAATTGCCTGGCCATAAAGTTGATGCCACGATTGCAAAGGTGCGCCATTCCACACCGGGCGTTGGTTTGATTTCACCACCACCGCATCACGACATTTATTCGATCGAAGATTTGGCGCAGCTGATTTACGATTTGAAAAACGTAAACCCCGCAGCGCAAGTTTCAGTGAAGCTGGTTTCCGAGGTGGGGGTGGGCACTGTTGCTGCAGGTGTTTCAAAAGCCCACGCTGATCATGTGACCATCTCTGGCTATGAAGGTGGCACAGGCGCATCACCACTTACTTCCATCAAGCATGCAGGTTCGCCATGGGAAATTGGCCTAGCAGAAACCCAACAAACTCTAGTGGCTAATGATCTTCGTGGTCGCATTTGGGTGCAGGCTGATGGCGGCATTCGCTCTGGCCGTGATGTGCTCATTGCCATGTTGTTGGGCGCCGATGAAATCGGTTTTGCCACCGCGCCACTGATTGCGGCGGGCTGCATCATGATGCGGAAATGCCATTTGAACACTTGCCCTGTTGGTGTTGCCACACAAGACCCTGAGCTGCGCAAGCGCTTCAAGGGTCAACCTGAACATGTGATCAACTTCTTCTTTTTTGTGGCCGAAGAACTGCGTGGTTTGATGGCTGCGATGGGTGCACGTACACTTGAAGAGCTCGTAGGCTGCACCGAATGGCTCGATACCAAGAAGGCCATTTCGCATTGGAAAGCCAAGGGCCTCGACTTCTCGAAGCTGTTTGCAAAGGCTGATGTGACAGGCCCCATCGCCACCCGCCGCGTGACAGCCCAAGACCATGGCCTTGATAAAATTCTGGACCGCAAACTGATCGCCGAAGCCATGCCTGCACTTGAAAGCGGCACACCCGTGGTGATCCATTCCGAAATCCGCAACCACAACCGCACAGCGGGTGCCATGCTCTCTGGCGAAGTGGCCAAGCGCTATGGCCATGATGGTTTGCCGGAAGACACTATCCAAGTGAAGTTCACAGGTATTTCCGGCCAAAGCTTCGGCACTTGGGCTGCAAAGGGCGTTACACTGGAACTCACTGGCGAAGGCAATGACTATGTTGGCAAGGGGCTTTCTGGTGGCAAGCTCATTATCCGCCCACAAGCCAATGTCGGCTTCAAACCTGAAAACTCCATCATCGTGGGTAACACTGTGCTTTATGGTGCCATCACTGGCGAAGCTTATTTCCGTGGCGTTGCAGGCGAACGGTTTGCTGTGCGCAACTCTGGCGCCGTTGCTGTTGTTGAAGGTGTGGGCGATCACGGGTGCGAATATATGACAGGCGGTTGCGTGTTAGTTATCGGTGAAACTGGCCGCAACTTTGCTGCCGGCATGTCGGGCGGAGTGGCTTATGTTCTCGATGAAGACAAAACCTTCGCGCAGCGCTGCAATTTATCAATGGTGGATTTGCAACCGATTCCTGAAGAAGAGGAATTGATTGAGAAGCATATGCATCATGGCGGTGATCTTGAAAGCCATGGCCTTGTGAACATTACCAGCGGCATGGATAAGCACGATGCCACCCGCATCCACGAATTGTTGGCGCGGCATTTCAAATATACGCAAAGCGGCAAAGCCAAAACCATCTTGGACAACTGGGCTCAATATCTGCCACTGTTCGTGAAGGTGATGCCGGTTGAATATGCACGTGCCTTGGCCGATCTAGAAAAAGCACAAGAAACCAGCAACGGCTTAACTGTTGGCGTGAAGAGGGCGTAATCATGGGAAAAATCACAGGCTTTCTTGAAGTTGATCGTCAAGACCGGAAGTATAATCCGGCGGCAGACCGGGTGCGCAATTACAAGGAATTTGTAATTCCGCTGGGTGATGAAACAACGAAAATGCAGGCCTCGCGCTGCATGGATTGCGGCATTCCTTATTGTCACACTGGCTGTCCGGTGAATAACCAAATTCCAGATTGGAATGATTTGGTTTATAATAATCGCTGGGAAGAAGCCTCGCGCAATTTGCATTCGACCAACAATTTTCCGGAATTTACCGGTCGTGTTTGCCCGGCGCCTTGCGAAGCATCTTGCACTTTGAATCTTGAAGAAAATCCAGTCACCATCAAATCCATTGAATGCGCCATCGTCGATAAGGCATGGGAAAATGGCTGGGTGAAGCCGCTTATTGCATCTGAGAAAACCGGAAAGAAAATTGCTGTCGTTGGTTCTGGCCCATCAGGCTTGGCTGCTGCGCAACAATTGGCGCGGGCTGGCCATGATGTGCATTTGTTTGAGAAGAACGCCTCTGCTGGCGGTTTGATGCGTTATGGCATTCCTGATTTTAAAATGGAAAAACATTTGATTGATCGTCGCGTCTCGCAAATGGAAGCCGAAGGTGTGACCTTCCATTATGGTGCTCACATTGGTGTGACCCAGGATGCAAAGCAGCTGGTGGATTCGTTTGATGCGGTGCTGCTCACTGGCGGCTCAGAGAGGCCGCGTGATCTTCCGATCCCGGGCCGTGAGCTCACTGGCGTACATTTCGCCATGGAATTCTTGCCACAGCAAAATCGGCGTAACTCAAAGGAATCCCAGTTGGATAATCGCCCGATTCTGGCCACTGGCAAACATGTGGTCGTGGTTGGCGGGGGTGATACGGGTTCCGATTGCATCGGCACGTCCATCCGCCAAGGTGCATTGAGTGTGACGCAAATTGAAATCATGCCAGCACCACCTGAAAAGGAAAACAAGGAACTTACGTGGCCAAATTGGCCGATGAAAATGCGCACGTCTTCTTCGCAGGCAGAAGGTGCCATTCGTGATTTCGCTGTGGCCACTATTTCACTCGTCGGTGAAGACGGCAGCGTCAAAACCTTGAAGTGCGCCCGCTCCGGACCCGACTTTAAACCAATAGCGGGCACAGAGTTTGATTTGAAAGCTGATCTGGTATTGCTCGCCATGGGCTTTGTGCATCCGGTGCAAGACGGCATGGTGAAGGCCCTTGGCGTGAAGATTGATCCACGCGGCAATGTGGAAGCCAACATGAAGGATTATAAAACTACAATTGATAAAGTCTTCAGCGCTGGCGATATGCGCCGGGGTCAATCATTGGTGGTCTGGGCTATTCGTGAAGGCCGTCAAGCCGCAAGGGCTGTTGATGAATTTTTGATGGGTGAGACTTTGCTGCCTCGTTAATTGGGCGCTGGTGCCACATAGCTGAAATCATCAAAGCGACCCAATGGTGCGACTGTGGCCTCACCTTGGATGAAAAGTTTTTCGGCGGCGCTGCCAGAGGCTGGTCCGTTTTTGGGTGCCGCTAAGGCTGGAATATTTGCTAATGCGACACCGTCTTTAGGGTCGGGAATGACGATGGCACCATTGGCATCACCTTGCCCGAACAGAGGGCTGCTTGGCACGACCGCGATGGGTTGAGCGTTGGCAATTGCTGCGGGGGCAGCGATTGGGATTCCATTCGCATCGGCTTTGATCACCGCCAAAATGAGCTGTCCGAATTTATTGTTGCCTTGCTTGAAAAACGTGACGCCATCGCGCTGGCGAAGTTTGCGCATTTCGCCGGTGTCATCAGGACCGAAATCCATATAGCTGCCATCACTAGCTGAGAGTAAGGGGCGGGTGTCGATGAAATTCAAGCCTTTGGCGGCGATGCGTTCTTTTTGGATTGCGGCCACGATTTTCATATCGGCGTCATAAGTGGGGTCACCCATCGGCGGTTCGCCCAACCAAAATACTTTTACGTTTTGCGCTTTGAGAGCATCGGCTATCGCATCAACATTAGCTTGATAGGCCTTGGTCCATTCTGGCGTGTTGAAGGCGAGGGTGGCGGCACCGGTTCTAATGTCTTGACGGTCATTCATGCCGATCAACACCACAACGGCGTTAAAATTTTTACCTTCCATCACCTTGGGAAGGGAGTTGGCCCAATCATAGACATCAGGCCTGGTAATGCCCGAGGATTCATTGAATCGGCTCACTACTTCGAATCCGGTTTCATTGGCTGCCATACGGGTGATGCCGGCGCCGAGGCCACCGGCCATAGAATCGCCGATCACCAAAATGCGGTAGATGCCATCACTCAGTTCGGGCGACACCAACTGCGTCTGCGGCTCGATTGATTGCGAACCAATTAGAGGCGTGTTGTCTTGGGCTTGCGCAAACAGCGGAAAGCTGAGCGCAAGCAAAAATCCAATGTGATGGCGGTTGATCATTTGCGAAAACTAGCGAGCTTTGCGGATTTGCTCAAGCACCTTTACTGAAGGAATTCCATCCAAGGGAAGGCCCGCCTTTTTCTGGAAGCGCAAAACCGCTTCATAAGTGGCTGCACCAATGCGGCCATCGGCTCCACCTGTGCCAAACCCACGTGCGTTGAGCAAGCGTTGCAGCTCTTTGCGTTGCGGCACAGAAATATCCACCGATGCATCCGGCCATGCGGCTTGGATAGGAGCCATGCCCCTAATGCGATCGCCCAAATGGCCCACGGCCAAGGCATAAGAATGGGATTGATTGTAGTCCATGATGGCCATGAAGTTTTGCGTGACCAGAAACACCGGGCCGTTAATGCCTTGGGGAATGACCACAAAGGCTGAGGCACTTTGCGCGTTAAATGATTTTGCACTAGCAGGCGTGATGCCCAGTTTCATCCATTCAGACACGGGCCGCCAATGGGTGCGACCGATTAGTCCGCGATCAAAGCCTGCAGGCAAATTGACTTCCCAGCCCCAAGGCCGATCTGATTTCCAACCGGCTTTTGCAAGGTAGTTTGCGGTGGAGGCCAGAGCATCTTCTTTTGAGCCCCAAATGTCTTTCTTGCCATCACCGGTCCAATCGACTGCATAAGAAATATAGGATGACGGGATGAATTGCGTGTGGCCCATGGCGGCGGCCCAAGAGCCGGTGAAATTTTCTGCTGATCGCGCACCGCGTTTTAGAATGTTGAAGGCCGAGATAAGTTGCGTGCGCGCATAGTCTTTTTTGGTGCCGGAATAAATTAACGTGGCCAGTGAGCGCATGACACTCATGGAGCCTTCGTCTTTGCCAAAGTTGGATTCCATACCCCAGATGCCCAATAACACGTAGCGATCCACGCCATATTTATTTTCGATGGCGGCGAGCAATGGACCATTGGCGGCGAGCATTGATTTGCCAGTATCGATGCGGATTTGGGTGACGGCCTTGCCTAAATAATCAGATGTTGAGGTTGTGAATTCTGGCTGCGTGTTGGCGAGCTTAAGCACGGCAGGATCAGGTTCGGTTATCCCTGCGAAAGCCTTGTCGAAAAGGTCACGCGAAATGCCAGCGGCTTTCACATCGGGCCACAAGGTTTGAATGAAGGCTTCAAATTTCGCATCAGCAAAAGCTTGCATGGGCGTGAAGATTGAAAAAGCCAGAAGAGCCACAGCCAGTTTATGTCGCATTCAAATCTCCTGAAGTTGCCCCACGAATCGTGATGGCACCTGTTTATCAGGGGAAAGATTAGACTGCTAATTGTGGTGGGGTTTAGGCCGCATTGCGCCTTTCTAAGTGGTGTTCCCAAGCCAGAGCCGAGGCGACAATAAAATCAAGATCGGCATATTGGGGCTTCCAGCCCAGAATTTCACGGGCGCGATCGGCACCAGCTACAATGGCCGCTGGATCTCCGGCGCGACGAGGAACCATTTTGTAATTGACGGCACGACCCGCTGCTTTTTCAACCGCCTTTATAACCTCAAGCACGGAGTAACCTTTGCTATAACCACAATTGAATATGCCGCTTTCACCACCCCGCCGCAAATAGGCCAGTGCATCCATATGAGCGGAGATTAAATCACTCACGTGAATATAATCGCGAAGGCAAGTGCCATCGGGGGTTGGGTAATCGCTTCCGAAGACATCCATGGATGCGCGTTGACCCAGCACGGTTTGGCAGGCCACTTTTATAAGATGCGTGGCGCGTGGGCTGGATTGGCCAGAACGGCCTTTAGGATCGGCGCCTGCCACATTGAAATAACGCAGAGCCACATAATTCAAACCATAAGCCACGTGAGAATCGTGAAGCATCAGCTCCGTCATTAATTTGGAGGTGCCATAAGGTGAAATTGGGGCCGGTTTTTCAGATTCAAAAACCGGTTGTGTGAGTGGGTTGCCATAGACAGCTGCTGTGGAAGAAAAAATGAAATTCTTAACACCGGATTTGACAACAGCAGTCATTAAAGCACGCGATTTTACAGTGTTGTTGAGGTAATATCCGAGTGGATCAGCGATGGAATCCGGCACCACAATGGAGCCTGCAAAATGGATGACGGCGTTGACTTGATGGTCTTTGATAATCTTTTCGACCAGTGCTTCATCACCAATATCGCCTTTGATCAATTTTGCTTGCGGAGCAATAGCCCAAGCAAATCCGGTGGTGAGGTTATCCAGCACGACAACATCATGGCCTGCATCTGTCAAAGCCAAAACCATGTGGCTGCCGATATAACCTGCTCCGCCTGTTACCAATACCGCCATTGCCGTCTCCAAATTTTAATGAAATATCAATATGGAACCTTTTAGTTTAAAGTGAATTACTTAGACATTTGCCGATGCAACTCCCCATTGCCATAGTTAAGGTTTCATTAAATGATTAGACCCATCAAAAAAGCTGTTTTTCCAGTCGCCGGATTAGGCACGCGGTTTTTGCCGGCCACTAAAGCCATGCCCAAAGAAATGCTCACGGTGGTTGATAAGCCGCTCATCCAAATTGTGGTGGAAGAGGCACGTGAGGCAGGCATTGAGCATCTCATATTTGTAACCGGTCGCAATAAAAGTGTAATCGAGGACCATTTCGATAAGCAATATGAGCTTGAATCGACATTGCGCAAACGGGGTAAATCGATTCAACTGGAAACTCTCGAACAAGATTTACCGGCTGCGGGCGAAACTAGTTTTACGCGCCAGCAAGAACCTTTAGGTTTGGGTCATGCCATTTGGTGCGCGCGCCATTTGGTGGGCCATGAACCTTTTGCGGTCTTGTTGCCCGATATGATTATCAAGGGCACACCCGGATGCTTGGCGCAGATGGTTGCGGTTTATCATGAGCGTGAAGGCGGCAATGTGATTGCGGTTGAAGAAGCCCCGTGGGACCAAGTGCATCGTTATGGTGTGGTGGCGCCGATGGATTGGCAGGACAATCATTTCACCATCGCAGCGATGGTTGAAAAACCATCCCGCGCTGAGGCCCCTTCAAATTTAATTATTTCCGGCCGCTATATTTTGCAGCCGGAAATTTTTGCTGAGATTGAAAAGCAAGGGCCAGGTGCTGGTGGTGAAATCCAGATTACAGATGCGATGATCAATCTGATGCAGACACAAGCATTTCATGGTTTGCGTTTTGCAGGTAAAACTTATGACTGTGGGGATAAGCTTGGTTTTCTCGCTGCTAATGTGGCCTTTGCATTGGAGCGCGATGATTTAGGACCGGCCTTCAGGCAGGTGCTGCAAGAAGTGGTGGCCAGCCATAATGGTTTTCTGAATTGGAATGCCAGCAATGATCTGTCGTCAATTTTGAAAGATTTAAAGCCTGATAAAAAGACCGTTGAAATTGAAACTGCAATAATAAAGGCTGCGTTTTAAGCGCTGCGGCTTACCCCACGGTAAATTTCATTGCGCTGCCGGGCGTGGGCCCGCACCGCGTCACCAAAGGCGCCGAAAAGTTTGACCGAGTCAGGGTTTTGAGCGGCTTTATATTCAGGGTGCCATTGGGTTCCGAAGGCGAAAGTCTTGGCCCCTTTCACTGAAACAGCTTCAATAATGCCATCGGGTGCTGCAGCTTCCACATTCAAACCCTCGCCAAGGGTTTTCACACCCTGACGATGAATGGAGTTCACCGTGGTTTCATTCTTGCCCAAGATGCGATTGAGAAAACCACCTTTGGTGATCGTCAACGCATGGCGTGGTCCATAGCGCACATCGGTGTCATCAGATTTTGAGGCGCGATGATCTAGCCTGCCTGATCCACGTTGTAATTCTGCTTCTAGACTTCCTCCCATCACCACGTTCAATTCTTGAAAGCCACGGCAGATGCAGAAAAGGGGAATGCCGCGATCAATCACAGCGCGGATGAGTTTTAATGTGGTCCCATCACGGTTATGGTCATAGGGCTCGTGATCGGTCGATGCTTTTTCGCCATAATGAGGCGGATGCACGTTTGATACCGCACCGGTCATTAAAATGCCGTCGAAGTGATCGAGCAAAGCATCGAGGTTCAGAACGTCGATCATCGAGGGGATCATGACGGGCAGAACCTGTGAGACTTCCGCCAAGGCGCGCACATATTTATCACCGAGTGAATGGAATAAAAAACCAGAATTCTCATAAGTGTCAGCGGGCAGGCCGACCAGTGGCAGAGCATTCAACATGGTTGTGGCTTTCAAAGTAGCGGTAAGACGAGTTTCCAGATTACGCCCAATAGGGCAGCGATTGCTAGGGTTTTAGGGATTCCAATTTTGTAATAGAGCAATGCAAGCCCTGCAATGATAGAAACACAAAAGGCAGCGGCGTCGAAAGTGCTGAAATCAGGCCACCAGAGTGGAATAGAGCCTTGCAGGCGCGAAACGGTTGAGAACAACACGTGTAGACCAAACCAAATGGCGAGATTAAGAATGACGCCTGCGACTGCGGCCGTGATGCGCGAAAGGGCTGAAGCAATGCGCGGCATATTTTGGAGATGGACTACATAGGGGGCCCCCGCAAAAATCCACAGGAAGCAAGGCACAAATGTCATCCACAAGAATATAACGCTGCCAAATAATCCCGCCCACAGGTTGCCTTGCGCTTTAGCGGCAGCGGTGAAGCCTACAAATTGTCCGACAAGTATGAGCGGCCCCGGGGTGGTTTCAGCTAATCCTAAACCGTCCATCATCTCGGCTGTTGTGAGCCAGTGGTGCAGTTCGACTACATCTTGACCCATATAGGAAAGCACGGCGTAAGCGCCGCCAAAGGTGACAACAGAAAGTTTTGAAAAGAACACCGACAGTGCCGGATAGATTTGCGAATTACCGTATATCATATTGAGCACGAGCAGTGGTGCAAACCAAATGACGAGCCAAATTGCGATGGTCCTCAATGTCATTTTCCAGCTTGGAAATTGTGTCGATACTGAATTTTGCGACTTCATTTTGGATGGAAAGAAAATGCCAATGGCTGCGGCCACTGCTATGACCAACGGAAATGGTAAACCAAAACAAAATAAAGCCACAAACGAAAAACCAGCTATGGCCCAATCCAAATTCCCTTTGAGGGCCTTTTTTGCAACCCGCAAAAGTGCTTCTAAAACGATGACGAGAACGGCGGCTTTGACGCCCCAGAACAATCCTTCGACCAGCGGTAATTTTCCGAGCGTGGCATAGAGAAGCGAGAGCATGAGTATTGTCAGCGCACCGGGCAAAACAAACAGGAGACCTGCTGTTAGGCCGCCTTTGAGGCCATGCAGTTTCCAGCCAATATAGGTGGCCAGTTGCATGGCCTCAGGACCGGGAAGCAACATACAAAAATTCAAGGCATGGAGAAATTCTTTCTCGTCGATCCATTGGCGCTCATCAATCACTTCGCGGTGAATGAGGGCTATTTGTCCGGCAGGTCCACCAAATGAGAGAAGACCAATGCGCATCCAGACTTTTCGAGCTTCAGCATAACTTGGTGTCATTTGGGTTTTGTCTGACGGGCGATCCGTGCCAAAACATGGGTCGCTATGCGGGCGGCGGTGACAGCGGCCGTGCCATTTAAATCGCGGGCGGGCACAAATTCGACCATGGCAAATCCGGCGATGCGCGCTTTAGCAGCCACGGCGGCGATGAGACTGGTGACTTGCAAGAAACTCAATCCACCCGGTGAAGGGTAGGCTACGGCAGGCATGACAGATGAATCGAGTACATCGAGATCTAGAGCAATCAGGCAATCTGAATCGGGTTCGATGTGCTGTATTAGGCTTTCAATACCATGCTGGTGAATATGCTCGCCGGGTACAATATGCGCACCCCACTCTTGGGCTATTTTTACTTCCTCTGGCCGTGCACTGCCAATGCCGCGGGCCCCCGCTTGCACGATGCGCCAAACGTGAGGTTGCTCAGAGGCGCGGCGCATGGTGCTGGAAAATCCGTAGCGTTCTTTGTAGCGTTCTTCGCGCCAATCGATATGGGCATCAATTTGTAAGATCGTAATTGGTGGCCCACCGGAAAAGGCTTTGATGAAGGGGATGGGGGTTGAGTCATCGCCGCCAAACATCATGGGCACTGCGCCAGCGCTGAGGATTTTGCGCGTGATCAATTCTATTTTTTGACGATTGCCAGCACCATCCGAAGATTTTGTTGGGAGGTTGCCTAAATCCACCGCCTTAAATGTGGGGTCTGGCAAAAGCGGGCCATCAAAATCATAGTCCCAATGATCGACCCATTCGGCGTCACCTTTCAAGGCCATCCTGAAACTATCGGCGGCTTTGGTGTGGATGCGGTTATTGATCGTTTTGTAGGGCGTTCCATGGGGGGCACCAAACACGGCCACATGGGCATTTGCTGCAGTGCGGGCAGAATGAGTGCCCATGAATGCTGGAATTTTGCGCGATATACTCATGAGAGTAGTCTGCCGAGATTTGACCTAGGCTGCAACATTAGACTGCAATGATTCTTTGGACCGAGAACTTGGCCAGCGCAACCGTGCCGCAGGTATCACCAGGCAGGCTTCGGTGCCAATTCCTTCGGAGCCTTTTAATGTTACATCGCCACCATGCAACCTGGCAATGCGTCTGGCAATCGAGAGGCCCAGTCCCACACCGCCAAAGCGCCGGGTGCTGCCTTCATCAAGTTGCACGAAGGGTTCAAAAACGCGTTCAGCGTCTTCTGGACTGATGCCGATGCCTGCATCACGAATGGCAATGATCAATTGATTATCGCGCCCATGCTTCATATCGATGTTGATGATAGTTTTGGCTGGTGAAAATTTTATGGCATTGGTCAAAAGATTGACGAGGACCTGTTTTAACCTTGTCAGGTCGCCGGTTAAATTTACATCTTCTTGGACCCGCGCAATAATCGAGATATCGGATTTGGTAGCTTGGTCGCGGCAGATCTTTGTGGAAGCCTCAATGAGTTCAGCGACATCAATGTCTTGATCTGCCATGTGCAATGCGCCGCGTTCAACACGGGTTGCATCAAGAATATCATTGATCAGGCCTTGCAATTGTTTGGCACTTTCCAGAATGGTGTCGAGATAGGCTTTGCGATTGACTGACGACAGGCTTTGGTTATGGCTGTCGTTCAGCACTTCGCTGAAGCCGACGATGGCGTTAATCGGCGTTCTCAGTTCGTGGCTAATGACGGCCAGAAATTGTGATTTGGCCGAGCTTGCTTGTTCTGCGGTTTCCTTGGCGGTGCGAACTTCTATCTCGGCCATGTGCTGTTGTGTGATATCGCGGCTTACGCCGTCGTAACCTTGAAAAATTCCGTTATCATCAAACTTTGAACGCGCCGATATTTGCCAATAATTGGAGCGAGCATTGGTGGTGGATTTCAAAACTAAATTTACAATATCGCGGTGTTCGGCGATGTGGTGAGCGAGTTGCTCCAAAGATTTTTCTTCAAATGTGGGCGCAAGAGCTATCAGAAGATTATGACCGAGCAGGCTCGCATTTGGCAGTCCTAAGAATGAATTTAAACTTGGAGAATGATAGGTGAGTTCTCCGCGCTGATTGGTTTCCCAAAGCCAATTTCTGGTTTCGCGTTCAAAATCATTCAACAAAAGTTTTATCGTTTGGTTTTGCTTCTGGCGCGCATTTTCAATTTCTATGGTGCGTCGAAACTCTTGATGTAGCACCACAATCATTGCCACCAGTGCCGCTCCAAACACCAAGCAGATAACGGTTCCGATCAGCTTGTGGTCAGAAAGGCTTAAATAGACACTTCTGCTGATAACAACCGAAAGAAATGAGGTGTAGATGATGGCGCTGGCGGGGATGCGCAACAAAGTTACGATCCCCATCGACATCATCGCAAGAACGATGCCCAGCATGATGAAGCTCGAGCCTTCGGTTAGGAATTTGCAAAAAATTATTGGTGGCACAGACCACACTAAAGATAAAAAAATGGCTGCTGCTAAAAATTGCTTTGAAGTTCTGTTGAGCAGTAGATTTTTTTGATTTCCAGAATTCCACTTGAAAAAAATAATTAGAAATGCACCACCCGCTATCAAAACCGATAACTGCCACAGGGCCAAGACCATGCTTGACATGGTATCGGAAGCGATTGCATGAATTGATAGGGCGGCGATGAAATGAAAAAGCACCAAGACTGGCAAGGGTCGCATTGTTTCTTGCAACTGCCGATGTCCAAAAGCCGTATTGTAGTCGATGTCAACGTTCCAAAGCAGCCCCGGCTCTGGCTCGTGATATAGCAAGTGTTTTTCTAACATAGGTCAGCCGCATCCCACGAATCATTGGGATTATATGTTATTTTTGAAGTGATGTGACCTCGTAAATGTGGGTTGCGTAAAATAGCACTGTTCTGAATTGGAAAACAAATGTCTGAAATAGATCTGCCGCCTAGTCATCCTCCGATTCTGCCCCGTAAAGTGGGTCTGTTGCTCATGAATTTAGGCACGCCCGAAGGCACCGACTATTGGTCAATGCGGCGTTATCTCAAGGAATTCCTGTCTGATCGCCGCGTGATCGAAGTGAACCGTGTGTTGTGGTGGCTGATCCTCAATGTGGTTATTCTGAGTTTCCGGCCTACTAAAAGTGGCCATGCCTATGAAAAAATTTGGAACAAAGAGCTAGGCGAGTCGCCGCTCAAGACTTTCACACGCGGACAGGCTGAGAAAGTGGCCGCTGCTTTTTTTGAGCAAAAAAAAGTGATTGTGGATTGGGCGATGCGTTATGGCAAGCCCCCTGTGAGCCAACGATTGGAAGCTTTGCAAATGCAGGGGTGCGACCGCATTGTGCTGTTTCCACTTTATCCACAATATAGCGCTGCGACCACGGCTACCGCGCTTGATAAGGCCTATGATGCTTTGAAGGCTATGCGCTGGCAGCCCGCTATTCGCACGGTGCCGCCTTACTTTGATCATCCGGCTTATATTGATGCGATTGCAACAAGCCTGAAAGATCATTTGGCTGCATTGAGCTGGAAGCCCGATCGCATTCTCATCGCGTTTCATGGTTTGCCACGCGAATATCTCGATAGGGGGGACCCCTATCATTGCCATTGCCAAAAGACGGCACGTTTGGTGCGGCAGAAACTGGGGCTTTCATCTGATTTTGCGCAGATTGTTTTTCAATCACGCTTTGGTGCCGCAGAGTGGTTGAAGCCATATGCACAAGACACTGTGGAGAGCTTGCCAGCGCAAGGCTTCAAAAATCTTGTCATGATTTCGCCTGGTTTTGCTTCTGATTGTGTTGAGACGCTTGAAGAGTTGGCGATTGGCTTGGCTGAAACTTTTCACGAGAAGGGCGGAGTGAATTTTTCAGTTGTGCCCTGCCTGAATGACAGCCCGGCTTCGATAAAACTTCTTACTTTACTGGCAAATCAGGAATTAAAAGATATTTTATGAAATAAAACCTTGACACTCCTTGTATTTTGCCGTAAGGATCCTAATTTAGTTGGAAAAGGAAGTCGAATCATGGGTTTTGACGGCATTGGTATTTTCGTCATCGTATTTCTGGCGGTGGTGGTGTTTTACTTGCTGCGCGCCATTCGCATGGTGCCGCAGGGCTATAATTACACTGTGGAGCGGTTTGGGCGTTACACGCGCACCCTGCACCCTGGTCTTGGCTTGATCACGCCCTTTATAGACCGGGTTGGTCATAAGCTCAACATGATGGAGCGGGTCTTGCAGGTGCCCTCACAAGAGGTGATCACGCGCGACAATGCGATGGTCACTGTCGATGGCGTGGCATTTTATCAAGTGCTGGATGCCGCTAAGGCTTCCTATGAAGTTTCGGAATTGGAAAATGCTATTCTCAATATGGTGATGACTCAGATTCGAACGGTGATGGGCTCAATGGAGCTTGATCATCTGCTCTCACAACGTGATGAGATTAATCACAAGCTTTTGGGTGTAGTGGATCAGGCCACGCAAGGCTGGGGCGTGAAGATGACGCGCATTGAAATTAAAGACATTAACCCGCCGCGTGATTTGGTGGAATCGATGGGTCGCCAGATGAAAGCCGAACGCGATAAGCGCGCTAATATTCTGGAAGCAGAAGGCCATCGCAGTGCCGCAATTTTGAAAGCTGAAGGCGAAAAACAATCGATCATGCTGCAAGCTGAAGGTCGCAAGGAAGCGGCCTTCCGTGAAGCCGAAGCGCGGGAGCGCAGTGCTGAAGCTGAAGCCAAAGCCACACAATTGGTGAGTGATGCAATTTCAAAAGGCAATGTGCAGGCAATTAATTATTTTGTGGCCAATAATTATGTGAAAGCGCTGGAGGCTTTGGCTTCTGCGCCCAATCAAAAAGTTCTCATGTTGCCCGTCGATGCCACTTCGATTTTGGGTTCGATCGGTGGCATTGCAGAAATTGCTAAGGAAGCTTTTGGCAATTCTGACGCGCCGAAGAAGAAATAAGGGCTGCACATGGAACAACTTTTCCCCGTCGTTGGGCCTTATTTTTGGTGGATTGTTGCGGGGCTTTTGCTGATTGCAGAAATGGCCGTGCCCGGATTTTTCATGTTGTGGCTGGCCTTTGCAGCAGCACTCACGGCACTGGTTGATATCGCTTTTCATTGGGGCTGGGTGGGTGAGGTTTTTAGCTTTGCCGCGCTGAGTTTTATTTCGGTGCTGGCGTCATGGCGTTTTGTGATGGCCAGTCGGAATGTAAAATCCGAAAGCCCGCATCTCAACCAAAAGCATACTGGTTTTGTCGGCCGCACATTCATATTGGACAAAGCCATTGTGAATGGCAGCGGTAAAATTAAAGTTGAAGATGCGCTGTGGGATGTGGATGGCGAAGACGCGGCTGTGGGGTCACGCGTAAAGGTCACCTCGGTGCATGGACTGAGGTTAGGGGTTATAAGGGTTTCCTAACCCACACCAATGCGCAACAGGTCATGGATATGGACAAGGCCTGTGGGTTTGTCGTTTTCAACGACAAAGACGGATGTAATTTTTACGGCATTCAAGCGCTCCAGCGCTTCACTGGCCAGCATGTCGGGCGTTATAGTTTTTGGGTCACCTGTCATAATGTCATCGACGCGCTGTTGCAACAATGCAGGGCTCATGTGGCGACGCAGATCGCCATCGGTGATAATGCCGATGAGGTTTCCCGCATTGCCAATCACTCCGATACAGCCAAATGACTTGCTCGACATGACAACCAGCGCTTCGCTCATGGCTGAACCTGTTTGAACCAGTGGCAGCGCCGCACCCCTGTGCATCACGTCTGACACGTGTTTCAGTTGCGCGCCCAGATTGCCTCCGGGGTGAAACTCGCGGAAATTTTGGGGCGTGAAGCCTTTATCTTCGAGCAGCGCAATGGCGAGCGCGTCGCCTAAGGCCAATTGCAGCAACGTGGATGTGGTGGGTGCCATGCCAATGGGGCAGGCTTCTTGTGCTTGCGGGGTGAGCAACACGATATCTGCGGCTTTGGCCAATGCGCTTTCGGGTCTTGAACACATGGCGATCAGTGGCACGGAGAAGCGTTGCGTATAATCCAGCATATCGCGCAGTTCAGCGGACTCGCCGGAGTTCGACAAAATGATCACCACATCTTGTTGGGTGATCATGCCCAAATCACCGTGGCTGGCTTCAGCAGGGTGCACGAAACTGGCGGGGGTTCCGGTGCTGGCTAATGTGGATGCGATTTTGCGGCCGACATGGCCCGATTTTCCGATGCCGGAAACTATCACCCGGCCTTGCGCGTTAATGATTACAGCCACTGCGTCGGCTATTGCTTCACCTAAAGCCTCGGCGCTGGCCGCAGCTAAGCTTGCCAACCCATCGCGTTCGATTTCAAGAGCACGGGTGGCAGAGGCGCGCCATTTTGCACGCTGCTGAGCAGGGGGGAATTGGGTTTTCATAGATTCATAATAGAACAAGCTGAGAAGAAAGGGAAAGTCTCGTGAAAGACTCCATTAACCATGTTTTGGCAGGGTGCAATTTGAGTGGAGTTTACTTTTTTGCGTCTGTTGAGAACCATGCGTGGTGTGTTTGCGGTGGCACTGCTTGTTAGCAGTGCCAATCTTGCTTATGGCCAAGAGGCAAATGCGCCGGTGCTTACGGTAATGAACAGCATCCCAACTGCGCAAGATGAGCCGGTTCGTATTCCCAAAAAAGGTGCAAAACCTGACCCTTATGCGGCAATTGGTGTTAATGCGGGGGGGCTTCGGTTGTTCCCGTCGCTGGAAATCGGTACTGTCATTTCGTCGAATGCCGCCAAATCCGCCACAACTAAAAAAGCTGATATGGGCATTAATTTGAGGCCGACTTTGCGGTTTGAAAGTGATTGGTCACGCCACAGCTGGACCGGTTCTGCCACCGCAGATTGGCAACGCTTCAAAAATGAAGATGATTTATCAACGTTGACTGGGGCTGCCGAGACCGCTTTTCGCCTCGATATTCGCCGCACCACTCATGCTGATTTCAAAGCCAGTTATGTTTTGAATGAAACCGGCACCGAAAACAGCCAAGTGCCAAAGACAGCAGCAAGGGCGCGGCGCGATTATAGTTTTACAACATCAGCAGGCCTCACCCATGATTTTGGCGGGCTGGAAACTACGGCTCAATTAGGTTTGGTGCGTGGGATTTACGATGATGTGGCTTTGGTGGGCGGTGGCACGGAAAAAAATGCAGACCGCAATTATTGGGAGCCGAGGCTGAGCTTGCGCGGCGTGCTAGGATATTCCAATGCGCCGCTTCGCCCCTTTGTTGAAGCCGCCTATACGCCGCGTTTCCATGACCAAACATTGGACCGCAATTTGCAAAAGCGTGACTCGCAAGGGCTTGCTCTGTCTGC
This sequence comes from Hyphomicrobiales bacterium, assembly GCA_031393975.1. Classification (GTDB taxonomy): domain Bacteria; phylum Pseudomonadota; class Alphaproteobacteria; order Rhizobiales; family Aestuariivirgaceae; genus Aestuariivirga. The sequence continues at coordinate 38,342 of JANMWK010000075.1, forward strand.
GGGTGTGACCTTCGATGGTGGCCCGATTTGGACCGGTGATATGGCGCTGACTTATTTGCGCCGCAGCTATGATGACGCTGCGTTAAACACGGCCAACGCCGTTGGCATAACTGGCAATGTGACTTGGCGCCCAACCACCATCACGACGATTTTGGCCACAACAGGCTTATCGTTAGACGATGTGGCATCAAAAAATGTTTCCGCCAGCAAAAATTGGACAACAAGTGTCAACCTCACGCAAGCGCTGCGCGAAAATGTTGACCTGTTGATTGGGACGTCCGTTGCTTTGCAAAATATTGGATCGACGACGGACATGACCAGCACCGCCAAGCTGGGCCTTGATTGGAAAGTGAACCCGAACATGACGGCTGGAGTGACGTATCAAGGCATGTGGTTTGCAGCAGGCAGCGGTACCGGCGATTACAATGAACAGCGCCTGATGAGCAGCATTGTCTTAAAGCAGTGAACTGCGTTTATACTCCGTAATAGTAAAGGTCTGCGTTTACTTGCGCAACGCTTTGGGAGTTGGTGCTTGAATTAGTATTGATGCCGACTGCGCGAACATCGCCATAGTAGTCGATAAAGTCGCGACCTGTTCCGCCATCGAGAAAATCAACACCGGTGCCTGCTCGAACAAAACCTTGAAATTTTCACCCTAGGGGTCAGCCCCCACCGAACCTGTGATCAGGGTTTGCATGTCAGTTGAAGTTGCCAGGGTAAGGCCCGTCATGGTGATGACGGTTTGGGCGTTACCGACCAGTGAAAAGCCAGTGATCGAACCTGACGTTATTGAGTGGTCTGCTATTGCTTGGAGGTTTGTGCCCGTAATATCGAAATGCAAGGTGCCAAGGGTCAAGCTTAGTGATGTTCCCGCCACGCCATGGGGGCTGAACGTGCCCAACTCTATATTTTATGTGATAAATATTGTGGCCGTTTTAAACCAGCTCGAGCAGCTTGCCCAGACTATTGATGGTGGCGGCTGGTTTTCCAGGAATGCGATCATTGAAGCTGGTTTGCCTGGTGAGGCGCACCGCTTGAAACCCAAATTGTGCGGCAGCTTGAGCGTCCCATGCGTTGGCCGAGATGAAGCAAATGGATGGTGCATCCTGAATGCCCAGTTTTTGCATGGCCAAGCGATATACCCTCCGGCTGGGCTTATAAATACCCACATCTTCGACGGAAATCACGTGTTCAAATATCTTCTCTAAACCAGCATGACGCACGGCGGACTCTAACATTGATGGACTGCCATTTGACAGAATGGCGCAGCGTTTTCCCTTGGCGCGAATAGCGTGCAAAGCTGCGGCCACGTCCTCATAAGCATCGAGTTTCAAATAGAGTGTCATCAGCTCATCAGCGAGATCAGGTTCAGTGATGTTGTGAAACTCTAAAACATAGTCCAGGGCATCACGGGTTACGGTCCAGAAATCGGCGTGGGTGCCCATGAGGCTGCGCAACCATGTATATTCCAATTGTTTTTGCCGCCAGAGCTGCGCGATTTCTGGTGCTTTATCGCCGATGGTGCTGGCTAATTTTTCAACCGGGGTCGCCACATTAAACAACGTGCCGTAAGCGTCAAACACACAGGCTTGAATGCCTTCCAGTTTTTTAAAAAGATCGCCCGCCATGACGGGGACAATAATCAGCCTATTGAGCCAAGGCTAGGGAAATTTTGAATCAGCCAGTAGGACAGGGTTTGCATGGTGCCGGTGAGGAACATGACCCCCGTCACCACCAGCAATACACCCATGGCTTTTTCGATGAGGCCGAGTTTGGATTTAAACTTTGCGAAGAAACCCAGAAACACATTCACACTGGCCGCAGCAATCATGAAAGGTATGCCAAGGCCCAGTGAATAAACCGCGAGCAGGGATGCACCCTTAGTCACACTTTCAGTACTGGCGGCGATGGAGAGAATGGCAGCAAGCACGGGCCCGATGCAGGGGGTCCAGCCAAATGCAAAGGCCAAGCCCACAGCATAGGCTCCCAGTAAGCCGAGGGGTTTTTTATCTTGATGATAACGCACCTCGCGGCTGAGGAAGGCGAGTTTAAACACACCCAAAAAATGCAATCCCATAATAATAATGAGAACGCCGGCAAGCTGGGAGAGCAGTGGCAATTGCGAGCGCACCACTTGGCCGAAATAAGAGGCTGTTGCGCCCAGTGTTACAAAAACTGTCGTGAAGCCCAGAACAAAAAACAATGAAGCTATTAAAACGCGATTATAATTATCGGCTGTTTTTTCACTTTCAGTTGATTTCAAATCATCCAGCGAAATGCCACTGATAAAAACCAGATAGGGCGGCACCAGCGGAAGGACGCAGGGACTGAGAAAGCTGATCACCCCTGCAAGGGCGGCAGCGCCAATTGAAACATCGATAGCCATGGCATTTTCATGCCAGCTCGCTAAATCACAAGCAATGCAACTGTTCGTCGCTGGGGTCACAAAAGCTTGACATTTGTTTTTATGTTATATTATAACATTACATATCGAGGACAAACTATGATCAGAACGATATTCACTGTTGCTTTGTTGTTAACAACCGGCATTTCCGCATTCGCTGCACCCAAAGTTGTGGCTTCAATCGTGCCGCTGCACAGCCTCGTGTCTGGTGTGATGTACGGCGTAGCCGAGCCAGAAATTTTGTTGAAGGGTGTGAACTCTGAGCATCAAGCGAGTTACTCGCCTCAACAGATTGCCGATCTTGGCCATGCTGATCTGGTGTTTATCATTGGCGATAATCTTGAAGTGAAGCTGGGGGAAATCAGCGGCACGGATGCCGTGAATGGCAAGACCTTTGTAAAACTCAATCTGGCGCACGGTGTGATCAAGCATCTCATTCGCGAAGGGGGCACCTGGGACGTGGACGGCGATGAACCAGCCACGGGCAACACCGTAGACCCGCATATATGGCTCGATCCTGAAAACGCCAAAGCCATGACCACAGCCATTGCTGCAGCGCTTTCACAAGCTGATGCTGCCAACGCCCCCACATATAATGCCAATGCGGCCAAAGAAATCGCTGCGTTAGATGCGCTTGAAACTGAAATAAAATCCACGCTGGACCCCGTCAAAGGCAAGCCCTTCATTGTGTTTCATGATGCTTACCAATATTTTGAACGCCGCTTTGGCATAAACGCTGTCGGCAGCATTTCAGATTACACGGCCACGCCCCCTTCTGCTGCGCGACTGGAAGAGATTCGAAACAAGATTAAATCGAGCAACGCCGTTTGCGCATTTCGTGAGCCACAATTTTCTGATGCTGCTGTTTCTGTTGTCACAGAAGGAAGCAAGGCCAAACTCGGCGTGCTTGATCCCATTGGTGCCAAACTCACTCCTGGCAGGCTAGCCTATTTTGAATTGCTGCGGGACGTGACCAAAAACCTTAAAGATTGTTTAGGCGGTTAGAGCTTCACTCTTTTGCCGCAATATTGCATCATTCATCTTTGAGATTTGAGGGGTGAATAGTGCTTAAATATTCCATATTGTTCCTGATAGCATGGCCTGCAATGGCGTCAGCGCATCCACATGTGTGGGTGAACATGCACAGCGATCTTGTATTTACAGCTGACGGAAAAATTACTGGGGTTGATGTCGAGTGGACCTTTGATGATGCTTACGCGACCGAGGCGCTGGACGGCATGGACACCAATCATGATGGTGAATATAGCCAGGCAGAGCTGGAGCCTCTTACGAAAGAAAATCTGGATTCACTGAAGGACTATAAGTATTTTGTGTTCATGAAAGCGGGAGACCAATTTCTGGAAACGGCACCGCCCACCAATGCGGGGCAGACTTACAATGGCAAGAAATTGCAGTTGCATTTTCAAGTGCCACTTAAAATACCCTATGATCCATATAAAAATGATTTCTCCTATAAAATTTATGATCCTGAATTTTTTATCGCGTTTGACTACAATAAAGATGATCCCGTTGGCATGCAGGATGGCATGCCAGCGAAATGCGCTTATGTTTTGAAGCCTGTGCCAACCGACGCTGAGTTAAACACCACGCTGGCAATGCTGGCCACCAAAGACAAATCTTGGAAGCCAGAAAATGGCGAAGATTTTGGGGCGTTGTTTGCGCAGCCTGTGGTTTTGACATGCAAATCATAATTCGCGTTGCTGTTTTTATTTTATTGATGTTCGCTGTGGCAGCGCCCGTGCAGGCTCAAGCAACGCCAGAAGCTGCGCCCAATATGGTGATCAAAAAACGCCAGCTTCTGGTGCAACCACGCGATGCCAATGGCAACATAATCATCACCTCATTCTGGGAAGATCCGGTGTTGTGGGCGCGGGACCAGCAGCAGGTTTTTTACGGCACGATCAATTCTTCCTTGCGGGTTTTGAAATCAGGCTCATCGGTTGGTGCCGCATGGACATTGCTGGTGCTGGGTTTTGGTTACGGGGTGTTTCATGCCGCTGGCCCCGGCCATGGCAAGGTGGTGATTTCGTCTTGGTTGCTGGCCACTGAAAATGATTTGAAGCGCGGGCTTTTGGTGGCATTTTTAAGCTCGCTGTTTCAGGCGCTGACAGCGATTACTGTGGTAAGTGTTCTGTTGTTGCTCGTGGCCAGCGTGGGCGCTGTGGTGCGCGACATTACAAGCTATTTGGAATCGGCCAGTTATGCGATGATCAGTGCGCTTGGGCTCTACATGATTTATTTGGCCACCCGTGGCTGGTTTAAGAAACCCATATCTGAAATTAAATTTGAAATCGTCAACCCGCATTTTGATCAAGGACATGTGCATGATGCCAATTGCGGCCATGCCCATGCGCCCACACCACAAGAGGTTCGCGGGGCGGACTGGTCGCTTAAAAAAGCACTCACACTTTCAATCGCTGTGGGCCTTCGTCCGTGCACGGGAGCGATTTTGGTTTTGCTTTCCGCCAATGCGCTGGGGCTCTATTGGGCCGGCGTCGTCTCCACTTTGGCCATGGGCTTCGGCGTGTTCCTCACCGTGGCGATGATTTCCACGATCACTGTTTACGGCAAGAATTTCGCACTGAAATTTGCCGGCGGGGACAGCCGAAGATTGTCGGTGATCGTCAATGGTTTGCGATTAAGCGGCGGACTGGTAGTGGCCTTTATGGGGGCGATTATGTTTTTGGGTTCGCTGGGGCGGAGCGGGGGGATGTTGTGACCGGGTTGTCGAACTAAGGGACTTCATCCGCCTTTCGGGCACGTTCTCCCATTGGTAAAAACCAACGGGAGAAGGCTAATAATCGTTACGCAGTCGCCTCTTCCAAGAACAACTCCCTCAACTTCCGCACTACGGGCCCCACTTGGCCGCCGCCTATTCTATGGCCATCAATCTCAGTGATGGGCATTACGAATTGGGAGGCTGATGTCAAAAACGCTTCGTCGGCTTTGTAGGCTTCCTCTGGTGTAAACAAGCGTTCTTCAATTTCCACGTTGTGCTCCTTTGATAGGCGGAAGAGGGCGCGTCTGGTGCAGCCTGCTAGGATTCGGTTGCTCAATGGTCTTGTGATGATTTTGTTGCCGACGACGATATAGGCGTTCGAAGATGTGCCTTCTGTCACGTAACCATCTTCCACCATCCAGCCTTCGGCGGCGCCCTTTTCATAGGCCTCCTGCTTGCCCAGCACAGGAGCCAGAAGCATGATGGATTTTATGTCTCGCCGCAGCCATCTAATGTCTGGGGTTGTCACCACTTTCACGCCGGTTTTGGCGTTGGGGTTATCGACCAGATTCATCACTTGCGGGAAAGCGACGAGCGACGATTTTATATCCTTTGGAAAGTTGAACATGCGGTCGGCCACGCCGCGTGTCACCTGCATGTAAATTATACCTTCCTTAAGGCTGTTGCGGGCGATGAGTTCAGAGTGGACCGTGGTTAATTCTTCCTTTGTGCAGGGCCAGGCCATTTGCAGTTCGCGTAAGGACCTGTCCAAGCGCTCGTTATGGGCATCGTGATCGACCAGTTTGCCGTTCACCACGGGGGTGACTTCATAGACGCCATCGGCGAATAGAAAGCCCCGATCGAAGATGGAAACCTTGGCGTCGGTCTCTGGCAAATAGTGTCCATTTACATAGGCGATGCGGCTCATATTAACCCCTTATGTTGCAGTGCGAAGCTTGGGGGTTGGTTTAGCCATGGCGGGCAGCTAGAAGCAAGCCCATCATCAATAACGTGCAAGGCCATTGTGAAGTCAAAAATAACGGACAGTGCCATTACGGCCATGTTGGAGCGTGAGAATCAACGCTTCGTCCAACGCAACCCCAAATCTCAGGCGCTCTCCGTGAAGGCTTCCCAAAACTGGCTGCGTGGAGTTCCCATGCATTGGATGGTGGATTGGGGATTGCCATTTCCGCTGTTTGTAGAAAAGGCGCAGGGCGCCACACTGACCGATGTTGATGGTCATGACTATTCCGATTTTTGTTTAGGTGACACTGGGGCCATGTTTGGCCATGCGCCTAAAGTGGTGGCAGATGTTTTGGCGCGTGAGGCACATAACGGGTTCACCACAATGCTGCCTTCGCCTGATGCGGTTGAAGTGGGTGAGTTGCTGGCAGACAGGTTTGGACTGCCATTCTGGCAGGTGACGGCCACTGCCTCTGATGCCAACCGTGCTGTGTTGCGCTGGTGCCGAGCCGTGACCGGGCGTTCTAAGATTCTGGTTTTCAATCACTGTTATCATGGCTGTGTGGATGATACGTTTGTCACGGCTGATAATGGTGTTGTGACCTTGGTGGCTGGTTTGGTGGGGGAGCCGCGTGACCTGACGCTGCACACCAAAGTGGTTGAGTTTAACGATGTGGCGGCCCTTGAGGCGGCATTGAACGATCGTGATGTGGCTTGTGTTTTGGCTGAACCTATCATGACCAATGTGGGCATGGTGCTGCCGGATGCGGGGTACCTTGAAACGCTCCGTGCACTGACGATTAAAACTGGCACTCTGTTGATTTTTGATGAGACGCATACGTTGTCATCAGGGCCTCGCGGATATTCTTATGGTTTGCAGCCGGATGGACTGGTGTTTGGTAAACCTATTGCTGGTGGGATTCCGGCGGCGGTTTATGGTTTCAGCGCAGATGTGGCTTCGCGCATTCACGATTACTTGAAAAAACGTGGTGATGGCCGTTCTGGCATTGGCACCACGCTTTCGGGTTCGCGCATTCAACTGGCTTTGATCAACGCCGTGTTGAAAGAATTTTTTACTGAGGAGACTTTTGCTTCCCTTATCGTTCTGGCGCGCAGGCTGGAACGGGGAATTGCAGAAGTAATCATCAAATATGATTTGCCATGGCATGTGACCCGCGTGGGAGCCCGCGTGGAATTTATGTGTTGCAAAGCCCCACCCCGCAATGGGTTTGAAGCTTCGAAAATGGTTCACCAGCCCATCGACGCTGCAGCGCATCACTATCTCTTAAACCGTGGTGTGGTGATCACGCCGTTCCATAATATGATGCTCATCTGTCCTGCGACACGTGAGAAAGACGTCAGTATACTGATCAATGAACTCGATCATTGCATTTCAGAGCTGATTTAAAATTGGAGACTAAAAATGCCTATCGTAACGCCAAAGCTTGGAGCCGAAGCGCAAAGATTTCTTGAGGCCAACCTTGATATTGTTTCAGTGCAGGTGATCTGGACTGACATGTGCGGTGTGATCCGAGGCAAAGTTCTGCGCCGCGATGAAGTAATCCCCGCGTGGAATGACGGTCGGTTCATCCCCATATCTGCATTGGTATTGGATGTGACGGGGCAGGATGTTCCCGAAACCGGACTGGTGTTTGATGAAGGTGACCGTGATCTTATTTTATGGCCGGTGCCCGGCACTTTTGTGCGGGTGCCATGGTTAGATGAGCCCACGGCGCAATATACAGCACACGTTCATGATCTTGACGGGGTTCCGCATTATGCTGATCCGCGCAATGCGCTGCGGCGCATTGTGAAGCGCTTCAAGGAAGAGTTGAATATGAATCCGGTGGGCGCTGTTGAACTTGAGTTTTATCTGATGGACCGCAAGAGTGCGCTTGAAGGTGTGCCAGTATCACCAAAAGCGTTGATCAACGAACATCGCCCCAAGCACCATCAGGCCTATCACTTGCAAGACACCGATGATTTTGCGCCGTTCTTCAAAGACCTCTATGCTTTCTGTGAAATTCAAGATTTACCCGCAAAGACTTTGATTTCTGAATATGGCCCCGGCCAGATGGAAATTGTGCTGCGGCACCGGACGGATATTCTGGATGCGTGTGACGAGGGCATCATGTTGAAGCGCCTGATCAAAGCCACGGCTGAGAAACACGGGCTTTGCGCCACATTCATGGCCAAGCCGTATTCGGAATGGACGGGCAGTGGCATGCATATTCATGTGAGCCTTGGCGATGAAGCGGGCAACAACCTATTTGCCGCTGATGACCCAACCCAGAACGAATTGCTGCTCAATGCGATTGGTGGCTTGAAAGTGACCATGGCTGAATCGATGTTGATTTTTGCGCCCAATGCCAATTCTTATCGCCGCTTCCGGCGCTCGTCTTATGCGCCGGTTGCAGCCAACTGGGGCATCAACAACCGCACGGTGGCTTTGCGCGTGCCTGCAGGCAATGCCAATTCCTGCCGCATTGAACATCGCCCGTCGGGTGCGGATGCCAATCCTTATCTGGTCATGGGCGCTATTCTGGCAGGCATGCATTATGGCATTACCGAAAAAATTGATCCCGGTGCACCCATCACTGGTAATGGCTATGAACGCCGTGCCAAACACATTCCAGGCAATTGGTTCGAGGCTATTGACGCGTTTTTCCGCGCCTCAATTCTCAAGGATTATTTTGGCAAAGAATTCGTCGATACCTATGCCACATTGAAAGAAGTGGAGGCCGACCGGTTCTTTGCCGAACCCACCATCCGCGATTTTGAGTGGTATTTGCGCACGGTTTAATAACACGTTAGGAGGGCGCATCATTCAAAAGGTTCAATGATGCGCCCCATACCCATAACCTGCATTGCACAATCAAATGATCGCCTTGGCGAAGGCTGCATGTGGGATTCGAAAACGCAATCTTTATGGTGGCTGGATATTGCGTTGCCGTCTCGCATTCATACTCTTAATCCTGCAACGGGCGCACATCGCAGTTGGCAGTTCAATGTTATTCTGACTGCAATGGCGCTGTGGGCTGACGGCACGTTGCTGGTGGGTGGTGAACACGGGCTTTATGTTTTTCGTCCGATGACGGGTGCATTGACGGATTTTGCACAACCCGAAAACCGCGAAGGCAATCGCGGCAATGATGGTGCTGCGGATGCGGGTGGCCGCTTTTGGTTTGGCACCATGCAGCAAAATATTGGCCCAACTGGTGAAGATCTCGACATCACCCGCAACTCTGGTGCGCTTTATCGGGTCGAGAAAGATGGTTCATCACACTTGATGATGGATGATGTTGGCGTTTCCAATGGGCCGTGCTGGTCGCCCGACAACACGATTTTCTATTTTTCAGATTCGCGGGCGCAAATTATTTGGGCTTTTGATTTTGATTTGACCTCGGGAGAATTGAGCAACCGCCGCGTTCACAATGACACGAAAGACCATGGCTATCCGGATGGGGCTACCATGGATGCGGAAGGCTTTATTTGGAGTGCGCGGTGGGAAGGTTCTTGCGTTTTGCGGATTGACCCCAAAGGCCGGATTGACCGCATCGTTTCCATGCCAGCCTCACGGCCTACTTGCGTTTGCTTTGGGGGAGCAGGTTTGGATGTAATTTATGTAACTTCGTCGCGTGCGCATGTGGCGGCGGATGTTTTGAAACAATATCCCCTGCAAGGCGGTGTATTTTGTTTTGATCCACAAGTGAAAGGCTTTGCCAAGCATCGCTTTGGCGGTTAATTGTATGATAAATCAATGGGAGCTTGGAACATGAACCTCATACAATTTATCGATGCAAAAAATAAACGCGCAGTTGGCCTCGTGGGTGGCGGCAAGATTATCAAATTGAAACGGGCCACGCGCATGACTGAGCTTGCGACGCTTGCTTTGACAGATGGCAAGAGCCTGAGCGCCACAGCCAATAATTTGGCCACCGCTACAACTGAGGATTATGCAGCAGCCCTCAAGGAAAAACGTGTGCTGCCACCGCTCACCCATGATGATGCGGCGCATTGTATTATTACAGGCACAGGCCTCACACATTTAGGATCGGCCTCAGCACGGGATTCTATGCACAAGAAATTGGATGGTGAGGCAGCACTCACGGATTCTCTGCGCATGTTCAAAGCAGGCCTTGAAGGCGGTAAACCTGCCAAGGGCCAAGCTGGTGTGCAGCCCGAATGGTTTTATAAAGGGGATGGCCGCTGGCTTGTGGCCCCAGGTGCGGCTTTGCCAAAACCATCATTTGCTTTGGACGGTGGCGAGGAGCCAGAATTGGCCGGACTTTATATGATTGATGCCAAGGGAAAACCGGTTCGTTTGGGTTTTGCTATCGGCAATGAGTATTCAGACCATGTGACTGAGAGGCAGAACTATTTGTTGTTGGCCCATTCCAAATTGCGCCATTGTTCAATTGGGCCTGAAATGCTTACAGGTGCTATTCCTTCAAGTATTGAGGGCATGAGCCGCATTTTGCGCAAAGGCAAAACCATTTGGGAAAAACCCTTTCTCACAGGCGAAGGCAATATGAGCCACACGATTGCGAATTTGGAATATCATCATTTTAAGTATGATGCGTTTCGCATTCCCGGTGATGTGCATATTCATTTCTTTGGCACGGCGACACTCAGCATTGCTGATGGCATTGCAACAGAAGATGGCGATGTGTTTGAGATTGAAGCCAAGCCCTTTGGTGCGGCATTGCGCAATCCTCTCAAAACTATGAAGCAGAGTTTCAAACCGGGTGGTGTGAAGGCGTTGTAATGCACAAACCTTTTATTGCGCTGGATTGGGGCACCACAGCATTCAGGGCTTATTTGGTGGGTGCCGATGGCGCGGTGAAAGATCAATTCGCCAGCCCTGAGGGCATTCTTGCTGTTAAAGATCAGGGCTTTGAGGCGGTGCTGGAAAGCCATATTGGCAGTTGGGATAAAGCTTTGCCGGTGGTGGCGTCCGGCATGATCACCAGCAGGCAAGGCTGGGTTGAACTGCCTTATGCAGAATGTCCAGCCGGGCTTTCAGATTTGGCAAAGAGCGTACATGTTCATAAAACCGCTTCTGGGCGCAGCATTCATTTCATCACGGGGATGCATTTTAAAAGCCTCAGTATTGGCCACGATGTGATGCGAGGCGAAGAGACGCAAGTGTTTGGATCGCTCGATACCGGAGCCCATCATTTTGTGGCGCCCGGCACCCACAGCAAATGGATTGATTTAGCCGGCAATAGTATCATTGGCTTTTCATCCTATATGACAGGCGAAGTTTTTGCCTTGTTGCGCAATCACTCAATTCTGGGTCGGTTGATGACAACTGATAGTGATGAGGAGGCAGTATTTCTGAAAGGCGTTGATAAAGCTCTGGCTGATCCTGCTGGATTTTTGCATTTGATATTTTCGACACGCACACTTGGCTTGTTCAACGATATGCAAGGGGAGCAACTGGCCTCGTACTTATCTGGGATTGTGATTGGCACTGAAGTGGCTCATGCCACTTTGAATAATGACAGGGCGGCTAAATATTTGATTCTTGCATCCGCAAGCATCGGGGCACGTTATGTGCGAGCTATGACTCATGCTGGGCTTAATGCGGTGATGGGTGATCCATTGGCTGTAATTAAAGGTGAAGCCGTGGTGGCGCGAGAGGCAGGAGTGATTTGATGACTTTAGACGAAGCTTTGGATGCGTGTGGCATAGTTGCTATTTTGCGGGGGGTGACACCCGATGAAGTGGTGGAGATTTCCACCGCGCTTTATGATGCAGGCGTTCGCGTGGTGGAAGTTCCGTTGAATTCACCACAACCCTTTGTGTCGATCGAGAAAATATCGAAAGCTTTTGCGGGCCGCATGATTGTGGGCGCAGGCACCGTGCTGAGCGTTCAGGATGTGAATGGGGTGAAGGCTTCAGGTGGCGAGATTTCAGTTTCTCCTGATTGCAATGAGGTGACAATCGCTCGCGCTATTGAGCTTGGAATGGTTCCGCTGCCGGGTGTTTTCACACCCACGGAAGCATTTTCGGCCATTCGAGCCGGTGCTACACATCTCAAATTGTTTCCAGCCGAGGCGGCAAGCCCCGCAGTGATTAAAGCTTGGAAAGCGGTGCTGCCTAAGAACGTGAAAATTTATGCCGTGGGTGGTGTGACGCCGGATAATATGGGCGATTGGTTGGCGGCGGGGGCCTCCGGTTTTGGCATAGGCTCCAGCATTTTCAAACCAGGCATGAGTGCCGCTGCTGTGAAGGAAGCGGCTGGCAAATTGGTTTCGGCTGGGATGGTTGCAAAGGGGAATTAGAATGAAAGTTGCTTTGGTTACAGGTGCAGGGTCTGGCATTGGTAAGGCGTGTGTGATTGCTTTGAGCAAAGCGGGCTATGCCGTAGTATTGGCGGGGCGCAGGTTGGATGCGTTGCAAGACGTGGCCAAGACTTTGGATGGTGAGACACTTTGTGTTTCAACTGATGTGTCTGACCCTCAATCGGTGGCTGCTTTGTTTGCTGCAACGAAGCAAAAATTTGGTCGTCTTGATGTGTTGTTTAACAATGCAGGCACCGGCGCGCCCGGCTCCGTCATGTTGGAAGACCTCACATTTGAGCAATGGCAAGCGGTGGTGAGTGTCAATCTCACGGGGCCGTTTTTGTGCACGCAGGAAGCATTTAAAATGATGAAGGCGCAGCAACCTGTTGGCGGGCGCATTATTAACAATGGTTCGATTTCATCACAGGCACCACGGCCCAATTCGTCGCCATATACTTCGACCAAACATGCGATCACCGGATTGACTAAATCAACCTCTCTTGATGGCCGCAAATATAATATTGCCTGCGGGCAGATTGATATCGGCAATGCCGCCTCCGCGATGACGGCCCGGATGAGCGGTGGCGTTCCACAAGCTGATGGCAGTGTGAAACCTGAACCCACGATGGATGTGGAAGACGTGGCACGATCGGTGGTGTTCATGGCTTCGCTGCCGCTTGAGTCTAATGTGCTCACCATGACCGTGATGGCCACTAAGATGCCTTTGGTGGGCCGTGGCTGATAAATCCATCTTCACGCCGCGCCAAGCTGTAACTTTCACATTCATCGCTTTTGGTGCTTTGGTTGGCAGCAATATAGGATCAATTCCAGTGCTGCGTGATCAATCGGGTGTTGGCGTTTTCGCTTTTGGATTGCTTGCCGCACTTGGTACTTTGATGAATGTTGGCATGATGGGATTGGGCGGTCAAATTAACCGCCGCTATGGCCACCGCACGGTTTTGCTTTTCGTTTTACCTTGCGCATTTGCTGGGCTGATTTTCAGCCAAAGTGTTCAGTCTGTTTTCAGTTTTGCTTTGGCGATGATTGTCATAAATTTGGCGCTGGGCGTGCTTGATCTCTTTATGAATGCCGAAGGCTCCAGCGTGGAACACGACGCGGGCCGCCCCATTCTGTCGGCATTTCATGGTGCCGTGCTTTATTCGCTTGGCGTGTTCAGTTTAGTTGGGAGCTACGTGTCAGTAAATTATGGGGCAATCTGGGCCATTTTTCCGCCCTTGCCGCTGGTGGCTCTTGCCTTCTGGGCGGTGGCGGATGCCATTCCCAAACGTGATCACGAGGCGGAAGCGCAAAAACCAAAACCAGCCGCATTGCCACGCAAAGCCCTGATCCTGATTGGTGCTGTTATTGGGTTAGATGTGGCTTGTGAGATTACGTGCATTCAATGGTCAGGCCAAATGCTGGCGCTGGTGCGGCCCGAACTTGCCGCATATTCCGGTTTGGGCGCTGCGTTTTACGGCCTATGCAGCGGCACGATGCGGTATGCTGGTGATCGCTTGCGACAAAATTTTGGCGATGTGCCCATCGTCATAACATCCTTCTTGGTGGCAATGCCAGGTCTTGTCACTTTAAGCTTGGCTCCCGGCTTTTTAATTTCGGTCATTGCTTTTGCCACTGTGGGCGCAGGCTTGGCCTTGGTGTTTCCTAGCCTGTTTTCCTTGGCCGCAAGCTTGGCGCCTGAAAGTCGGGCTGCTGCTTTGGGTTTAGTGGCAGCAATTTCTGGCCCGCCGCGTATTTTGCTTCCCATTGTTTTGGGTTTCATCGCCAAGGCCTATGGCCTTTCTGCCATCTACATTGCAGCCGCCATTTCAATAGTTTTAGCATTGGCCTTTATGCTTTGGGTGGGCATTGAAGTTGCCAAATTGAAAAAGGCGCGAGCGACTCTCGCGCCTTCGCGTTTTAAATAGATTAAGCGGCCTTGTTTGTCTCAATGGACTTCAGCTTTGTGACGCCATTGCCTATTGGAATCTGGCGGGGCTTCAAAGCTTCTGGCACTTCACGCTTTAGCGCAATGTGAAGCAGGCCATTATCCATATCAGCACCTTTCACTTCGACATGATCGGCGAGCTGGAAGCGGCGTTCAAATCCACGGGCCGCAATGCCTTGATGTAGCACTTCAGCGGGGTTGCCTTGCTTATCGGCTTTCTTGCCCGTGACAGTGAGAGTGTTGCCTTTAGCTTCAATGTTCACATCATTTGGGCTAAAGCCAGCGATCGCCATGGTGATGCGGTATTCATCCTCACCCAATCGCTCAATATTATAGGGCGGATAGGAATTGGTTTCCACAGAAGCGGCCTCATCCAGCATGCGGAACAAGCGGTCAAAACCAATGGAAGAACGATAGAGGGGTGCGTAGTCTAACATGTCATATTCTCCTTGAAGCAATACAGACTTTTACGTCATGGACCCGGAATGGCATCCACAGCACGAGAGATAGTGAGGGTTTTTTGGCTTTCAAGAGCGTTTGTAATTTACATGAACGGTAGATGAACGAAGCCTTGGGGTTTCATTCAAGTTGGAGGGTCTAGAAGTATTTCATCAAAGATCGGTGGGTGGCACTGATCATAAATTATGGAGAATGTCATGTTAGTAAAATCCCTTATCGCGGTTGCTGCAGTTGCATCAGCCATATCATTTGCTTCAACCGCTGCAAAAGCTGATACGAGCGTTTCTGTCGGTTTCGGCTTTGGTGGTTTTGACTCTGGATATGGCTATGGATATGGCTATCCAGGTGATTATCCGGTGTTTGAGCCACGTTATCGTCATCATTACTACCATAACTACGGGCCTGTTTATAATGCCCCAATTGATTATGGCGTGAGCTGTGACGAAGGCCGCAATGCGGTTCGTGAAGCTGGTTTCCGCAATGTGCGCGCTTATGATTGCAGCGCTCCAACTTATGGTTATAAAGCGATGCGTCACGGTGATTACTTCCGCGTGAAAGTCAGTTATTCTGGCAACATTATTTCAGTTCGCCCGATTTACTAGTATCATTGTGGGCAGAGGAATTATTGTTCCTCTGCCTCAATCATGCCGTTATTTGGCTATGATTTATTGGCAAGTTTTGACGATCAGATATTAGGGTTGATCTAAAATGTACATAAGGTTGGCGGGCGTGGCTTTTATGGGTTTGGTTTTGGCGGGTACGCCAGCCGAGGCGCGACGCTTATTCTGGTGGCAACAGGATGTGCCATCCAGCGATATTTATAGTGACGTTCCCGTTGAACAAGATGTCTATGCGCAGGATCAGTTCAATCAAGAACAATATGATCTTTACATGCGGCAGATGCATCACAAGAAGCAATTGCGGCAGTATGATCAAACTTATTATGAACCACAGGTGAAAACTCCGTCCTACCGCCCCCGTGTGCTGAAGCCGAAAAAGAAAATTGTAACGCAAGCTGCGGTACCTGAATCCATTGTTCCTACTCCTCCAATTAAGGCTCCAGTGGCGCAAAGGCCGGTAGCAACGGGGCAGGTGGCTTCAATCGGCAAGCGCTACCAAACGGATACACCCGCTAAGTCTATTGATTGCAGCAAGGGCGCTGCAATTGTTTCAGGCTATGGTTTTTCGGGCGTGACGACCAAGAGCTGTAGCGGTGGAACTTATGTTTACGGGGCCGTACGCGGCGGGAGTAATTTTGAAATTCAGGTGAGTTCAGCCAGCGGTGAGTTGACGGCGGTTAAGAAGCTATAAGTGTAGCTGCTCTTGTTATCATTAGAGTTCGGCTATAAACCTCTGTTTATGAAGCTTTATCCCACGCCTGAAAACCGTCTGCCAGAAGGTGGCGTGTGCCATGATGTAACAACATCAGATGGGGTGCATCTGCGTGCCTTTACAGCACGGCAGACCCGAGCCAAGGCCACCCTCTTTATTTTAAATGGGCGAGCAGAATATATCGAACGCTATTTCGAAACCATCAATGATATGGTGCAACGCGGCTTTGCTGTGGTGAGCTTTGATTGGCGTGGGCAGGGTGGTTCACAGCGGCAACTTTCTGATCCGATGCGTGGGTATGTAAAAAGTTTCAAAAATTATGATCGCGATTTAGAAGCGATTGTAGGGTTAGCGCGGCGCTTGGATTTTCCTGAACCTTTCTATGCCATGGCGCATTCGACGGGCGGTAATATTTTGCTCCGGGCCTTGCGTGATCAACGCTGGTTTAAGCGCGCCGTCCTTTGTGCACCTCTTTTGGGTTTGCATTTTGGCAAATGGCCTTTGCCAGCAGTGCGGGTTTTAACATTGGGGGCGAAACTCTTGGGACTCAGTTGGGCCTATCTGCCGGGCTATGGGCGCGGTCCCATGAAGCGAGCGGAGTTTCCGAATAATCCGCTGACCTCAGACAGAGTGCGCTGGAACCGCGATATGACGACCTTAGAGGCGCATCCGGAACTTGGCGTGGGTGGTGCGACTTATGGTTGGTTGCGGGCGGTGATGCAAAGTCTCGACGCTTTACACAAATGGCCGAAGTCAAAGGGACTCACGTGCCCGACTATGATCGTTTTAGCAGGACAAGACCGTGTGGTCTCCAATTTGGAAATTCGGCGATTTGTAGAAAATACCGCCGGCTTTACTTTATTGACGATTGAAGGTTCGCGGCATGAAATTCTAATGGAGAACACTACGATTAGGGCCACATTTTTTGCGGCTTTTGATAGCTTTATGGGGCTGCAAAACTAAATTTTGCTAATCCATGCTGCACATGCTAAGTGGCGCCCATTCCTTCACGCTTAATGAGAGTTGGCGCTTCATGAATTTGCGCAATATTGCGATTATTGCCCACGTAGACCACGGCAAAACGACACTGATTGACCGCTTGCTCGCGCAATCGGGGTCTTTCCGTGAGAACCAGAAAGTGGCTGAACGGGCCATGGATTCCAATGATCTGGAACGTGAGCGCGGCATTACCATTTTGGCGAAGGTCACTTCGCTGAACTGGAAAGACACCCGCATTAATATTGTTGATACGCCGGGCCACGCCGATTTTGGCGGCGAAGTGGAACGTATTCTGAACATGGTCGATGGTGCCGTGCTTTTGGTGGACGCTGCCGAAGGCCCCATGCCGCAGACCAAGTTCGTTCTCCAAAAGGCCTTGAAGATTGGTTTGAAGCCAATTGTTTTGATCAATAAAATTGACCGTCCAGATGGTCGCCATGTTGAAGTTGTGAATGAAGTGTTCGACTTGTTTGCGGCTTTGGAAGCCACCGACGAGCAACTTGATTTCCCGATCATTTATGGTTCAGCCAAGCAGGGCTGGATGAGTGTGACGCCAGAAAAACAGGCCGATGACATGTCTGCCTTGTTTGATGTGATCGTCAGCCATTTCAAGCCGCCGGTTATTGAGCCTGGCCCGTTCCGTTTGCTGGTGACGACGATTGAAGCGAACCCATTTCTTGGCCGTGTTTTGACTGGCCGCATTCGTTCGGGCTCGGTCAAAACCAACCAAGCGGTCAAGTCTTTGGCGCGCGATGGCACTGTTGTGGAAACGGGCCGTGTTTCAAAAGTGCTGTCGTTCCGTGGTTTGGAGCGCATTCCCGTTGAGGAAGCATTCGCTGGCGACATCATAGCAATCAGTGGCCTTGTGACCACGACGGTGGCCGACACCATTTGTGACCCTGCAGTCACCGAAGCCATTCAAGCCCAGCCGATTGATCCGCCAACTTTGACGATGACATTCCGCATCAATGATGGACCCTTGGCCGGCAAAGAAGGTGACAAGGTTCAATCGCGTGTCATCCGCGACCGTCTTTTGCGCGAAGCCGAAGGCAACGTGGCTTTGAAGGTGACGGCTTCGGAAACTGAAACTGACGCGTTTGAAGTTGCGGGCCGTGGTGAATTGCAGCTTGGCATTCTCATCGAAACCATGCGCCGTGAAGGCTTTGAGCTCACCGTGGGCAGGCCTCGCGTGGTGTTCAAGATGGATGAAGCGACCGGCGAAAAGCTGGAGCCCATCGAAGAAGTTGTTGTTGACGTTGACGAAGAATATACTGGCATCGTGGTGCAAAAGCTTTCCGAACGCCGCGCTGAAATGCGCGACATGCGCCCATCAGGCCAAGGCCGCCAACGCATAGTATTCCACGCTCCAACGCGCGGCCTCATCGGTTATCAAGGCGAGTTGATGTCGGACACGCGGGGCACGGCCATCATGAACCGCCTGTTCCATGCCTACGCGCCGCATGTGGGTGAAATTCCAAGCCGTCACACCGGGGCCTTGCTTTCAAACTCGGATGGCGATGCCGTGGCCTATGCCATTTTCAACCTGCAGGACCGTGGCCCGATGTTCATCGAACATGGCACCAAGGTTTATGCTGGCATGATCATTGGCGAACATACGCGTGGCAATGATCTTGAACTCAACGTGATCAAAGGCAAAAAACTCACCAACGTGCGCGCCTCCGGCAAGGATGAGGCCGTGGTGTTGACACCGCCGATCAAGATGTCGCTGGAAAAAGCGCTGGCTTATGTGGGTGAAGATGAGTTGGTGGAAATCACGCCAAAGTCCATTCGCCTGCGCAAGATCTATCTGGATCCGAATGAACGTAAGCGCATGAGCCGCGCTAAAGAAGCCGACGCGGTGGCTTAAAAATTAGGAACCCTCATTTGCTGAAAAGTGAATGAGGGTTTTTTCTTATGGGCTGCAGGGTGTTCCCGACACAATCTCATCAGCCTTTATCACGGTGCTGGCCACCACTTCGGGCAGATCTTTTTTACAGTTAAAGTTCTTCGCGCTGTCAGCTTTTTGCTGCGCTATGACATTTGCATTGGGATATTTGGTGTCTATCAACGCAGTGCGACATGCATCCCTGCCGTTGAGTTTGGTCACCACCAGCCAATTTTGTTTGCCATCCGGTTCGCCATTATCAGTGAACCAGCGCATGATGGTGGCCAAGGGTTCGCCTTTTTCCATGCGCCATTCGATTTTGGATCCTGGCGAATTGAAATGGCCGAAAGATTGGTGAGAAGTGCATTGATCTGCGGCATGCGTGCCAAAGCCCACCGTGCCGCGCAAATCGCCTTCGGAATAAATTACATCATAGCCTTTGATGCCTTTGCATTTCCAAGTGCCACCACCATCCTCTTCGGATACGGAAATTGTTTTGCACTTTGCAATATCAAAATCGGAATAGGCGCTGGTGATAGTTTCGGCGTGGGCAGAACTTGCGAGCAAGAAAAGTGCTAGGCACTTTTTCATCTTGTTACATGGAACCTAAGACATAAGACAAGATCAGACGCTTGATGAACTGCAAGCCGAGCAACACAACAACGGGCGAAAAATCCAAGCCGCCTAAATTTGGTAAAATTCGGCGAATGGGGGCAAGCACCGGCTCGGTGAGTTGACGCAGCACGTTATTAATCTGGCGCACATAAGGATTGCCAAAATTGATGATGTTAAACGCGGCCAACCAACTGATAATCACTGTGGCCAAGACAATGTAGAAATAGATGTCGATCAGTTGAAACAAGAGCCAAATAAACGGATTTAACATGATGAGCCTTTAAGCTGTTATTTTCACAGATGTAATGCGCCACGGTCTTTGATGCAAGCGGTTAAGCGACTGCTCGGCTGAGCGCACATTGCTTCCATAAGCCATCCAAGCTTTGCAATAGCGCATTAATATCCTGCTCGCTATGAAGTGGCGTTGGGGTGATGCGCAGGCGCTCGGTGCCACGGGGCACGGTGGGGTAGTTAATCGGCTGAATGTAAATGCCGTGATGATCGAGCAGATAATCGCTGATCCATTTGCACTTTGCGGCATCGCCCACCAGCACGGGCACAATGTGGCTGTCATTGGGCATGTGAGGGATGCCTAAGCGGTCGAGGCCCGCTTTCACCATGGTCACATTGCGACGCAGTTGGGCGCGTTCAAACTCGCTGGCTTTCAAATGCCTGATGGCGGCGGTGGCACCTGCTGCAACAGCGGGCGGCAAGGCTGACGAGAAAATAAATCCTGACGCATAACTCCTGATGTAATCACACAAGGCAGCCGAGCCCGCGATGTAACCACCGACCACACCGTAAGCTTTGGCCAAAGTGCCTTCAATAATGGTGAGGCGGTGCATCAGGCCTTCGCGTTCGGCCAGGCCACCACCATGTTCGCCGTAGAGACCCACGCCGTGCACCTCATCCAGATAGGTCATGGCACCATAGCGGTCCGCAAGATCGCAAATTTCTACGATGCGGCCAAAGTCGCCATCCATGGAATAGACTGACTCAAAAGCAATGATTTTCGGGCGGGCGGGATCTGCCGCTTTCAAATGTTTCTCAAGGTCTTTGATGTCATTGTGTTTGAATATTATCTTTTCAGCTTTGCTGTGGCGAATGCCTTCGATCATCGAGGCATGATTGCCAGCATCAGAAAACACAATGGCACCCGGCAGGCCAGCGGCGAGAG
The DNA here is from genome assembly GCA_031393975.1 of Hyphomicrobiales bacterium. Taxonomy (GTDB): domain Bacteria; phylum Pseudomonadota; class Alphaproteobacteria; order Rhizobiales; family Aestuariivirgaceae; genus Aestuariivirga. The sequence goes on from JANMWK010000075.1 coordinate 59,151, forward strand.
TGGAAAGTGTGGTCCAGTTTGACATGTAGCCTGAATTGAAAAGCAAGGCGGCTTCCTTGCCGTGAAGCGCTGCCAGTTCGCGTTCAAGTTCAACGTGGTAATGGTTGGTGCCGGAAATGTTGCGGGTGCCGCCTGCGCCTGCGCCACATTTATCCAAAGCTTCATGCATGGCTTTGAGCACGGCGGGGTTTTGGCCCATGCCGAGGTAATCATTGGAGCACCAGATGGTGATGTCTTGTGTGGACCCATTCACATGGCGCTTAGCTTTGGGGAATTGTCCCACTTGGCGCTCGAGGTCCATGAACACCCGGTAGCGACCTTCTTGCTTCAACTCTTCCAGCTTTGTTGAAAAGAACGATTCAAAATCCACGTCAAACAGCTCCTAAACTTCATGGTCTCTATACGCTTTAAGATGAACGCAGAGTCGCGGCTTTGTGCCGCGCTGCAACGCAGATGTTAGTTCAAACCCAATTCCGTCGCAGTGGCTGTGATTTGGGCTTTCTTAAAGGCGTCATTGGAGAAGACCGCCAAGGCTCTGGTCATGGCTTCTTTGGCTTTGTCGGGCTGGGTCAGCACCGTGTAGGCCTTCATCAGATTGATCCAGCCTTCAACATTGTCTGGATTAGCTGCGAGTTTGGCTGCCAGTCTTTCTACCATGCTGGCGATCATGGCGTTTTGATCCGCGGGACTCAGGCTTTGCACTTGGGCTTTTTGATCGGCGGAGATTTGCGGAGCGATTGGTTTTAGGTTTGTAACGCGCTGCTGAACAGCCTCGCGCCACGCTGCATCTGCTGGGGCATCGGCCAAAAGGGCTTGCCATTTTATGAGGGCACCCGCCTGATCGCCCGCTTGTTCTTGTGCCGTGGCATCATAGAATCGGGCCCGCGCCTCTTTTGGGTCTTTGGCGAGAATCTCGGCAAAAAGCATCTTGGCTTCCGGTGTCACATTGCCTTGGGCCAGCATTACCAAGGTTTCAGCATAGGCTGATTTATAAGTGGTGTTTTGCGGGTCGAGCGACAGCGCCTTGGCATAGGCCGAGGCAGAGTCTTTGTAATTCTGCACATTAAAATGCGCCAAGCCCAACACGCGCCAGCCTTCGGCATCATTGGGAGCGTCTTTTAAATGAGCCTGAATTTTTTTGATCATCGCATCAACTTGCGGCGCAGCCACAGATGCAGCAGTTTGAATCTGATCAGGATGACCCAGGTGCCCATAGAGTAAAATGCCGCCGATGATCACGAGGCCCGTCGTCAACACTGCGAATATATTGCGGTGATTTGACGATATGGGATTTCCTGCCACGATATTTTTCTGGGCCTGCACCATGCGGCGCTGGATTTCGATTTTGGTGGCTGCTGCTTCGGGCGCGTTAATGGTGCCCGCCAGCAGATCCCGGTCAATTTCCTGCAACTGATCTTGATAGATTGCGAAGGTGTTTTTATCACTTGATTGTGAGGCATCCAAGCGCCGGATCAATGGTACAATCATCGCCACGGCTGTGGCGCTGCACAGCATCATCATTAATAGCCAGAACATCATGTTTGACCTTCCAAAGGTGGTTGCTTGCGCAGATATTTGATGGCCAAACCTAATGCCAGAAGCAGCAGTACAAAAGGAGCAGCCCAAAGAATGAGCGTGTCGGATTGCACTGGGGGCTGCAGCAAAACAAAATTGCCATAACGCGCCACGACATAATTGAACACTTGGTCATCGCTGTCGCCTGCCGTCAATCGCTCACGAACAATCACGCGCAAATCCTTTGCGAGGCTGGCATCGGAATCATCAATCGATTGGTTTTGGCATACAAGACAGCGCAGGGTTTGACTGATGCTGCGGGCCCTCGCTTCGAGTTCGGGATTTTTCAAAATCTCAGTGGGCAGAACTGCGTAACTGGGGCTTTGCATGATCATGAGAAAAATGAAAATGACGAAGCGTTTCATGCGTGGGCCCCCACGCGGAAGCGGCGATCCGACAATGAAACAAAACCCCCAAAGGCCATGATAAATCCGCCAATCCATAACCATGGGGCCAGTGGATGATAATAGATCCGCACCGTCCACGCGCCGCTCTGATCAGCTTCGCCCATTGCAATGTAAATGTTTGAGATCAAATTTGTGCGAATGCCGGTTTGGTTGGAGAGGCTTTGTTGCAACGGATAAAAGCGGCGTTCGGCGGTGAGAACGGTGAAGGTTTTTCCCGCTGATGAGAGTTCAAACGTGCCGCGCTCGGCATTGTAATTGGGGCCGGGCACCTGCTCGATCTTTGTCAGCTTCACGCCGTAAGTTGAGATGCTGGTCTGATCACCGGGCTTCATAGCGAGGATGTTTTCTTCCTGCCAGGTGGTGACAGTGGCGATTGCGCCTACCACGAGACCGAGGCCCACATGCGCAAAGAGCAAGCCGAAATAAGCCCGTGGTGTGGATCTTAAAATCGCGAAAGATTGCGCCGTGGCAACGGTGCCCAATTTGATGCGTTTAGCCAAAACCCAAAAGGAGCCCAGCACAATCCACGCACTTAGACCAATGGCGCTTGCAGTGAGAATTTTATTGCCCAATGAGAAGGCAGCGACGACAAATGCGATAATGACGGCGATTGCCAATGGTGATTTTAATTTCTTTAATGCAGGCCCAAGATCATCACGTTTCCACTTTAAAAATGGTCCGATCACCATGGCAATGAGCACCGGGATGAAAAGCGGAATGAATGTACGATTATAATAAGGTGCACCTATGGAGATTTTATCTTTGCCGATCAGATCAATCAGTAGCGGATAAAACGTGCCGATAAACACGGTGGCGGCGGCGACAACCAGCAAAACGTTGTTGAGCAGCAAGCTGCTCTCACGACTGATTACTGCAAAGGGGGCGCCTTGGCGCACCGTGGGGATGCGTAAGGCATACAGCAGCAAAGCTCCACCCGTGGCCACCATGATGATCATGAGAATAAAGGTGCCGCGTGTGGGGTCGGTTGCAAAACTATGGACGCTGGTGAGCACGCCGGAGCGCACCACGAAGGTGCCGATCAAGCTGAGTGAGAAGGTGAGGATGGCCAGCAATATCGTCCACGACACCAGTGCATGGCGGCGCTCTACAACCAATGCTGAATGTAATAATGCCGTGCCTGCGAGCCACGGCATAAAGGATACGTTTTCCACAGGATCCCAAAACCACCAGCCACCCCAACCCAAAATATAATATGCCCAGAAGCTGCCCAGCGTGATGCCCATGGTGAGGAAGCACCAAGCAATCAACACCCACGGCCTCACCCAACGCGCCCACGTGGCATCGACCTTGCCTTCAATCAAAGCGGCCACCGCAAAAGAGAATGCTACAGAAAAACCCACGTAGCCCAGATACAAGCAGGGAGGGTGCGCGGCGAGGCCGGGGTCTTGCAAAAGTGGGTTCATGCCATTGCCATCCGGTGGGACGATGGCCAAGCGCTCGAAGGGGTTTGAAGTGAAGACGAGAAAGGCGATGAAGGCCGTGGCAATCATGCCCTGCACGGCCAGCACGCGGGCCTTCAACGGGGCAGGTAAATTAATTCCGAACAGCGCTATGGCGGCAGCGAAGATCACGAGAATCAAAACCCAGAGTAACATGGACCCTTCATGATTGGCCCAGACGCCGGTGATTTTGTAAATCAGAGGTTTGGCAATTTCTGACGATGTGACGACCAGCTTTACCGAAAAATCATCCATCACAAATGCATAAATCAGCGATGCGAATGCCAGCCCCACCAGCAAGAATGATGCGACACCACAGACGCTGGCCAGTTGCATCAACGCGCGGTCCTGCCGATGTGCGCCATAGAGCGGGAGGGTGGCCTGAATGATGCTGGTCATCAATGCCAGTAATAAAGCAAAATGGCCGAGTTCAGTAATCATGAGGTGTGTCAGGTTCCATGCGCGCTAGATGGCATGGGAAGACGTCTAAGCGCAATGCGGATGATTGGCGCGGAGGAAGTTAGAACAGCGAAAGCCCCGCTTGATTTTAACCGCATTACAGTCCATTGAGTGCGCTGAAACTTGACTTATAATAAAGGTACCTAATGGCGAAAGAAGAACTGCTGGAGTTTGAGGGCACAGTTGCCGAACTTCTGCCCAATGCAACGTTTCGTGTGTTGTTAGACCACAACAAGCACGAGATCATCGCTCATACCTCTGGTAAAATGCGCAAGAACCGCATCCGCGTGCTGGCAGGTGACCGGGTGATGGTGGAAATGACGCCCTATGATTTGACCAAGGGCCGCATCAACTATCGGTTTAAATAATTTTGGTTGAAATCCGCACTAAACTCGTTCTCGCCAGTGCTTCACCGCGCAGGCTTTCTCTGCTTGATCGGATTGGCTTGCCGCCGGACCTGCTTAACCCTGCTGATATTGATGAAACACCGCTCAAGCGGGAGACGCCGCGCAGGCTTGCCATTCGCTTGGCCGAGGGCAAAGCTGACAAAACTAAAGACGCTCCGTTGGTGAAAGCCTTAGGCGACGGTGTTTATGTTCTGGCTGCCGACACGGTTGTGGGCCTTGGGCGACGCATTTTGCCAAAGGCTGAAACCTATCAAGACGCCAAGGATTGCCTGACGCTTTTATCTGGTCGGTCGCACTGGGTTTATTCTGCGGTGTGTTTGCTGGGCCCTGATGGTAAGAAAACCACGCGCTGTTCCGAAACTAAGGTGCGCTTTAAGCGCTTGTCACGCGATGATATTGAAACTTATCTCAAATGCGAGGAATGGCGCGGCAAAGCGGGTGGCTATGCCATTCAAGGCCGAGCCGAAGCCTTTGTCCGCTATTTAGCAGGATCACATTCTGGCGTGATTGGACTGCCGCTTTATGAAACTGTTGCGCTTTTGCAAGGCGCTGGTTTTCCAGTTTATCATAACTGGATGACCCATACCTCTGACATGATGTGAGGGTGGCCATGGTTGACCCCATCGTCTTACACCCACGCAAGCCTTGCACAATCTGCAAAAAACCTTCGCAGCCGAAATTTCATCCCTTTTGTTCCCAGCGCTGCGCGCAGGTGGATTTGAACCGGTGGTTGGGTGGCAATTATGTTATTCCGGCTTCTGAATCAGAACCTGACGAAAGCTCTGGCGCAGAATAATCCACAGGCTATTTTCTATGCACACTCTGCGCAGTACGCGTCTATGGTGCTCCCTTGAAATTGTGAAATCAGTCGAAGAGCTGAGTTACAATCAAAACACTCGCTTCTGGGAGGGATCAATCAAATGGCAACAACGACAAGCTCGGCTATGTCGAGAGACGAGAAATTCGTCATCTTCGCATCTTCTACGGGTACCGTTTTCGAATGGTATGATTTCTATCTCTATGCAACTTTGGCGCCGTTTTTTGCGGCACTGTTTTTTCCAAAGGGAAATGATACGGCCGCCTTGCTGGCTGCATTCGCAACCTATGCTGCGGGTTTTTTAGTACGGCCATTTGGGGCTTTGGTGTTTGGCCGTCTTGGCGATATCGTGGGGCGGAAATATACATTCCTCGTCACCATGTTGGTGATGGGTTTTGCGACCTTTGCAGTGGGCCTCCTTCCAACTTTCGCAAGCATTGGCTGGTTCGCACCTTTGCTGTTGGTCAGCTTGCGCTTGCTGCAAGGTTTGGCACTGGGTGGTGAGTATGGCGGGGCTGCAACTTATGTGGCCGAACATGCCCCCAATGGCCAACGCGGTTATTTCACCAGTTGGATTCAAACTACCGCTACTATCGGTTTCTTCCTATCCCTGCTGGTCATTGGTTTGGCACGGTCCAATATGGCGGCAGCAGATTTTGCTACATGGGGCTGGCGTATACCCTTCATCGTTTCTGCGTTCTTATTAATCTTTTCAATTTGGATTCGGTTGAAGCTCAATGAATCACCGGTGTTTCAAAAAATGAAGTCAGAAGGCAAAGGCTCATCTTCGCCACTGACTGACTCATTTTTAAAATCACCCAACAATAAATTAGTTCTGCTGGCACTTTTAGGTGCCACCATGGGTCAAGGCGTGATTTGGTATACTGGCCAATTCTATGCATTGTTCTTCCTCACCATCACTCAAAAAGTGGATTATATGACGGCCTATTATTTGGTCGGCATTGCGCTTCTGTTGGGCACGCCCTTCTTCGTAATTTTTGGTTCGCTGTCTGACAGGATTGGCCGCTTGAAAATTATTCTGGCGGGCTGTCTTCTCGGCGCGCTCACTTATTTTCCGCTGTTTGGTTATCTCGCCAAGGCTGTCAACCCTGACCTTGCTGACTATACTGCAAAGACCACGCTTGCTGTCACGGTTGATCCGGCCCAGTGCCACTTCAATGTGTTTGTTGGCCCATGGTCAAAGTTTGGTGATTGCGACAAGGCCAAAGATTTCATGACTAAATCTGGCTTGTCGTTTAAATCGAATGAAGCTGCTGCTGGCACGGCAGCGTCATTAGAGGTGAATGGCACCAAGCTGGAGGGCTTCTCAGCTTTCGCATGGAGTAAAGCTTTAGCTGACTCTGGTTATCCGCATGTGAAAATTGCGACGTCAGAAATTGTCCTCACCAAAGAGCAATCTGACAAAGTGATCGCGGCACAAACTGATAAGAAACCAGCCGACGCCATAGCCGTGATTTCAGAAGCTCGGATGGCCCTTGATATCACGGCCAAGAAACTGGCCGACATCGCCAACATTGACAAAGTGGATGTGGCTGGTGATGGCACCGCCAAAGCCACGGTGAGCGAAGTGGCTGCAGGCTTTGCCGATAAAGCTAAAATCAGCTGGCCCGCTGCGATTGCCATTCTGTTTGTCATGATGATTTATGTCACTATGGTTTACGGTCCCATAGCTGCGTTCTTGGTGGAATTATTCCCTACGGCTATTCGCTACACCTCCATGTCGCTGCCCTATCACATCGGCAATGGCTGGTTTGGCGGCATGTTGCCTTTGCTCGCCACGGCGATTGTAGCCTTCACCGGAAATGTTTACGCGGGGCTTTGGTATCCCGTTGTGATTGCGTTGATAACCGTGGTGATTGGATTCTTGTTCCTGAAAGACACCAAAGACGTAGATATTTCTAAAATCTAAGGTTTTCAGTCCTCGGAAACCCCGCTTTGACGCGGGGTTTCTTTTTGTGTTTTGAGTGGTTGCAAGCCGACACTAGTTTGCTTATACAGCCCTTGATCAAACAACAATTTTCTCAAAAAGAAATTGTTTAGATGCCCGAGTAGCTCAGTTGGTAGAGCAGCGGATTGAAAATCCGCGTGTCACTGGTTCAATTCCGGTCTCGGGCACCATTTTTTTCACGGTTATGTTCTGTTGCTAAATTAAAATTGGCGCTTGCAGCTCGCCAGTTGATTTTGTATGCAACTGCTCAACGTTGCTGCTGTAGCTCAGTGGTAGAGCACATCATTGGTAATGATGAGGTCGGCAGTTCAATCCTGCACAGCAGCACCAGTTTATATCAAGCGATATCTATAGCTTGTTTGATACTCACGATTCACCCAAATAATCTGGACAAGATAAAAAGCGTGATGCTGCAGAGCTGAGATGGGTGAACACAATAATGGTTTCCTCACTGAAATCT